>VEQS01000093.1 GCA_018883105.1 Phycisphaerales bacterium
CGTCGCACCACCCGTTGCCGCGGCCGGTGACCCTCGTCTTCCAGCCCGCGGAGGAAGGCGGCGCGGGCGGACGGCGCATGGTCGAGGACGGCGCGCTCGATGGCTCGCGCCTCGGATGCCCGGTGGCCGAGATCCACGCGCTGCACGGCTGGCCCGAGCTCGAGCTCGGCCACGTCGCCACCCGGGACGGCGCGATGATGGCGGCGAGCGACCGCTTCGAGATCGCGATCGACGGCCAGGGCGCACATGCTGCGTGGCCGCACCGGTCGGCGGACCCGATCGTGTGCGCGGCAGCCATGGTGACGGCGCTGCAGTCGGTCGTCGCACGCAACGTGCCGCCGCTCGAGGCCGCCGTCGTCAGCGTGACGGTGATCGAGGCGGGTTCGGCCTTCAACGTGATCCCGAACCGCGCCGTGCTCCGGGGAACCCTGCGGTCGCTGAGCGAGGAGACGCGGTGCCTCGTCGAGCGCCGCGTCGAGCGGATCGCGCACGGGATCGCCGAGGCGCACGGATGCCGCGCCACGTGCGACCTGCAGCGGGGATACCCCGTCACCGTGAATCACCCGGCCGCGGTGGCCCGCTTCCGGTCCGTCGCCCGCGAGGCGCTCGGCGACGCGAGGGTGCACGACATGGCCGCCCCGGTGATGGGCGGCGAGGACTTCGCCTTCTACGGCGCGCACGTCCCCAGCTGCTACTGGACGCTCGGCCTCGCCCGCGGCGGCGAGCCATACCCGCCGCTCCACGCCCCGGACTTCGACTTCAACGACGATGCCATCGCCACCGGGGTGGAACTGATGTGCTGCCTGGCCGTCCGCTAACGGGCGAGGCCCGTGGGCCGGGACGCCGTCCCGCACGAAGTCCTCGGCACGGGGTTCCCCCGCCCGCCGCCCGGGCTACCCTCTCTTCATCGTGAAGATCCGAGACCTGCTCGCGTCGGCGGCACTTGCCGTCGCCCTCGTCCCCGCCGCCCTCGCCGACGTCGCCGAGCGCTCGATGCCCGCGCCGTTCCGGCCGGCCGCCGCGATGGTTCCCGGGCACCTGGCCGGGAGCGTCGTGGCGCTGGAAGCGGTTGACGGGGCATGGGCGACCATGGCCGGCGACACGCACGTCCGCCTCCGCGACATGCCGCTTGGCCCGGGCCGAACCGCGACGCTCGTGCTCCACCGCGTCGAGCCGTTCACGGCCGACGCGCGGATCGTCGTCGCGCGCCGAACGGAGGACGGACGCATCGAGGAGCGCGACGTCGCACGCCCCGACGCGCAGTACTGGATCGGCACCGTCGAAGGCGACGCGGACGGACGCGCCATGCTCGCGCGGTCCGCCGCGGGGACGATGGGCTTCGTCCAGACGTCCGCCGGGACCGCGATCCTCTCCGGTCCGCCGGCCGGCACCGCGGGCCCGCTTGCCAGCTTCATGGTCGCCGAACTGCCGCCCGATGCGTTCCGCTGGGATGCCTGGGAATGCACCGCCGACGGCCTGCCGCAACAGCCCGAGCCCGAGGGCGGCGCCGCGGCCACCGCACCATGCCGGCAGCTGCGCATCGCGGTCGAGACCGACCACGAGCTCTGGCAGCGCTTCGGCGGCGCGCCCGACCCGACCGCCGCCTGCGCGGGCTACGTCGCCACCCTGTTCGCCGGCATCCTGCAGATCTACGACGCCGACACCCAGATCCGCCCGCATGTCTCCTACCTTCGCCTCTGGGAGACGCCCGAGGACCCCTGGGACGGCAACAACACGACGAACCAGCTCTTCCAGTTCCGGGACCACTGGGTCGCCGACATGGGAAGCGTCCCGCGCGACCTCGCCGCGATGCTCAGCGGCCGCGGCCTCGGCGGCGGCGTCGCGTGGCTGCGCGCGGCGTGCGGCTCGTACGGCTACTCGGTCTCCGCGAACCTTGCAGGGTCCTTTCCCTACCCGCTGGTGAACAACGCGGGCGGCAACTGGGACATCATGGTGACCGCCCACGAGATCGGGCACAACGTGGGTGCGCCGCACACGCACAACCACTGCCCGGAGCCCGCCGACCGCTGCGCGCCGAACGGCTACTTCGGCCAGTGCCAGGCCGAGCAGGTCTGCACCACGAGCGGCACCATCATGAGCTACTGCCACCTGTGCGCGGGAGGCATGGCGAACATCCAGCTCGGGTTCCATCCGCTGAGCCGCGAATCGATCGAGACCTACATGGCCGCCTCGTGCAACACCGTGGCGGGCGCATCGCCGCCGGCGGCCGTGGCGGAGACCATCGTCGTGATGCAGGGCCAGCCGGCGCTCGCCGACGTGCTGGCCAACGAGGAAGCCGCCAACTGCGAGGCGGTGTCGCTCGAGTCGGTCGAGCCGACCAGCGCCGCCGGGCACGCGGTCACAATCGTGCCGCCGGAGACCGCGGGTGCCCGACCGGTGGTGCGCGTCTGGGCGCCGCCCTCGTTCGTGGGCACCGACCGGTTCGGCTACGTGGTGCGCGAGCAGTCCGGCGCGGTCACGTCGCGGATCGAGGCGACCGTCGCCGTCGTCCCGGTCCGCTGGCCGGACAACCCGGTCGGTGACGTGCCCAGCCTGGTCACCCGGTACTTCGCCCTCGACAACCCGCAGCAGCTGCCGGACTTCGCCGCCCTCACGCCCATCGCCACCACCACGCAGCCCGACGTCAACTACCCGTCGACGGGCGGGAACTTCGCCACGTCGTTTCGCGCCGACAACGTGGGCGCCACGTGGGAAGGCTGGGTCCGCGTCGACCAGGCAGGCATCCACGTGTTCAGCCTCGAGAGCGACGATGGTTCGCGCCTGCTCATCGGTGACGCCGTGGTGGTCAACAATGACGGCGTCCACGGCATGGTCGAACGATCGGGGAGCATCGCACTTGCCCCCGGCAAGCACGCCCTGCGCATCGAGTTCTTCGAGGCCGGCGGCGGCGCGGGCTGCATCGCCCGGCTCGAGGGCCCCGGCATCGCGCGCGCGCCGATCGCGGCGGCCCGTCTCTCCCGCGGCGGCATCGTCAACCGGTTCGACCTCACCGGCGACGCCTGGGTCGACGGGCTTGACCTCGGCGTGCTCCTGGGTGCGTGGGGCCCCGGCACCGGCCCGGCCGACTTCAACCGCGACGGGGCGATCGACGGCATCGACCTGGGCGACCTGCTCGGCCACTGGGGCAGCTGACTGGGGCAGCTGACGCACTGCCGATAACGGCGGCCCCGCCCGAGTCGCGACGCCCCTTGAATGGCGCGGCGCTTTCGCTACACTTTTCCCTCTTCATCCCGCACCGCTCGTACGACTGATCCGCCGCAGGCTCTTGGAACCCTGCGGGCGCCCGAAGGAGGGCCGGCTCGGTCGGAGGTAGGAACCAATGGCCAAGAAGGTCACCAAGCAGTTCAAGCTCATGGCCCCGGGCGGAAAGGCCACCCCGGCCCCGCCGCTCGGACCCGTGCTCGGCGCCAACGGCGTCAATCCCGGCCAGTTCATCACGAAGTTCAACGACCTGACCAAGGCGCTCAACGGGCGCATGGTCGGCTGCGTCGTCACCGTCTACGCGGACAAGAGCTTCGACATCGAGATCAAGACCTCGCCGGTCTCCGCGCTCATCAAGGACGCGATCAAGATCGAGAAGGGGTCTGGCGCGCCGAACACCCAGAAGGTGGGCAAGATCACCAAGGCGCAGGTGCAGAAGATCGCCGAGGAGAAGCTCAAGGACCTGAACACCACCAGCGTCGAGGCCGCCATGCGGATCGTCGCGGGAAGCGCCCGCTCGATGGGCGTCACCGTGGAGGGGATGTAAGCCATGTCACTCGTCAAGAAGAAGAAGGTCGTCGGCAACGGCAAGCGCATGCGCGCCTGCAACGAGCACGTGGTCAAGGCCCCGGTCGCCCCGGCCGACGCGGTCGCCGCACTGCGCAAGTTCAAGGCCCCGAAGTTCGACCAGACCGTCAACGTCGTCTTCCACCTCGGCATCGACCCGAAGGCGGCCGACCAGGCGCTGCGCGGCTCCATCGCCCTGCCCCACGGCATCGGCAAGAGCGCGCGCGTGGTGGCGTTCTGCGGACCCGACAAGGTCGCGGCAGCCAAGGCCGCCGGCGCGGTCGAGGCGGGCGCGGAGGAGCTGGTCGCCAGGATCGAGGGCGGCTGGATGGACTTCGACGTCGCCGTCGCCAGCCCCGACATGATGCGCGTCGTGAGCAAGCTCGGCAAGGTGCTCGGCCCCAAGGGCCTCATGCCCTCGCCCAAGGCGGGCACGGTGACCCCCAACGTCCCCGAGGCCGTCAAGGAGTACGCCGCCGGCAAGCAGGAGTACCGCAACGACGACGCGGGCAACGTCCACGGCGTCATCGGCAAGATGTCCTTCAGCGACGACAAGCTCGTCGACAACCTGAACGCGTTCGTCCAGGCGATCCTCAAGGCCAAGCCCTCCACCGCCAAGGGCACCTACGTGAAGAAGTGCGTCGTGGCAGGCTGCATGAGCCCCGGCGTCCCCGTGGCCGTCTGAGTCCCGGCACGGAACACACAGGAGCACACCCATGTCCAAGCCCGTCAAGAGCATGATCGTCGCCGAGTACCGCAAGCGGTTCACCGGCGTCGAAGGCGCGGTGCTGGTGGAGATCCGGGGCCTCGATGCCCCCGCCACCAACAAGATGCGCAACGACTTCGCGCGCAAGAGCGTGCGGGTCGCCGTCGTCAAGAACGCGCTCGCCCGCGAGGCCTTCAAGGGCCACGCGCTCGAGCCGCTCGCCCCGCACCTCGCCGGTCCGTCGGCCCTCGTCTACTCGCAGGACAGCGTGATCGACCTCGCGCGCGACCTGGTGAAGTGGGCGAAGACCGTCGAGAAGTTCGTCTTCAAGGCCGCCATCCTGGAGGGCGTGGTCTACGAGGGCCCCGCCGGCGTCCACAAGCTGAGCAAGATGCCCACCCGGGCCGAGGCCCAGTCCAACGTCGTCACCCTGGTCCTGTCGCCGGCGCGCAACCTCATGGGTGCCGTCAAGGGCCCGGGAGGCCGCGTGATGGGAATCGTCAAGGAGATCGAGTCCCGCCTCGAGAAGGGCGAGACCATCGCCGCCAAGGCCGGCTGACCGGCCGCACCGTCCATTCACTTCATCCATCCACCGTCCGACTGGCCCCCGCAGGGGGTTAAAAACCGGGTGTTCCGGTTCCACTCGGAGGTACAGCACGAGAGCTGGAGCACACCATGACTGCCACCGAAGCCAAGACGTTCGACGCGAAGATCAAGACCCTCGGCGACTCGATCGCCGCCCTGTCCCTCAAGGACGCGGTCGACCTCGCCGACTACATGAAGGACACCTACGGCATCGAGCCCGCCGCCGGCGGCGCCGTGATGATGGCTGCTGGCGGTGGCGGCGACGCTGCCCCGGCCGCTGCCGCGCAGACCGAGTTCGACGTCATCCTCAAGGAGGCCGGCGCCAACAAGATCAACGTCATCAAGGTCGTCCGCGAGGCCACCGGCCTCGGCCTGGCCGACGCGAAGGCGATGGTCGATGGCGCGCCGAAGGCCGTCAAGGAGAAGATCTCCAAGGAAGACGCCGACAAGCTCAAGGCCGCCCTCGAGGGCGCCGGCGCCAAGGTCGAGGTCAAGTAAGCCTCGCCTGCCCTGTCCGAACCTTCCGCGAGCCCGGCCTCACTCGGCCGGGCTCGCGCGCTTTTGGGCGTGCTCAGCCGAGGCGCCCACGTTCGACGGGCAGATAATCCATGTCCTATAACGCGATTCCCCAGTTTGTGCAAAGCGCGTGCCATCGGAATGCCGATCCTTGCCGCCCTTCCGGGATTTGGGTACGCTCTTCGATCTTGGCGGCGGCACCCACCAAACAGTTGAACTGAACACGAGAGGGCTCCAGGCCCCTTTGTCTCTTTCGCTTTCGGAACGAGAGGCGATCACACCATGTCGACGAACACCATCCGCGATTTCTCGAAGAAGCGCGGCGAAGCTGACCCGGTTCCTGACCTGATGAAGGTCCAGCAGGAGGCGTACGACCGCTTCCTCCAGCTGCGGAAGGATCCCAAGGAGCGCGACCCGAGGCTCGGCCTCGAGGCGCTGCTGCGCGAGATCTTCCCGATCGAGTCGTACGACATGGCGATGAAGCTCGAGTACCTCCACTACCGGCTGGAGGAGCCGCGCTACACGCCCGAGGAGTGCCGCGAGCTGCGCCTGACGTACGGCCGCCCGCTGCGCGTGACCGTGCGCCTCAGCAAGGGCGAGGGCGAGCCCGTCACCGAGGAGGACATCTACCTCGGCGACATCCCGATCATGATGGGTGGCGGCGAGTTCATCGTCAACGGCGCCGAGCGCGTGATCGTCAGCCAGCTGCACCGCAGCCCCGGCGTCGACTTCAGCGTCGCCTCGCGCGTGGGCGACCGCCCGCTGCACTCGAGCCGCATCATCCCCGAGCGCGGCTCGTGGATCGAGCTCGAGGTCAACAAGCGCGACATGCTCGCGATGCGCATCGACCAGAGCACGAAGCTGGCCGCCACCACCTTCATGCGCGCGCTCGACGAGAAGTACTCCACCACCGAGCGCATCCTCGAGGAGTTCTACGAGATCGAGGACCTCCCCGTGAAGAAGGTGCTGCCGACGCACTATGCGGCGGAGCCCATCGTGATCGCCGAGACCGGCGAGGAGCTGTGCCGCGTCGGCGCGCCCATCGGCGACGCCATCAAGAGCATCATGGAGAGCGGCCTGAAGAGCATGCGCGTGATCGCCGACCCGGCGGACCCGCTCATCCTCAACACGCTCGCCGAGGAGAAGCTGGACTTCCTGGCCGAGGTCACCGAGCACGAGGCCGCCCTGCTCAAGATCTACGGCCGCCTGCGCCCGGGCAACCCGCCGCAGGTCGACAAGGCGCGCAAGCTGTTCGAGGAGAAGTTCTTCGACGACAGCCGCTACCGCCTCGGCCGCGTCGGCCGCTTCCGCATCAACCGGAAGTTCGAGCACGACCCGAAGTACCGCAAGGTGGGCGAGGAGATGCAGCGCATCCGCGCCGAGGACTTCCTGGCCGTCATCCGCTTCATCCTCGACCTGCGCGGGCAGGCGAAGGACCGCTTCATCGACGACATCGACCACCTCGGCAACCGCCGGCTGCGCACGCTCGACGAGCTGGCCACCGAGGAGATGCGCAAGGGCTTCCTCAAGCTCAAGCGCACCGTCCAGGAGCGCATGAGCGTCAAGGAGCCGGGCGAGATCGGCAAGATCGCCGACCTCGTCAACTCCAAGAGCATCTCCAGCGCCATCGAGTTCTTCTTCGGCCGCAGCGAGCTCTCGCAGGTGGTCGACCAGACGAACCCGCTCTCCACCCTGGTCCACGAGCGCCGCCTCTCGGCCCTGGGGCCGGGCGGCCTCAACCGCAAGCGCGCCGGGTTCGAGGTGCGCGACGTGCACATCTCGCACTACGGCCGCATCTGCCCGATCGAGACGCCGGAAGGCACCAACATCGGCCTGATCGCGTCGCTGGGCATCTACGCCGAGATCGACGACTACGGCTTCCTGCAGACGCCCTACCGCGAGGTCAAGGGCGGAAGGGTGACCGGGCGCATCTCCAAGCTGCGCGCCGACGAGGAGCTGAAGCACATCCTGGCGCCCTCGGACGCCATGGACGCGCAGGGCAAGATCGCCAACCTGCGCAACGAGAAGATGGAGAAGGTCCTCGCGCGCCGCCGCACCGACAAGGACGAGTCCAACGACGTCGACCTGGTGCTGGTGGAGCCCGACGAGGTGCAGTACGTCGACATCAGCCCCAAGCAGATCGTCGGCGTCAGCGCGTCGCTCATCCCCTTCCTCGAGCATGACGACGCCAACCGCGCGCTCATGGGCTCGAACATGCAGCGCCAGGCGGTCCCGCTCGTCAAGAGCGACCCGCCGTGCGTCGCCACGGGCATGGAGCGCGTGGTCGGCACGCACTCGGGCATGATCGTGAAGGCCCTCCGCGGCGGCCAGGTGACGTACGTCGACGGCGAGCGGATCATCATCGACAACGCCGACGAGTACGTCCTGCGCAAGTTCGCCGGGCTCAACGAGCGCACCTGCCAGAACCAGCGCCCGATCGTGAAGCCCGGGCAGAAGCTGAAGGCCGGCGACATCATCGCCGACGGCGCGTCCACCACCCGCGGCGAGCTCGCCATCGGCAAGAACGTCCTGGTGGCCTTCAACACCTTCGACGGCTACAACTTCGAGGACGCCATCGTCATCAACGAGCGCCTGGTGCGGGAGGACGTCTTCACGTCCATCCACATCGAGAGCTTCGAGGTGGAGATCCGCGAGACCAAGCTCGGCCGCGAGGAGTTCACCGCGGACATCCCGAACGTCTCCGAGAAGATGCTGCGCAACCTCGACGAGTTCGGCGTCATCCGGGTCGGCGCGCGCGTCGCCCCGGGCGACATCCTCGTCGGCAAGGTGAGCCCGAAGTCGAAGTCCGAGCTCAGCCCCGAGGAGAAGCTGCTGCACGCGATCTTCGGCCGCGCCGGCGAGGACGTCAAGAACGACTCGCTGGAGGTGCCGGCCGGCACCGAGGGCGTGGTCATCGGAGCCAGGCGGTTCAGCCGCCGGATGCACCAGAACGAGGAGCAGAAGAAGCAGCTCAAGAAGGACATCGCCGAGTACGAGGAGTCGATGGACAAGAAGGCCATCGGCCTCTTCAAGCAGATGGTGGCCCTGGTGAACCAGGCCCTCGGCGCGGAGATGGTCGACCCGAGCACCCGCCAGAAGGTGGGCGCCAGCGACATCGACGAGGTCATCCTCGAGCAGATCGAGAACTTCTCCGACAAGTGGATGAAGGGCTCGAAGGAGGCGCGCGACGCCGCCATGGTCACCTACGGCCAGTTCTGGCCGCGCATCAAGGCGATCTCCGCCGAGAAGGAGCGCAAGGTCGGCCACATGAAGCGCGGCGACGAGCTGCCTTCCGGCGTGCTGGAGATGGTCAAGGTCTACGTCGCCACCAAGCGCCAGCTCTCGGTGGGAGACAAGATGGCCGGCCGCCACGGCAACAAGGGCGTCATCGCCCGCATCGTGCCCGAGGAGGACATGCCGTTCCTCGAGGACGGCACGTCGGTCGACGTGCTGCTCAACCCGCTCGGCGTGCCGAGCCGCATGAACGTCGGCCAGATCCTCGAGCTGCACCTGGGCTGGGCGGCGCAGGTCCTGGGCTTCCAGGCCATCACGCCCGTGTTCGACGGAGCCACCGAGGCCGAGATCTTCGAGGCCATCGACGACGCCAACCGGCACGTCGAGTCCCGCCTCAAGGCCTTCGAGGAGACGGGCAAGGACGCGGGCTCGCCCCGCGAGCTCCTTGCCCGCATGCCGAAGACCTGCAAGATCCAGCTCTTCGACGGCCGCACGGGCGAGCCGTTCAAGCAGAAGACCTCGGTGGGCTACATGTACGTCCTCAAGCTGCACCACCTCGTGGACGACAAGATCCACGCGCGCAGCACCGGGCCGTACAGCCTGATCACCCAGCAGCCGCTGGGCGGCAAGGCGCGCACCGGCGGCCAGCGCTTCGGCGAGATGGAGGTGTGGGGCCTGGAGGCGTACGGCGCCGCCTACGTCCTGCAGGAGCTCCTCACCGTCAAGAGCGACGACGTCGAGGGCCGCACCAAGATCTACGACTCGATGGTCAAGGGGACCAACGTCCTGGAGGCCGGCATGCCGGTCGTCTTCGACGTCCTCTGCCACGAGATCCGCGGCCTCGCCATGAACATCCAGCTCGAGAAGACCTCCGGCGACGACCGGCCCATCCTCGACTGAGCACGCCACGACCGCACCGCACCGCAATTGACCGGACGCATCCTCCGCCCCGCCCCGGGCGGCCAAGAGAGCGAGTGAAGCAATGTCAGAGAACGTCTACGACCGCGTGAACGACATCGGCGCCGTGAAGATCACCCTCGCGGGCCCGAACGACATCCGCAGCTGGAGCTTCGGCGAGGTCAAGAAGCCCGAGACGATCAACTACCGCACCTACCGGCCCGAGCGCGACGGCCTGTTCTGCGAGCGGATCTTCGGGCCCGAGCGCGACTTCGAGTGCGCGTGCGGCAAGTACAAGGGCACCAAGTACAAGGGCATCATCTGCGACCGCTGCGGCGTGAAGGTCACGCACAGCCGCGTGCGCCGCAAGCGCATGGGCCACATCAACCTGGCCGCGCCCATCGTCCACATCTGGTACTTCAAGGCCATGCCGAGCCGCCTCGGCAACCTGCTGGCCATGAAGACCAGCGACATCGAGAAGGTCGTCTACTTCCAGGACTACGTGGTCACCGACCCGGGCTCCACCGAGCTCGAGTTCAAGCAGATGCTCACCGAGGACGAGCACCGCGCGGCCGTCGAGAAGTTCGGCCCCGGCTCGTTCACCGCGATGATGGGCGCCGAGGCCGTGCGCGAGCTGCTCTCGCCGATGCGCCTCGACCTCGCCGACGAGGCCATCAAGCTCCGCGAGGAGCTGATGACCACCAAGAGCAAGCAGAAGCAGAAGGACCTGTCCAAGCGGCTCAAGATCGTCGAGCGCATCCGCAACAGCCCCAACGACCCCACCTGGATGGTGCTCGACGTCATCCCGGTGATCCCGCCGGACCTGCGCCCGCTGGTCATGCTGGAGAGCGGCAACTTCGCCACCAGCGACCTCAACGACCTGTACCGGCGCATCATCAACCGGAACAACCGCCTCAAGAAGCTGATGGACCTCAATGCCCCCGAGGTCATCATCCGCAACGAGAAGCGCATGCTCCAGCAGGCCGTCGACGCGCTGTTCGACAACGGCCGCTGCCGCCGGCCGGTGCTGGGCTCCTCCAACCGCCCGCTCAAGTCGATCACCGACATGATCAAGGGCAAGCAGGGCCGCTTCCGCGAGAACCTGCTCGGCAAGCGCGTCGACTACTCGGCGCGCTCGGTCATCGTCGTCGGCCCGGAGCTGAAGCTCTGGCAGTGCGGCCTGCCGAAGAAGATCGCCCTCGAGCTCTACCAGCCCTTCATCATCCGCAAGCTGAAGGAGCAGGGGCTGGCCGACACCATCAAGAGCGCCAAGCGCATGCTCGAGCGGCGCGACGCCGAGGTGTGGGACATCCTGGAGACGGTCATCAAGAACCACCCGGTCCTGCTGAACCGCGCCCCCACCCTGCACCGCATGGGCATCCAGGCCTTCGAGCCGGTGCTCGTGGAAGGCAACGCCATCCGCATCCACCCGCTGGTGTGCACGGGCTACAACGCCGACTTCGACGGCGACCAGATGGCCGTCCACCTGCCGCTCAGCGTCGAGGCCCAGGCCGAGGCGCAGGTGCTGATGATGTCGATCCACAACGTCTTCAGCCCCGCCAACGGCAACCCGATCGTCAGCCCGTCCCAGGACATCGTCATGGGCGTGTACTTCCTGACGGTGGGCTTCAAGGACGTCCCCGCCGAGAAGGGCCGCATCCCCCGCTTCGCCGACCAGGCCGAGGCGCTGCTCGCCTACGACCGCGGCGCCATCGACCTGCATGACTGGATCGAGGTCCGCCTCGACCGGTTCTCCGAGTCCGTCGAGAAGGAGAAGGACCAGCCCAAGGCGCTGCCGGCCAACCGCCGCACGCTGACCACGCTCGGCCGCCTGCTCTTCAACGAGATCCTGCCGGACGGCATGCCCTTCTACAACTGCGCGCTGAGCAAGAAGGGCGCCGCGCGCGTCATCGACGACACCTTCCACCGCCGCGGCAAGGCCGACACCATCGACCTGCTCGACCGCATGAAGGAGGTCGGCTTCCGCTACTCGACCATCTCCGGCCTGTCCTTCGGCATCACCGACC
>VEQS01000094.1 GCA_018883105.1 Phycisphaerales bacterium
CCCGCACGAGGCCACCCATGTTCAAGCGCGTCCTGATCGCCAACCGCGGCGAGATCGCCCTGCGAATCATCCGAGCCTGCCGCGAGCTCGGCGCCGAGACGGTGTGCGTCTACTCCGCCGCCGACCGGGGAGGCCCCTGGCTCGAGCAGGCCGACCGTGCGATCTGCATCGGACCCGGGCCGTCAAAGGAGTCGTACCTGCGCATCGACCGGCTGATCGCCGCCGCCGAGGTGTCGCACGCCGACGCCGTCCACCCCGGCTACGGCTTCCTGAGCGAGAACGCGCACTTCGCGGAGGTCTGCCGCGACTCCGGCTTCGAGTTCATCGGCCCGAGCCCCGAGGCGATGCACGCCCTCGGCGACAAGGTCAACTGCAAGAAGCTCGCTCGGCAGACCGGCACGCCGGTCTTCCCGGGCACCGACGACGCCATCGAGGACATCGACGAGGCGGTGAAGGTGGCCGGCGAGATCGGCTATCCCGTGATCGTGAAGGCGCGCGCGGGCGGCGGCGGCCGCGGCATGCGCATCGCCCGCGACGAGGCCGAGCTGCGGGCCGGCATCGAGGCCGCGCGCCAGGAGGCCGCGGCCGCCTTCGGCGACGGCGGCGTCTACGTCGAGAAGTTCCTGGAGATGGCCCGCCACTTCGAGGTGCAGACCATCGGCGACAAGCACGGCAACGCGGTGCACCTCTACGAGCGCGACTGCTCCAGCCAGCGCCGCCACCAGAAGCTCGTCGAGGAGGCGCCCGCCCCCGGCGTCGATCCCGCCAAGCGCGACGCCGTCTGCATGAGCGCGGCCAAGCTCATTCGCGAGGCGAAGTACTCCGGCGCCGCGACGGTCGAGTTCCTGATGGACCGGAAGCAGAACTTCTACATGCTCGAGGTGAACACCCGCGTGCAGGTGGAGCACCCGGTGACCGAGATGATCACCGGCGTGGACATCGTGAAGACCGGCATCCGCGTCGCCGCCGGCGAGCCGCTGCCCTTCGCGCAGAAGGACGTGCGCGTGCATGGGCATGCGATCGAGGTGCGCATCAACGCCGAGGACCCGGACCGCGGCTTCATGCCGCAGGCCGGCCTGATCGAGACGTACGCGGCGCCGGGCGGCCCCGGTGTCCGCCTCGACAGCCACGCCCGCGCCGGCTACCGCATCCCGCCGAACTACGACTCGATGATCGGCAAGCTGATCGTGCACGCCCCCGACCGCGACACCTGCATCGAGCGCCTGAAGGGCGCGCTGCGCGAGTTCCGCATCGGCCCGGTGAAGACCACGATCCCGCTCCACCTCAAGGTGCTCGACCACCCGGACTTCCGAAAGGCGAGCCACGACATCCACTACGTGGAGCGCTGGCTGAAGTCGCAGGCCGGGTGACGGACGGGGCTCAGCCCCAGTCGCCGAGCAGGATGCCGAGGTCGTTGCCGTCGGTGGTGCCGTCGCCGTTCAGGTCGGCCGCGGGTGTCCCCCATGCCCCGAGCAGGATGCCCAGGTCGTTGCCGTCGACCGCGCCGTCGCAGTTGAGGTCGGCGCCGGTGCACGCGCTCGACAGGTCGAGGGACGCGGTGTCCATGCTGACCGGCGCGCTGCGGCCGAACTGCACCCAGAGGTCGTAGGCGACCTGGCCGGTCAGGTCGGTGCGGTTCTCGTCGCGCAGGAACTCGGCGTACTCGCGCGTGGTGGTCTGGTGCCAAAGCGTCACGATCGCCCGCGTGGCGCCGGCGGGGATGGGGTAGAGCGTGTCGTCCCAGTGCTGTCCGTCGGCGTATGTCGCACCCACCGGCTCGCCGCCGAAGGCGGCGTACGACTCGTTCGTGAAGCCGCGCGGCGGGATCCGGTTGTCCTTGGCCACCTTGTTCAGCAGCGCGATGTGGAACTCGGCGCCGTCCGGCAGGCCGGCAGCGTCGGCCAGCTCGCCGTCGGTCACCATGTGGGCACCGTACTGCTTGGCCGATGGGTCGAGCAGGGTGCCGGTCGTCCAGTCGTAGGCACCCGACTCGGCCACCGTGGCACCCGACGCGGACACGAACCGGACGTTGAGCCACATCCGGCGCCCCTCGCTGATCCCGGTGGGCAGCTTGTGGCCCGACTGGTTCACGATGCGCACCTTCAGGCTGCCGCCCGCCTGCGCGAGCGTCATGTCGCTGGCGTCGCGCAGCATCTGCAGGTTGCGCGCGATGGCCGCATCGACCCGGCTCTGGAGGAGGCCGACGGCGTTCGCTTCCTCCGCACCGAGCTGCGCGCGCACCGCGCGCACCACCCAGGAGTTGGCGCCGGCGAACCCGTGCTGCGGCACGTCGGGGCGCACGTAGGGCGTGTTGACGTGCAGCGAGCATCCCGCCCCCTGCGTGTCGGGCATGTGGCAGTCCTGGCAGCTGCGCATCGTGCCGGTGGGGTGGTTCCCGCCGAAACGGCGGTCCGGGTACGGCACGCCCTCGCGCGCGAACTGGCTGTTGAGCCACTCGCTGTAGGTGCGCTGCTCCGGGAACATGTCGTGGGCGCGGGCCGTCGGGTGAGGCGACCCGAGCGAGTCGATGCCCCAGGAGCCGTCGGGCCGGCGCACCGTCATGACGTTGCTGACGTCGTGGCAGGTGGCGCACATCTCGCTCGTCGAGTGGAACGGCGAATGGTGCATCGGCACGCCGTGGTAATTCACGGGGATGTCCGCGAACGGGCCGCGTCGGGTGTCGCGCGGGTCGATCACGAAGCTGCCGTTGGTTCGCTGCCCGGCGCCCGGCAGCAGCCCGGCCGCCGCCAGCGGCGAGAGCACCTCCGGATCCGGGTCCGGGTCGTAGGGATCGTTGCTCGCGTAGCCCACGGCGCTCAGCGGCCCCGTCTCCGGGTTCACCATGCGGTGGCACACCATGCAGTTGACGCCGTCGAAGTCAGGCTCCCACCAGAAGTTCTCGAGCGTCCCGCCGGCGCCGCGTCCACCCAGCCACGCGACGGGCGCATGGCAGCGGATGCAGAACTCGCCCGCGAAGGCCACGTCCTGGTTGGCGATCGCGAGCGACGCGTGCCAGATCGGGTCGCGCGCGCTCTGCGCCATCATGCTCGCCACCCACGTGCGCACGGGTGCGGCGTTCGGGTCGTAGCTGCCGTGGCAGCTCGAGCAGCCCACCCCCGGCAGGAACGCATCCATGTTCGGGTCGGGCTGGGTTCCGGGGAGCCGGAAATCGGCGGCGGTCGCCGGGATCCGAGTGCCTCCGCCCGGCCTCGGCATGGCCGAGACGGTGCCGGCGGCCGCGACCAGCAGTGCCGCGAAGGCGATCGCGCGACGGACGTTCACGCCCCCGAGCGTAGCGGGGCCGTCAGTCCTGGTGACCGCGCTTTGACGGAAGAAGGCTGACGCCGATCAGGGCCATGGTGGCGATCGCCATCAGCGCATAGCCGCCGACCGGGCTCACGAGCCCCAGGCTGCGGTCGGGCTGCGGCGGGGCGGCAGGCGCCTGGGCGGCGGCGGAACCGGCCGCGGCAAGGACCGCGAACCCGGCGATGGCGAGCCGGCGGAGGGAGCGGAGGTGGTTCGGGTGGGCCATGGCGTCACTCCCGCTTGGGGACCTTCTGGTTCATGGTGTTGACGATCCGGTCCTCCTTGGGCGTGGAGAGGACCAGGCCGACGATCTGCACGTCCGCGGGCACGCGGAAGTGCAGGGCGAGCTTCTTGTCGCTGCCCATGGGCTGCACCGGGATGTCCCGCAGCGTCAGCGGCCGCCCGCCCATGCTGCGCACGAACACCCACTGGCCGTCGTCCTCGACCAGGCCCACGGCGTAGTACTTGGAGCCGGTCGAGTCGATCACCGCCACGCGCGAGTCCTGCGCCTCGGCGCCGGCCGAGCGCACCCACTCGTTCAGGTCGGGGAAGATCCGCACGCCGCCGGCCGCGGCACGCGCGTCCAGGCGCAGGATGCGCTGGTCGGCCGACACCTGGAACCCGCGGATGCGCAGGTCGGCGCCGACCGCGGCAGTCGTGTTGCGCGGGAACTTCTGCTCGCCGCCGATGATGAAGTTCGCCTTGTCGGTGACCAGCCCGCCCTTGTCGTTCGAGTTGATCACCGTGCCGCCGATCGCGTAGGTCGGGTCGGGGAACTCGACCAGCGGGTCGATCGGCGTGGACTCGGGATCCTGGAACTTCTCGCGCGCGCCGCCGCCGCCCATCAGGGCCTGCATGGCGTCCTCGGCGGACTTCATCTTCGGCAGCGCGTAGCGAACGCCCTTCACCTCGACGTACTTCGGCGACTGGCCGTCCATGTCCTTCTTGGCGAAGAACATGGCGAAGGTGCCCTCGCCGCGGGCCGGCACGGACGTCACGACGTTGCTCGGTGCGCCGAAGAAGAACAGGCCCGCCGGGACCTCGTTGGTCGCCTGCGCCCAGCTCAGGGGGTGCGCCGTCGCCGCCTCCTTGCCCTTCGAGTCGCCGACGAGCCGGACCTGCGAGGGGGTCAGCACGAACTGCGCGCCGCCGCCGTCGAAGCCGTCCTGAGACACCGTGAAGCTCACGGCGTACGCCTCCTCCTCGGGGGCGTTGAGCGCGCCGATCAGCGGGACGCGCAGCCCACCGAGGAACTCCAGGCTGCCGAGCGCCTCCGGCTGCATCGAGATGCGCGCGAGGCCCTCGCCGTACGAGTCGCGGTTGAGCGAGCCGGACATGCGGACGAGGTCCGGCGAGTGCGTGGCGAGCGTGCCGCCGCCGAGCCACGGGGTGAACGAGCCCCACGAGAGGTACTCGTAGAAGCCGGCGGTGACCGAGGCGATCGTCGCCACGGGCGCGTTGTCGGAGCCGAAGTTCGGCGCCGTGGGCACGTCGGAGCGTCGCGACCAGCCGGTGTAGTCGCCGATCGTCACGGTGGACTGGAAATAGCCCATCGAGATGACCAGGATGCCCACCGAAAGGACACCGGAGGCGGCGCCGAACGCCGCCCCGATGGTCACGTCGGCGGGGCGCGGCAGCGACAGGTTCATCGGCACGAGCTTGTCGGTGAGGAACCGCAGGAGGACGAGCGTGACGATGAACGCGCCGATCAGGGCCGTGCCGCGCGCGTAGCCGTCGAACCCGGAGGAGAGCAGGGGATACGACGCCGGTTCCCACACGGCGAAGGCGACGGCGCCGGCGACGATGACGCAGGCGAGGTGCAGCAGCGCGCTGAAGGCGCCGGCGTTCGACCACCAGTAGGTGATCAGCAGGACGACGGCGAAGGCGATGAGCGAGATGGTCATGGCGCGTCGATCCTCAGGCCTTGGGCTTGGGTGCCGGTGCGGCGGGCTTGGCGGCGGCGGCGGGCGCCGTGCCGGCGGGCCGGGCGGCGGCGGCCGCGGGGGGCGCGAACACGCGCTTGACCTCGTCGAAGCTCGTCTCGCCGGCCCGCACCTTGAGGAGCGCGGCGTCCTGCACCGACGGCGACTTGAACGTGCGCCGCGCGTGCATCACGGCGCCCTTCACGTCCCCGGCGGCAAGCAAGGAGCGCGCCTGGTCGTCGAAGGGCAGGACCTCGATGGCGGCCGTCACGCCCATGAACCCCGCCGCGCGGCAGGAGGGGCAGTCGGCCGGCTGGTCCTTGATGAGCACCTTGCCCGTCTGCTTGTAGATCTGCACCTGCTTGCCTGCCGGGATGGCCAGCATCTTGGCCTCGGCGGGGCTCGGCGCGTACGCCGCGCGGCACGTCTGGCAGAGCCTGCGCACCAGGCGCTGGCCCACGAACGCCCGCAGCCGCTCGGACGCCACCTTCGGGTCGCCGCTCGCCTTGAGCCACGCGGCCAGCACGTCCACCACGCTGTCGGAGGGCATGGCCACGTAGAAGAGCGTGTCCTTGGCGTTCGGCGAGCCGATCACCTTGACCGACGCCGCGTCCGTCGCCTCGGTGGCGAGCACGATGTCGGGGCCGCGCCGCACGATCGTCTGCAGCTGGGTGGCGTAGTCGCTCTTCGCCGAGTCGAAGTCGGCGTGCTCGACGCCCTCCACGGTGCGCTCGTGCCTGCGCTCCAGGGTCTTGATGTTCGTGATCAGCGAATCGTGGCGTCCGAGCAGCGCGTAGCAGAGGGTGGTGAGGCCCTGGCCCGGTCGCGCGCCCACCAGCACCACGCCGCGCGTCTCGGGGCGCACGTGCTCGTCGAGCAGCTTCGCCTGCGGCTCCGCGAGCCCGAGCTTCGCCGCCGGGATCGTGAGCTGCTTCTCGCGCTCGACGTCGATGCGCACCGTCTCGCCCTGCATGGAGCCGACGGAGGTCACCGTCAGCACGGTGCGCTCGCCGTCGCGCAGCACGCCGACCGTGCCGCGCTGCATCTTGCGCCGGTCCGCGGGGTCGAGGCCCGCGAAGGACTTCAGCATGTCGACGGTGCGGGTGGCCAGGTCGCCGGCGATCGGGTCGCGGCGGACCTTCATGGTGTCGACCGTCAGCTGCACCTGCGCCCCCTGCTTGGTGAGGGCCAGCTCCGCGCGCGTGGCGCGGCCGTCGAAGGCGGCGAGCACCAGCTGCTCGAGCGCGGAGTAGGCCTCGTAGGCCGGGTCCTTGCGGTCGGGCACCGCATGCTCCGAACGGTCCTTCGCCTGGAATCGCAGCGTGGCGCCGGCGCGGGCGGCCTTGGCGCGGCGCTCGGCGGACATCTTCGCGAAATCGACGTTCAGGAACGAGAGCGGCTTCGCCTTCGTGCCGGCGAGCGCCTTGTTCCGGAAGGACATGTACCAGGCGCACGGCGCCACGAGGAGGGCGACCATCACCGGGAACCCGGCGAACCACGTCGGGATCAGCAGCGACGCAAGCAACGCGGCCGTGCCGAAGGCCAGGAAGATCGCCGCCCACTTCTGGGGCTTCAGGTTGTAGTACGCCGCGTCCTTCTCGAGCTTGCCCGAGACGACGGCGGCGTAGGGGACGAAGGCCGCGATGGTGACGAGCGGCTTCGCCACGCTCATCAGGAACAGCGGGACCGGGGTCTCGGCGAGGATCGTGGGCGCCATGGGTGCCTTCTCGTGCGGGGGTCAGCGGCCGACCATCGACGCGCCCTGGGAGATGCCCTTGAGGCGCATCCGCAGCTCCTCGGGCTTGGGGGTCGACTGGAGCGCGATGCTCTGGTGGATGTACTCCTTCTCCACCAGGTCGACGAGGGAGCTGGTGTAGTCGATCATCCCCGCGTCGCGGGTCTTGATGACGTCGAGCAGCTCGCCCTCGCGGCCCTCCAGGATGTACTTCTGCACCGCCGGTGTGTTGATCAGGATCTCCAGGGCCGGGATGCGCGCGATGTTCTGGTGCAGCGTCGGCAGCAGCTTCTGGTAGATGATGGCGCGCAGGTTGTAGGCCAGCAGCTTGCGGATCTGCTCGCGCTCGTTCACCGGGAACAGGTCGTAGATGCGTCCGAAGGTCTGCCAGGCGCTGGAGGCGTGGATGGTGCCGAACACCATGTGGCCCGTCTCGGCGGCGCGCACGGCGGCCTCGAACGTCTCGTAGTCGCGCATCTCGCCCACCAGCGCGATGTCGGGGTTCTCGCGGACCAGGGCGCGCAGGGCGTCGTTGAAGTTGACGCAGTCGATGCCCACCTCGCGCTGGTTGATCGTCGCCTTGTCGTCCTTGAAGATGTACTCGATCGGGTCCTCGATCGTGACGATGTGGACCTTCTTGCGCTCGTTGACGTACTGCAGCATCGAGGCGATCGAGGTGCTCTTGCCGCTGCCGGTGACGCCGGAGAAGAGCACCAGCCCCTGCGCGGACATGGCCACCTCGCCCAGGATCGGCGGCAGGTACAGGTCCTCGAAGCGCTTGATGTTGCTGGTGATCAGTCGGGCCGCCACCGCCGGCTTGCCGCGCGCCATGAACAGGTTCACGCGGAACCGGTTCTTGTCGTCGAAGTCGTAGGCGAAGTCCATCGACCCCTTCTTGCAGAAGACGTCCTGCTGGCCCTCGTCGAGCACGTCCTTGGCCACCTGGAACATCAGGTCCTGGGTGACCACCTCGGTCTCGATGTCCTTCAGGATGCCTCGGTGGCGGATGCGCGGCTTGAGGTCGCTCTTGACGATCAGGTCGCTGCCGCCGAACTTGATGATGGCGGTGAGCCAGAGCGTCCAGGCCTTCATGCCCTCGCCGGGCTTGGTGCCGCGGTCGCCGAGCTGGATCGGGCTGGTGAGGAACTGCTTGCCGTCGTGGCCTGACACGTCGGGTGACCTCCGCAGGGGCGGGCGGGGCGGTTGCAGGGCGGACCCTGGATCGGCGTGCGAGCGCGCGCCGGGCGCCGCCGGGCGCCGGGACCGTGTCCCGGAACCGCGTCCGGGGGAGCCCGGAAGCGTATCAGGAACCACGCGTGCGCCGCTAGACTCCCCGGATGGAACACAAGATCGTCCAGGACGGGATCACCTTCGACGACGTCCTCCTCGTTCCGGCCTACAGCGAACTGACCCCCGAGGGAGCCGACACGCGCAGCCAGCTGACGCGCGGCATCGCATTGAACATCCCGCTGGTGTCGGCACCCATGGACACGGTGACCGAGGCGCCGCTGGCCATCGCGCTGGCGCAGGAGGGCGGCATCGGCATCATCCACAAGAACATGCCTGCCGAGCGCCAGGCGCTCGAGGTGCAGAAGGTCAAGCGCTCGGAGAACGGCGTCATCACCGACCCCGTGATCCTGAGCCCCTCCGACACCGTGCTGCGTGCGCAGCAGCTGATGGCGCAGCACGGCGTGAGCGGCTTCCCCGTCACCGAGGACGGCACCCGGCGCTCCCGCGTGCGCGGCATCCTGACGCGCCGCGACATCCGCTTCGTCGATGTCCCGGCCGAGACCAAGGTCGACGAGGTGATGACGAAGGACAAGCTGGTCACGGCGCCGCCCGACATCTCGCCGGCGGACGCCGAGGCCGCGCTCAGCCGCGGCCGCGTGGAGAAGCTGCTGCTGGTCGACCGCGAGGGGTGCCTCGCCGGCCTGATCACCATGCGCGACATCGACAACCTGACGCGCCACCCGCAGGCCTGCCGCGATGCGCGCGGAAGGCTGCGCGTCGGCGCGGCGGTCGGCATCATGCAGCTCGACCGCGTCGAGCGCCTGGTGGCCGCGGAGGTCGACGTGGTCGCGGTCGACACCGCGCACGGCCACAGCCTGAACGTGCTGCGCACGGTGAGCGAGATCAAGAAGCGCTTCAAGATCGACGTGATCGCGGGCAACGTTGGCACCGCCGACGGCGCGCGGGCCCTGGTGGCCGCCGGCGCCGACGCCGTGAAGGTGGGCATCGGGCCCGGATCGATCTGCACCACGCGCGTGGTGACGGGCGTGGGCATGCCGCAGATCACCGCCATCATGAACGCGGTGGACGGCGTGCGCGGGCAGGTGCCGGTCATCGCCGACGGCGGCATCCGGCTCTCGGGCGACATCGCCAAGGCGATTGCCGCGGGCGCCAACGCCGTGATGCTCGGCAGCCTGTTCGCGGGCCTCGACGAGAGCCCGGGCGAGCTGGTGATCCACCGCGGGCGCCGCTTCAAGGCCTACCGCGGCATGGGAAGCGCCGGCGCCATGAGCCTCGGCTCGGCCGACCGCTACGGCCAGGGCGGCATCAAGGAGACGCGCAAGTTCGTGCCCGAGGGCGTCGAGGGTCGCGTGCCGTACCGGGGCCGCCTCGGCGAGTTCGTCTACCAGATGGTGGGCGGCCTGCGCTCGGCGATGGGCTACTGCGGCTGCGCCACGCTCGACGACTTCCGCCTGCGCACGCGCTTCGTGCGCGTGACGGCCGCGACCGTCGTCGAGAACCACCCGCACGACATCCAGATCACCAAGGAAAGCCCCAATTACACGGTGGCTGCGGTCGGCGACGAGTGAGCGCAGCGGGGCGCCCCCGCGCGGCGCTCAGCGCTCCTCGGGCGGCGCCGTGAGGAAGCGGTCGAGGTCGGCCGCGGCACCGGCGGCCTTGCGCCCCACGCGCGAGGCGGCGTTGCGCCAGCGATAGGCCCACGTGCCGGCGAATGCGAGGAGCGCGGCGAGTCCGCCCCAGCGCAGGTGTTCCGGCAGCATGGCGCGCGCGCAGGACCATCGATAGACCCACGGATCCGGCGCGAGGAAGCGCTCCGGCACCTCGAACGCGGCCATGACGCGGTGCTGGTCGTCGTCCGCCGCATGCGTACGCCGCCACGCCGCACGGTCCCAGGGCAGCGGCTCGAACGGCGCGGCGGCGCGCGGGTCGACCGATCGCACCGAGACCAATCCGGCGCCGGGCGCATCGGCGTTCCAGGCGACGGTCGCGTCATCCACCAGGCCGACGATGCAGCGCGGCACGCCGTCGCGGCCGGGTGCGGCACGGAACGCGACGCCCGTCGGGCCGACGAGCCCGTCCGAGCGGTCGATGGCGTCGACGAGCCACGCCAGCACCGACTCGTCGCCGACGAACCCGAGCGCGCGGGCGGCCCGGTTGCTCTCGTCCGGTGCCGCGTGCGGCGACGTGGCGAAGTGGCCGCGTTCGGCGGCGGCCGCGGCGCGTCGATCGCGGACCGCGCGGTCGACGGCGATGGGGTTGTTCACCTCGCGTTCGGCGAGCGTCCAGGCGACGGTGCCGGGCCGCACCGCGGCCGAGGCGTCCATGGTCTCGAACGTCCCGATGAGCCGGGGCGCGCGCTCGAAATCGCCGTCGATCGCCATTCGCACGACGATCAGGGCCAAGGCAAGCGCCATCGCGGCGAGCGCGGAGAGCACCGAGGTGCGCAGCGCGGCGCGGGGCGGGTTCGGGGCGGTGGGATCGATCGGGGGAGGGGACATGGGCGCGCGGTCGACCCTCCCGTCGACGCGCCGAGCGTAGCGGCGCCGGGCGGGCGCGCGGTAGAGTGCGTGACGCGCCGGCGTGGCGGAACTGGCAGACGCAGCGGATTCAAAATCCGCCGGGATTGAAAACCCCGTGCAGGTTCGATTCCTGTCGCCGGCATTGATCGAATCGGCCACCCCGGGCTGCACTGGCCCCGAGGGCGGTCGGTAACTCGACGGGAGGTGGCGGGGAACGCCGTTTCCTGGCCCTCAAGAGGGGCTGGAAGCGAACGCGGGCCTCGGCTACACTTCCCGATTCCCCCGTGCGGCGCTCCGGAACGGTCCGGCGCCGCGCATCACAGGCCAAGGAGCGAACCGTGTACGCGATCTTCGAGGACAGCGGAACCCAGATCAAGGTCAACGTCGGCGACGTCGTCGACCTGGACGCGCGCGTCGTCGAGGACGGCACCACGAAGCTCACCTTCGACAAGGTGCTCGCGGTGGGCGCCGGCGACGGCAGCGCCGCCAAGCTCGGCATGCCGTACCTCTCGGGTGCGGCGGTCGAGGCGAAGATCGTGGGCGAGGCGCGCGGCGAGAAGCTGCGTACCGGCAAGTACAAGCGCCGCAAGGGCTACCGCCGCCAGGCTGGTCACCGCCAGGAATTCCTGCGCGTGGAGATCACCGGCATCAAGGCCGCCTGAGCGCCGCAGCAGACTGTGGACATGCAGCCGCCGTCCGCAAGGGCGGAGGAAAGTCCGGACACGGTTGGACACGGTGGTGGCTAACGGCCACCCATGCGCGCGGGCGCGCATGCGGGACAGTGCAACAGAGAACAGACCGCCGAACGGCGCCTCCGGGCGTGCGTGGCAAGGGTGAAACGGTGCGGTAAGAGCGCACCGCCTGGACGGCGACGCCCAGGGCACGGCAAACCCCACCGCGTGCAAGCGCAAGCAGCCCCGGCCTGCGGGCAACCGCAGGCACCCGTGTCCACGGGC
>VEQS01000095.1 GCA_018883105.1 Phycisphaerales bacterium
TCGTGGCGGCGCGCGCGACCCTGGAGTCGGGCGTTGACCGCATCGAGGTGGCCGGAAGCGCGGCGGAACCCGCGTCGATCGAGACGCCGGACTTCACGATGAACGCCGTGCGCTTCGCGCTCGACCGCGCGGCAGGCACCGGTGCAAGCGATGGCCCGGGGACGATCGTGATGGGCGCGGCAGGAACCAAGCCACTGCTGGTCTCGTGGGCCACGCGCATGGGACTGCGGCTCGTGCCCGGCACCGGCGACGCGGAAGGCACGTTCCGCGGTGCCGATTTCGAGGGCGACGTCGAGGCGCGCGGCCCGGACTTCGAGCTCGATGCCCGGACCCTGGCGGTGGAGGCGCTGCCGGTGGGCAAGAAGGACGTCCCGCGCCGGATCGTGGCCACCGGCGACGTGCGCGCGCGTGCCCTGGGCGAGGCGGGCGGCCGGTTTGCCGCCGACCGGGTGGAGATCGCGCTCTCGCCGAACGCGGCGGGCGACGCGCAGCCGCGCACGCTGGCCGCGAGCGGGAACGTCATGGCCGGCGACGACGCACAGACCCTGTGGGCGTCGGCGCTGCGCACCACCTTCGTCGAGGGCGGCGGCGCGCCGCGCGCGGACGGGGCGCTGCGCAGCGACGTCGGGGAGTTCGTCGCCGAGGGACCGGTGGAACTGATGCTCGACGACGGCGCGCGCATCTTCGCGTCGCGGCTCGAGGGCGACGGCTCGATGCGCAACGCACGGCTCGTCGGCCCGGACGTCATGGTGGTGCGCGGCAACCTGGTGCTCGACCAGCTGTCCGAGGTCCGCGTGCAGGAGGTGCCCGGACGGCTGAACGCGCTGGGGCCTGGCCGCGCGAGCGGCTTCCGCGCGCCGGTGCTGGCGGGGGCCGAGGGCCGCATCGGCCGCCCGCGCATCGAGGGCGTGCCCCAGATGCAGGCCACCTGGCGCGAGTCGCTCGCCTTCGCCGACGGCGCGGTGAAGGGCACCGGCGGCGCCGCCGACCGTGGGTTGCTCCTCCTGCAGGGCGGGGTGAAGGTGCGCTCGTCGCGCGACCCGCGGCAGACCGAGGCCCTGGATGCCTCCGAGGTGCAGATCGAGCTGCTGCCCCGCGGCAGCGCACGCGCGCGCGCGGCGGGCGAGATGCCGGTCGGCGCCGGGGACGCGCAGTCGATCGGCATGATGCGCGCCACCGGCGAGGTCCGCCTGGAGGCGCGCGAGTGGGCCGACGCCCGGCGCCAGGGCGATCCGCGGCTCTTCCGCCTGAATGCGCCGAACGTGGCCTACGACGGCCAGACGGGGAACGCCGCCGTCGACGGCGCCGGCACCCTGCTGGTCTTCGACCCGCCGCCCGCGGCGGAGCCCGCGCGTGCCGACGACCCCAAGAGCCCGTTCGCGGCGCACGGCACCACGCGCTTCGCGTGGAAGCGGTCGCTGGCGCTCGAGCGGATGGCCGACCGCACCGCGCGCATCACGCTCGAACGCGAGGTGTCGATGGACCACCTGGGCGACTCGACCGCCGCCACCGGCACGGTGACCGCGGACCGCATGGTGGCCACGGTGCGCGAGGCGGATGGGGCGCCCGCGGCGCGCGGCACCGACGGCGGCCTGGCCCTGGGCGGGCCGGCCGAGCTCACCAAGGTGTTCGCGGACGGGCGCGTGGTGGTGCGCACGGCCGAGCTCGACGTCGAGGCCGGGGAGTTCGAGCTCGACGTCCCGACGCAGGTGGGCATCGCGCGCGCCGCGCCCGGCCGGCTGGCGACGGTGCTGCGGCGCGGCTCGACGGTGCCCACGCGGGCGCATGCGCTGCGCTGGGACATGGTGCGCGGCTCGCTCTCGGTCGAGGGTGCGCGCGGCACGATCGGACGCTGACCGCCGCGACGGCGGCACCCCCGGC
This sequence comes from Phycisphaerales bacterium, assembly GCA_018883105.1. GTDB lineage: Bacteria > Planctomycetota > Phycisphaerae > Phycisphaerales > SM1A02 > UBA966. Next base: position 1,882 of record VEQS01000095.1, read on the forward strand.
AGGCAAGGACTTCGATGACGCTCAAGACCCCCATCACCTACGGCAGCTACCTGAAGATCCCCGAGCTCCTCTCGCTCCAGAAGCCCGTCTCGGACGGGCCCGAGCACGACGAGATGCTCTTCATCGTGATCCACCAGGTGTACGAGCTGTGGTTCAAGCAGCAGCTCCACGAGGGGCAGCACGTGCGCGCGGCGCTCATGGCCGGCGACGCACCCACGGCCTCGGCCGGGCTGCGCCGGATGCTCGTCATCCTGAAGACGATGGTCGCGCAGATCGACGTGCTGGAGACGATGACGCCGATCCAGTTCCTCAGCTTCCGCTCGTTCCTGGAGAGCGCGTCGGGCTTCCAGAGCTGGCAGTTCCGGCAGTTCGAGTTCCTGATGGGGAAGAAGAGCCCGCGGGCGATCGCCATCCAGGCCGAGGGCTCGCCCGAGCGTGCGGTGCTGGAGCGCGCCTTCCGCGAGCCCACGCTCTGGGACGCGTTCCTCGCGTCGATGGCGCGCGAGGGGCTGGAGGTGCCGTCGGCGCTGCTCTCGCGTGACGTGACCCAGCCGGTGGCGCCCGACGAGACGGTGCAGCGCTCGCTGCTGGACGCCTACCGCAGCCGCCCTGCCATGCGCGCGCTGTGCGAGCTTCTCCTCGACTTCGACGAGGGCGTGCAGGAATGGCGCTACCGCCACGTGAAGATGGTGGAGCGGACGATCGGGTTCAAGCAGGGGACCGGCGGCTCATCGGGCGCGGAGTACCTGCGCTCGACGCTGTTCACGCCGGCGTTCCCCGACCTGTGGGCGATCCGGACCGCGCTCTGATTGCCGTTCCGCGCGCCGTTCCGCGCGCGTCAGGTGGCGGATGCGAAGGTCGGCGCGCTGCGCAGCGGCGTCACGTGCCCCTCGAGCGGGTCGGGGATCCCCTCCTCGGCGCACAGGAGGCGCGAGGTGATCTCGCTGGAGAGGAAGATGACCGGCAGGCCGCTCCCAGGGTGCGTTCCGCCGCCGACGAGCCACAGCCCGTCCATGCCCTGCACCCGGTGGTGCGGGCGGCGGTGGAGCATCTGTCCCAGGTTGTGGGCCATGTTGAACGTTGCGCCGTGGGCGATCCGCTCGGACTGCCAGTCGGCCGGCGTGACCAGGCGCTCGGCGCGGATCCGGCGGCGGATGTCTCGCAGGCCGAAGACCTCCTCGAGCTGGCGGAGCGTGCGCTCGCGCAGCTCGCCGCGGGCCCAGTGCCAGTCGACCCGGCATTCGCCCGCCTTGTTGTTGGGGGTCGGCACCAGCACGTAGAGCGACGAGTGGCCGGGCGGGGCGAGCGTCGGGTCGATGCGCGACGGGTTGCACACGTAGGTCGACGGGTCGTCGGAGAGCCGTCCGTCGCGCGCGATGTCCTGCAGGTTGCGCACGTAGGAGCGCGACGTGTAGATCGTGTGGTGCGGCAGGTCCACCGTTCCCTCGAGCCCGAGGTACATCATGAACGTGCTGCAGCTGAAGCGCTTGGCGTCGAGCGCTGCGTCCTTCAGGGCGCGCGGACGCACGGACTCGGGGACGAGGTTCTTCAGCGCCCAGGCGGCATCGGCGTTCACCACCACGTGGTGGTGGCGGAACTCCTGCCCGCCGGCGCGCACGCCGCAGGCGCGTCTGCCCTCGAACCGGATGGCCTCCACCGGGATGCCGCAGCGGATCTCGGCGCCGAGGTCGGCCGCCGCGTCGGCCATCGCGCGCATGAGCGCGTTGCAGCCGCCGATCGGGTGCCAGATGCCGTACTCGTACTCGATGAACGGCAGGATCGAGAAGAGCTCGGGGCACTCGAACGGGCTCATCCCGAGGTACTTGCTCTGGAAGCTCATCGCCAGGCGCACGCCCTCGTGGCGGAAGTAGCCCTTGAGGTGGTCGTAGAGCGACTGCCACGGCCGCAGCGCGGGGCCGGCGCGCATCGCGTCGAGCGTGATCAGGTCGCGCAGGCCGCGGATCGGACGCCGCAGGATCGGGGTCATCACCTCGAGCTTGCGGCGGTTGTCGCGGATGAAGCGCTCGAACGCCGGGCCGTCGGAGGGCTGGATCGCCGAGAGCTGGCGCGCCATGCGCGCGATGTCCTGCGTGGTGTCGATGACCAGCGGGTCGCCCTCGGGCTGGCCGATGAGGAGCCGGTACATCGGGTCGAGGCGCTTGAGCTCGGCGTAGTCGGAGAGCCGGCGGCCGGTGGCGGCGAAGATCTCCTCGAGCACCCAGGGCATCATGAAGAACGTCGGGCCGCAGTCGAAGCGGTACGGTCCTTCCTCGATCTGGCGGGTGCGTCCGCCGACGCGGTCATGGGCCTCGTAGACCGTGACGCGCAGGCCAGCCTTGGCAAGCAGCATGGCGGTGGCCAGGCCACCGGGGCCGGCGCCGATCACGGCCACGGAACGGTCCGGGCCCTCCGGGCGTCCCTGGGAAACCGGACGCTGGGTCCGGGATGGCTGCCACGGTGCGTCCTGGACGGCGGTGGGGGACGGCTGGGTCACCATGGACCTCGGGGGTTCGCCTGCGCACGTTCCATGGATTCGGGGAAGATATCCGTGGGCGGACATGCGTGCCGCCGCCGCGAATCCGCGCCCGCCCCATGCCCGAACCCGTCCCCGACCACGACATGCATCCGACCGGACGCCCAACCCTCGATCCGGTCGCCGGCATCGGCCGACTCGACGCGCGGGTGGCGTGGTCCGCCGCGTTCGAGCGGCACATCGTGGCGCGCGAGTCCGAGCTGGTCGCCCGCGTGCAGGCGGACATCGGCAAGGCGCCGTGGGAGACGGTGACGCAGGACGTGATGCCGCTGGTGGCGAGCCTGCGCTGGCATCGCCGCCACGCGCCCGCCATCCTGTCGACTCGCGCGATCGGCGGGGCGCCGTGGTGGATGCTCGGGCAGCGCCACCGCGGGGTGCGCCTGCCGGTCGGCGACGTGCTGGTGATCGCGACCTGGAACTATCCCCTCCAGCTCCTGGGGATCCAGCTGGCGCAGAGCGTGATTGCGGGAAACCGGACGACCGTGAAGCCGAGCGAGCGTGCGCCCGCGTCGCAGCGGCTGCTGGTCGAGCTGGCGATCGAGGCGCTGGGCGACGCGGGGCTGGACGCATCGTCGATCGTGCTCGAGGACGCCACGCGCGAGGCGGGCCGGCGGCTCCTGGAGACGCGGCGCTTCGACCACGTGGTGTTCACCGGATCCACCGCCGTCGGGCGCGAGATCGCCGCGCAGTGCGCGCGCACCCTGACGCCGACCACGCTCGAATTGAGCGGACGCGACAGCGCGCTGGTGCTGGCGGATGCCGACGTGGCGCTGGCCGCGCGCTCGATCTGGCACGCGGCCACCATGAACGCGGGCCAGACGTGCATGGCGCCGCGGCGTGCGCTGGTCGACCGGCGTGCGCTGCCTGGGTTCGAGGCCGCGATCCGTCCGCTGGCGGAGTCGGCGGGGACGGTTCGCCTGGCCGACGCGGCGATGGCGGCGCGGTGCGCGGCCCTCGCGCGCGCGGCCCTCGCGGCGGGTGGCCGTTCGGTCGCGGCGATCGAGGAGGCGCGCGACGGGGCGTGGCGGCCGGCGTGCATCCTCGACTGCCCGCGGGGCGCGGAACTGGCCGCCGGCGACCACTTCGGGCCGGTGCTCGCGGTGATCGCCGCCGACGGGGTGGCCGACATGCTGGACGCGCACCGCGCCGCGGGTCAGCACCTCGCGACCGCCGTGTTCGCGGCCGATCCCGGGCGATGGGCGTCGGATGCGGGCTTCGTGGCCGCGCTCGGCTCGAACGTCGTCACCTTCAACGACTGCATCCTGCCCACCGCGCATCCCGGCACCTCGATCGAGGGCCGCGGCCCGAGCGGATGGGGCCCGAGCCGCGGCGCGGCCGGGCTCCTGGCGCTGACGCGCGAGGTCACCTGCTCGTTCACGTCGACGCGGCTGCGGACGCCGCTCGACGAGCCATCGCCTTCCGCACAGGCGTGGCTGCGCCGGCTCGCCTTCGGCGGCCGCCGTCCCGCACCCGCCGCACGTCCCGAGCGAACGCACCGATCCAGAGAGGAACAGACATCATGACCACCACCGCCATCGTCATCGGGGGAGGGCTCGCCGGCCTCGCCGCCGCCACCGAGCTCGCCGGCCGCGGCGTCCGCGTCACGCTCGTGGAGCGCAACCACCACCTCGGCGGCAAGATGAACGTCCTGCGCGAGCAGGGCTTCAGCTTCGACATGGGACCCACCATCCTCACCATGCCCAACGTGGTGCGCGGCATCATCCAGCGCACGGGCCGCCGCGTCGAGGACTACCTCGACCTGGTGCGCCTGGACCCGCAGTGGCGCTGCATGTACGAGGACGGCACGGTGATCGACCTGCTCGAGCGGCCCGAGGAGATGGCCGCCTCGATGGACCGGCAGTTCCCCGGCACGGGCGCCGGCCGCGGATGGACCGACTTCGTCGAGTACAGCCGCCGCATGTTCCGGCTCAGCGGCAAGGTGTTCTTCTTCAAGGACCTCGGCGGCGTGATGGACCTGATGCGCACCCCGCCCACGCGCGAGCCGGGCCTGCTCGGCGACGTGCTGGCGATGCGCATGCACTCGACGGTGGGCGCGACCATCGCCAAGCACATCCGCGAGCCGCACCTCTGCCAGCTCTCCGAGCACTTCCTGCAGTACGTGGGGTCGAGCCCGTTCATGGCGCCGGCCATCCTGACGCTGATCGCCGCCGCGCAGGTGGACGACGGTTGCTGGTACTCGATGGGCGGCACGCGCTCGGTGGCCGGTGCGCTCGAGCGCATCCTGCGCGAGCACGGGGCCGAGCTGGTGACCGGCGTCGGCGTGCGCCGGCTGATCACCGACGGCAAGGCCGTGCGCGGCGTCGAGCTCGAGGACGGGCGGACGATGTTCGCCGACGTGGTCGTCTCCAACTGCGACGTGCAGCGCACCTACCGTGACCTGGATGGATCGGCGTCGGGGCTTGCCGAGCAGCAGCGGATCGCCGGCGACTACGTGCCGGCGTGCAGCGGCGTGGTGCTCTACCTGGGACTCGACCGGCAGTACGACCACCTGCTGCACCACGACTTCCTGTTCTCGCGCGACAGCGAGCACGAGTTCGACGACATCTACCGCCAGGGCATCCCGGCGCGCGACCCGACCGTCTACCTGTGCGTGCCCAGCCGCACCGATCCTTCGCAGGCCCCGGAGGGCGGCGAGGCGCTGTACGCCCTCATCCACACCGCGCACCTGCGCAACGGCCAGCGCTGGGAAGGCCCGGGCGGCATGATGGAGCAGTACCGTCCCGTCATCATCGACAAGCTGAAGCGAATGGGCATGGAGGACATCGAGCGCCACATCGTCGTCGAGCGCCACCTCACGCCGCAGGGCATCGAGCGCTGGTACAACGCCGAGGGCGGCGCGATCTACGGGCTCGCGAGCCACGGCCGCCTCAAGGGCGGCTTCAAGCCGCGCAACCGCAGCCGCGTGTACCGCAACCTCTACCTCGCCGGCGGCAGCTCCAACCCTGGACCGGGCGTGCCGATGGTGCTGATGAGCGGCGTCACGGCCGCGGACGCGGTGTGCGAGGACCTCGGCATCGCGCGCACGGGCCATGGGCAGCCCGGCTTCGGCGTGGACACCGGATCGCGCCTGCAACGGGGGCCTCGCGCGTGCGAGACGGTGGGCGCGAGCTGATCCCCGGCGACTTCCGGCCCGGCTTCCGGCGCGTCTTCGCGCGCTGGCTGCGCGGCTTCGTCGCGCGGCGGTTCCACGCCGTGCGCGCGGTGTCCGGCACCGATGGCGTGCTGCGCGCGGCCGCGGGCGCGACCGGGCCGGTGATCCTGGCGAGCAACCATGCGTCGTGGTGGGACCCGCTCGTCGGGTTCATGATCCACGACCGGTGGTTCGCCGACCGGCCGGTGGCGAGCCCGATCGACCGCACGCAGCTCGAGAACTTCCGGTTCTTCCGCAAGCTCGGGATGTTCGGCGTCGATCCGGACGATGCCGCGGGCCTGCGTCCCTTCGTGCGCCACGTGGAGGGGCTCTTCGCGTCGGACCCGCGGACGATCCTGATGATGACGCCGCAGGGACGCTTCGTCGACCCGCGCCGGCCGGTCGAGGTGCGCCCCGGAGTGGCGATGGTGGCCGCGCGGCGCCCGGACGCATGCATGGTGGTGGTGGCGATCGAGTACGGGTTCTGGACCGACCAGCGGCCGGAGATGTTCATGCGGGCGATGCCCGTGGCGACGCCGGGCGAGCGCGGCGACGTCCATGCCTGGCAGGCAGCGATCCAGGACGCGATGAACGCCAACGGCGCGGCGCTCGCGTCGGCGACGTCGTCGCGCGACCCGTCGGCGTTCGAGACGCTGATGGGCGGCGGGGCCGCGCGCATCCACCCGGTCTACGACGCCTTCCTGCGCCTCACCGGTCGGCGCACGGCGATCGAGACGGCGCACCGGGCGCCGGAGCGGGTGGCCCGGTGAGCGCCTCCGCGACGGCGGCGGCGACGGCGCTGGCGTGGCTCCCGGCGTTCCCGGCGCTGGTGAGCTCGGTGGCCCTCGTCATGACGGTGGTGAACCTCGGCATCTGCCGCCGGGCGCGGCCGCTCGGCGAGGTGCTCGCGGCGCACGGCGGCGCGCGGCCGCGCGTCTCCGTCTGCATCCCCGCGCGCAACGAGGAACGGAACCTCGAGGCCGCGGTCGCCGGAGCGCTCGCGAACGAGGGCGTCGAGGTCGAGGTGCTCTGCTACGACGACCAGAGCACCGACCGGACGCCTGCGATCCTGGCGTCGCTCGTGGCGCGCGACGCGCGGGTGCGTGCGGTGCCGACGGTGCCGCTGCCGGAAGGGTGGAACGGCAAGCAGTGGGGGTGCCAGCGGATGGGTGAGGCGGCGACCGGCGAGTGGCTCCTGTTCACGGACGCCGACGTGCGGCTGTCGCCGGACTGCCTGGCGCGCGCGGTCGACGAGGCCGTCCGCCTGCGCGCCGCGCTCCTGAGCACGGTGCCCGCGCAGGAGACGGGGACCTTCATGGAGCGGATGGTGGTGCCGCTCATCCACTGGATGCTCTTCAGCTGGCTGCCGATGCCGCGCATGCGTACGACCGACGACCCGGCGACGAGCGCGGGCTGCGGGCAGTTCCTTCTGGTGCGGCGCGATGCATGGGTGCACGCGGGCGGGCACGCGGCGTTCCGCGCGAGCATGCACGACGGCATCAAGCTGCCGCGCAACGTCCGCCGTGCCGGGATGCACACCGACCTCTACGACGGCACCGAGAGCGTCCGCTGCCGGATGTACCGCGGCGCCGCCCAGACGTGGCGCGGGTTCACGAAGAACGCGTACGAGGGGCTTGGGTCGCCGCTCGTCCTCGGCGTGTTCACGCTGCTCGAGGCGGGCGGCATCCTGCTGCCGTGGGCCTGGCTGCCGTGGGCGCTCGTGGCCGGCGGCATGCCGTCGTGGTCGGTGGCGCTCTCGACGAGCGCGGTCGCGGCGCAGCTCGTGCAGCGTGCGCTCCTGGCGTGGCGGTTCGGCCAGCCGTGGGAGTGCGTGGCGTTCCACCCCGTGTCGATCGCGCTGCTGCTGGCCATCCAGTGGCGCAGCTGGTGGCTGCACCTCACCGGGCGGCGCGCGTGGCGTGGGCGGACGGCGGGCGGTCCGCAGCCGGCGTGACGGCCGCCGGCGGCGCGGTCTGCACCAGCACCATCTGGTGGTAGATGCCGCTGCGGGCCATCAGCTCCTCGTGGGTGCCCATCTCGGCGATGCGACCGTCCTTCAGCACCACGATGCGGTGCGCATGCATGATGGTGCTCAGCCGGTGCGCGATCACGAAGCTGGTGCGGCCGCGCATCAGGACGCGCAGTGCCTCCTGGATGGCGCGCTCGCTCTCGGTGTCGAGGTTCGAGGTGGCCTCGTCGAGGATGAGGATCCGCGGGTCGGCGAGCAGGGCGCGCGCGATGGCGAGGCGCTGGCGCTGGCCGCCCGAGAGGCGCACCCCGCGCTCGCCGATCTGCGTGCGGTAGCCCTCCGGCAGCGCCTCGATGAAGCCCTCTGCGTTCGCCGCGCGGGCGGCGGCCCGGACGCGCCCGTCGTCGGCGGCGGGGTCGGCGTAGCGGATGTTGTCGGCGATGGTGCCGTCGAAGAGGAAGACGTCCTGCTCGACGATCCCGAGCACCCGTCGGTAGGAGGCGAGCTCGACGTCGCGCAGGTCGCGGCCGTCGAGGAGCACGGTGCCCGCGGTCGGCTCGAAGAAGCGGGCCACCAGGTTGCAGAGCGTGGTCTTGCCGGCGCCGCTCGTGCCGACGAGGGCCGTCATCTCGCCCGGCCGGGTCTCGAACGAGACGTCGCGCAGGACGTCTGCGTCGCGGCCCGGATAGCGGTAGGTGACGCCGCGCAGCGAGACGGCGCCCTCGACCGACGCCTTGGTGAGCCGCACGGCCCCGGGCCGGTCCGGCATCTCGGCTGGCTCGGCCAGGAAGTCGAGCGTGCGGTCGAGCCCGGCGAGGTGGGTCTGCAGGCCGGTGGCGCTCTGCGCCAGGCTCTCGAGCGGCGCAAGCAGCATCACCAGGTAGGTGAGGAACATGATGAGCTCGCCGGTGGTCAGCCGGCCCGACAGCACCTGCGACCCGCCGAACCAGAGGAGCGCGGCGCTCGCCACCGGGATGAGGAGCTGCCAGGCGAGCTCGACGACGCGGCTCCACCACCACGTGAGCACCTCCTGCCGGGCCAGCAGGTCGAGCGCGGTGCCGTGGCGGATCCCCTCGAAGCGCGGGCGCGCGAAGCCGCGCACCACGCGGATGCCGCTGAAGGCCTCGGTGGCGGTGGCATCGACCTCCGACACCTGCTGGCGCACGTCGCGGAAGAGCGGCCGCAGCCGGCCGATCCAGGTGCGGTGCGTCAGGGTGACGGCCGGCACCAGGAGCAGGGCGCCGAGCAGGAGGCGCCAGTCGGTGAAGGCGAGGATCGACAGGATGCCGACGAGCTGGATGATGGCGCGCCAGGGGTTGTAGATCAGCGCGAAGACGAGCTCCGCCAGGCCGCCCGCGTCCTCGCGGATGATCGCCCCGACGCCTCCGCTCCGGAGCGTCTGCACGCGGTGGAGCGGCAGGCGCATGGCGTGGTCGAAGGCGCGCCGCCTCATCGAGGTCTGCAGCACCTTGACGGTGCGCGTGGCCTGGTATCGGCCGGCGATGCTGAGGACGACCGAGACCGTGCTGATCGAGACCACCACGCCGACCAGCCAGCCCAGGAGCGACTGCGGCGTGGCGTCGAAGCGGCCGAGCGCCGAGGCCCAGGCACCCTCCAGCGGGCGGCCGCCGAGCACGTTGTCGATCACCACCTTCGTGGCCGCCGGCGAGACCAGCCCGAGCGTGGTGGAGACGGTCAGCGTGCCGAGCGCGAAGCCGAGCCGCGCCCGGTACGGCCGGACAAGCGCCAGGAACTCCCCGAAGAGCGCCAGGAACGACCGCGACCGGCGCATGCTGCGCTCGCGGCCGTGGAAGCTGACGGCGACCTTCTCGGTGCGCGCCCGGCGTCGCGATTCCTCGAACCGGCGCAGGTAGTCGCGGTACCGGCGGCGGCTCGAGGGCTGGACGAAGGGCATCGGGGCGATTCTAGGGGTGCGACGGCTAGACTCGGGCGATGCTTCCCGCGCACGTTGCCCTGGTCCCGGCCGCACTCCTCGGGGCGGCGATCGTCGCGGTGCAGTCGGCAC
>VEQS01000096.1 GCA_018883105.1 Phycisphaerales bacterium
GACTGCAGGTCCGTCGAATCGGCTACCCGGCGATCGTCTGGCGTGTTGAGCGCCAGGAAGTGGACAGGTGGCCGCGGAGCGAGCGGCGCGGATAGGGGCACGACGTGCATGGTCACCGCGTGCAGCCGGGAATCCCCGGTCATTCCACGACTCGCACCCGCCACGGCGTCGCCCGGCCTGCCCCGCTTCTCGAGTGCGGCCACGTAGCTCTCGACCCGCCGGATCCGCGCCCTGAGCTCCGTAAGCTCCTGGCGCGTCATCATTGCGGCGTTCAGCGTGAAGTACTGGAACGTCGGCGGTACCGGAGGAGTCTTCACGGAGCGCGATTCGACCTCGCGGCGAGCACGCTCCCGATACGCCGTCTGGTAGCCGTTGACGCGCCGCCATGCGTTGGGATCGCTGGTATTCACCCGGATGCAGAACTCGGGCGCCGCGAGCCGATACCGCCACTCCCGGTTCGCGCGGCTGCCCCGAAGCGCCTCCACGAGTCGCAGCTCGCAGAGCCGGTCGAGCCTCTGCTGGGCCACGGGCGCGGCCAGCCCAGTCAGCCTGGCGATGGACTGGAGCGTGGCCGCGGACTTGCGCGCCTGGAGCCGGGCGATGATCTTCAGCGATTCATCGTCCTGCAGCGCCTCCATGAGCCCGGGGGTGTCGAGGGCGAACTCGGGCATCTCCTTGGACATCTGGGCTTCCCGCAGGGAGGACGCACATCGCGCCTGGCGCGACGTTGCTGACGACGCGATCAGCTCATGGATGCCGCGCGACCCGGAAGCCGAGCTGCTGCGTGGAGAAATCCGGAGTGGCCCAGTTGCGGAACGAAGACCGTGCGTAGTTCGAGAATCCGTCCCATCCTCCACCCCGGTTCACGCGCTGGGTCCCGGTCGTGGGACCCGCGGGATCGACGGTCGCGCCCGAGGCGTAGTAGGTGCTCGAGTAGTGGTCGTTCACCCACTCGTACACGTTGCCGCTCATGTCGTGGAGCCCAAAGCCGTTGCCCTTCTTCAGGCCGACCGGCCAGGTCTGATTGATGCCTTGGCTGCTGTTCGGACCCCAGTACCACGCGATCTCGCCGAGGGACGAATCGACGTTGGTGCCGGACGCATTGGTCGCCCAACCATGGAACGCGGTCGTGGTGCCGCCCCGGCACGCGTACTCCCATTCCGCCTCCGTCGGGAGCCGCAGCCCAGTCCCCGAGAGAAACCCGCCGGGGCCGGCGATCATGTTCCAGGTCACGAATTCCACCGGCCGGAGCGGGACCTGGCTTGCCGGCACCGTCGAGCTCGGACTCCGGAAGAAGCTCGGGTTCGAACCCATGCGTGCCGTCCACTGCGCCTGCGTCACCTCGTAGCGGCCCATGTAGAAGGCACTCGTGAGCGTCACCGCTCGAACCGGCCCCTCGTTGGAACTGCACCCGAACTGCGTCGACGCGCTGCAGCCCATGTTGAAGGTTCCTCCCGGAACCAGGACCATCTCGATCTGGGTCGCGGTGTCGCGCACGCGCCAGGAAAGACCCGTGGCCTCGATCGCGAGGCGGATGGCCGGATTCGTGACGACCGCGGGATTCGGCGCAGACTCGATGAGCGTCGCCCACGCCGGAGTCACCGTCGGGCAGGCGCCCCATCCCCCAAGCAGCTGGCCGAGGTCGTCGCCGTTCACGATGCCGTCCGCATTGAAGTCGGCGCTGCCCGAGCCGCCCCACTGCGCCAGCAGGATGCCCAGGTCATCGCCGTTGACGGTCCGGTCGGCGTTGAGATCGCCCGTGCACTGCGCCCTGGCGTGAATCCCGATGCCGAGGGCGGCAGCCGCGGACGCCATGACGATCGTCCCGAGTCGGGAGCAGCCGGAACGGGGCATCGTTCTGTTCATCATGGAAGCCGGACTCCTGAGCGAGTGAAGTGCGGGGATTGACGCGCAAGCATCGTAAATCCCGCCCCCAGCAACGCTCACGGCAAGGGTCCTGAAATCGCAGAAAGCCAATCCAACCTACCCCGATCAGGGGATGGACTCGGTTGCCCGCGTCCCGCTCAGTCGATCGCGATGTCCTGCAGCTGCGAGACGCGGTTGATGCCGAGCTTTCGGTAGGCGCGCTTGCAGACCGTGCCCAGGGTGTGCACCGAGATGCCAAGGTGCTTGGCGACCGCCGCCCTGCTCTTCCCGTCGCGCAGCGCGCGGACCGCCTCGCGCTCGCGGCGCGACAGCCGGAGCGACTGCGTCGCGAGGGTGCGGCGCGGCGCCTCGGCGAGGTTCCGGGACACCAGCCGGACGTGCGGCTGCGGCATGACGTTGCCGCCCAGGGGAGAGACGCGGATCGCCATGACGTGGTTGCACCGCGGCGTGGCCGTGCTCGCCGACTGCCGGTCGTTCAGGAGCTTGACGAACTCCTCGACGCGCGCGATCCGTCGCCGGAGTTCCTCGATGTCGGCCGCCTCGAGGAACATCGGGTTGCAGTGGTAGTAGCTCCAGTGCCCGGTCGGCGCGCTCGTGATCGGGATCTTGTGCTGGAAGTGCTTGTCCTCGACTTCACGGGTGACGTACTGCTCGAGGCTGCGGAATATCCTCGCCTGGCCCGGATCGCCGTGGTCGAAGACCACGGAGATCGACGGCACCGCGGTCTCGTAGACGGCCGCGCGGCGCCCACGCGACGCCCGGCGCTTGCGCACCAGTGTGGCACGCTCGAGGAGGTCGAGGTCTTGCTGGGTCTCCGCGTGGCTGCACTGGCACAGGGCGGCCACCTGAGACGCCGATGCCGCGCGCCGGTGCCGCCGAAGGACCTCCCAGACGCCCATTGCCCGCGGGCTGCGGATCGCGTCCGCGAGACCGGGCTGGGCGATGTTGATGAGGGTCGGCTTGCTCACGAGGAGGCCGCGCCTGAAAGGTAGCCGCGAAATCTGACGCATGGCGGCAACGAAAGCGCGGTTGTGTACCCGGCATCCGGGTACATCGACGCGGAATCTGCCGGCACCGCGTGTCCGCGGCTTGCCCGGCGCAACGGCGCGACCATGCTCCCGTCCGGCGGCACTCCCACCGCCCGGCCCGCCATCGCCCACCCTTTCGGGCTTGGCCCGATCCCGCCCCTCGTTGTCCCCCTTCCGACACGGAGTTCCCGTCATGAACATTCGTTCCCTCTGCGCGATCGCCGCCGCGACGACGTCGCTCGCGTCCATCGGCTCTTCACAGGCAGCCATCGTCTACAGCGGCGCGCTCAACGTCGCGGTGCCGGTCGGCACCGGCCTTCGGGTGTGGATTGACCTCGACACCTTTGCCACCAGCACCACCGGTTCGTTCACGGGATGGGACGTCAGCCTGACCGGGACCACCGCGAACTTCCTGACCGTGAACTCGCAATCGCTGTCGAACAACCTCTTTGTCGGCATCGCGGGCACCCCGGTGACGATCAACCGCCTCGCGCCGGGCTTCGTGATCGGATCGACCGGTCCGTACGGCACGATCGGCGGCGGGACGATGGGCAGCAGCTTCAACATGGGGACGTTCCTGCCAAACTCCGAGAACATCGTCGGGTTCCGCCGAGACATCGGCGGCGGCCAGTTCCGCTACGGCTGGCTCAGCGTGACTCTCGGAAACGACTTCCTGACGCGAAGCCTCACCGGGATCGCGTTCGAGGACTCCGGCGGCTCGATCGTGGCGGGGGCGATCCCTGCGCCCGGTGCCGTGGCCCTGCTTGGCCTCGGCGGCGCGCTTTCCGGACGCCGGCAGCGGAGGATGCGCTGATGCGCGCCGTCGGCATCCGTGCCCTGAGCGAGATCGCGTCCGCAGGGGCTTGGCTCGTGCTCGCGGGCCACTCCTCTGCCGCGATCATCTACAGCGGTCCGCTCGACATCGAGGTGCCAGCGGGCAGCGGCCTTCGGCTATGGATCGACCTCGACACCTTCGCCACCGGCACCACCGGTTCCTTCACCGGCTGGGACGTCAGCATGAGCGGGACGAACCCTGGCTTCCTCACGGTGAACTCGGTCACCCTCTCCAACAACGTCTTCGTCTCCTACGAGGGCTTCCCGCCCCTGATCGCCAGGCTTGATCCTGCCTTCGAGATCGGGCCCGCGGGCCCCTTCCGGACGCCCGCGGGCGGCACCCTGAGCCTGACGGACGGGGCGTACCGATTGGAGGCCAACGCCGAGAACATCGTCGGATTCCGGCGTGTCGTCGACGGCCAGACCCGCTATGGATGGATCAGCATCGCCGTCGGCAGCGACTTCCTGACCAGGAGGGTCACGGGAATCGCCTACGAGGACTCCGGCGCGCCGATTCCCGCAGGGGCACTCCCCGTGCAGTGCCCGAGCGACCTGAACGGCGACGGCGTCGTGGACGGCAACGACCTCGGGACGCTGCTCGCCGCGTGGGGGCCGTGCACGAACTGCCCGGCGGACATCAACCGGGATGGCGTCGTGGACGGCAACGACCTCGGGACGCTGCTCGCCGCGTGGGGATCCTGCCCCACCGCGCCGCCGTGAGCGGAGCTGGCCGAGGCGCAGCGGCAACCCACGGTCGTCCATGTCGCCGACTCGATGCCCGACCATCGGTCAGGCGGGAGGCGCCGCAGCGGAGGCGCGTGACCGATCGAGCCGCGCCCGGACCTCCGCGATCCTTGCGCGCTCGGCCGTCATCATGAAACCGTAGACAGCTCCGACGACGCCGAGGGCCGAGCCGCCCACGCCGCCCACGATTCCCCAGAAGCCGCCGACATTTGGAAACCACGTCGCGAGCGCGAAGATGCCGCCGAGGACGAGCGGCGCGACGACGCCGTTGAGCCAGAACATCCCGAGGATGCGACGGCGGCGCTGCCGCTCGTAGAGGGCCGCGAGCTCGGCGGACCCGGAAGCGTCCATCGGCTCGGGCTCGCGCAGCATCGAGCGCAGCACGACGGGCAGCCAGAGGAGGCCAAGCGGCGCCATGCACGAGACGCCCAGGAAGACCATCCACTGGATGCGCTGCGCGGTGACAGACGCCTCGTCGCCCGGGCCGGACGATTCGAGCGGGAACGGCATCAGTCCGCGCGCCGCGATGGCCGCGGCGCCGGCGAAGCTGGCGACCGCGGCAATCGCCCACATGCCACGGGTCACGGGGTTCCTGCGTTCACGGTTGACGAGCGAGGCGGTGCGCAGCGTGCCGGACGCACCCCCAGAGCCATGCAGCGCGCCTTCCCAGCCTGGGTTGCGCGCGCGGATCAGCGGCCACGCGAGTCCGAACCAAAGCGGGAAGAACAGCACCCACGAGAAGTTCGCGACCCGGGACGCCCACGGGACGCGGATCCCAGTCAGGACGAAGCCCGCCCAGACCGCGATGGCGACGATCGTCGCGATCACCAGTGACGCAAGCATGCCTCGCTGCCGCATGCGCTCGGCATCATCGGGCTGCCGACGCGGGACGAGCAGCACGAGCGCGAGCGGGAGGATGAGCATGATCGGCGGAAACGCGAGCATGAGGATGCGGACGATGACGATGGTCGGGTCTGACATTGGATTCCGCTGATTGGAAGTTGCGCGCTCGGGCTACGCCCCGCTCCAGAGGCGGCCGATCTGGCGATGGACGATCGCCTCGACCGCCTCCCGCGCGAGCCCCGCGATCTTGGCGTCCTCGAACGCCGCGGCGAGGCCGGCCTCGATGCGCTTGCGTTCGTCCGCCTTCGGGCCGGACGGACGCTCGACGGTGGCGATGACCACGGTTCCGCGGCCGCGCATGGAGGCGAGGAGCCCCGCGTCGGTGAGCTCGCGGTAGGCGCGGGCGACGGTGTTCAGGTTGATGCCGAGGTCGGCGGCGAGCTGCCGCACGGGGGGCAGTTCGTCGCCCTGGACGAGCTTTCGCGCGGCGATCAGCCCCCGCAGGCCGGCGACGAGCTGGTCGTGGATCGGCACGGGGCTGGCGAGCGAGATCGAGATCACGCGCGCAATTGTATCATACTCTGCGACAATGTCAAGGGCGCGGCCGCGGTCGGGCGGTCCGGGCCCATCATCGGCGCGAGATGACCACGCGCACCGGCCCGCTTGCCGCAGCCGTGACCTGAGGACGCATGCCCGGCCGGCGGGCGCCGGGGGCCCACGCGAAGCGGAAGTCGCGGCACATGAGTGCGAGTGCGACGCGCATCTCGACCTGCGCGAAGTACATGCCGATGCACGTATGTCGGCCCGCGGCAAACGGCATGTACGCATGCCTCGGCGGGTTGCGCTCGGGAAGCCACCGGTCGGGATCGAAGCGATCCGCATCGGCACCCCACGCCGGGCCGCGGTGCATGCCCCAGATCGAGATGAGGAGCGTCGAACCCCGGGGGATCCGCCTCCCCTCGTGCACGTCGTCGACGAGCACGTCGCGCCCGAGCGTGTAGACGGGCGGATTGAGCCGCAGGGTCTCCTCGATCACGCGTCGCGCAAGGGAGATCCGCTCGAGCGCGAGCCCACTGATCTCGCCCTCGAGGTCGGCGGCCCGAGCCTCCTCCGCGATCGCATCGCACAGCCCGGGACGGTCCATCACCTCGCACAACGCCCAGACCAGTCCCGTGGCGGTCGTCTCGAAGCCCGCCCCGAACAGCGTCTTGGTCTGGTCGAGCAGTTCGCTCCGGGAGAATGCCATGCCCGCCTCGTCCTTGGCGCGCACGAGCGCGGACAAGATGTCCCTCCCTTCCGGCGCATTGATGCGGGCATCGACCACTGGGCCGAGGAAGGCATCGAGCGCATACCTGATCCGGGCCAGCGTCGCCACTTGCCGCGGCCGCGCCCAGGCCGGAAGCCGGATGACCGCGTTGTTGAGCTTCCGCACCTCGAGCAGCGCGTCGCGCACCATGCTGCCGAAGCGATCGGCATCCTCGACGCCCGGCGTGATGCCGCAGAGCGCCGCCATGATCCCGTCGAGCGACAGCCGCTGGATCTCGACGCGCGCATCGACGACTTCGCCGCGTGCCGCGCACGCCAGCCATCGGTCACGCACGGCATCCCAGCAGCGGGCAGTCGCCGTGGCGACGTCCCGCACGGGATCGCTCCGAAATGCCGGCTGCATCATGCGGCGGGCCCGGCGCCACCCCGCGCCTTCCTGCGTCAGCAGTCCGTCGCCGAGGATCACCCTGCTCTGGCGATAGTGGAAGCTGCGAGGGAAGCTGTCCACCTTCTCCTGCAGCACGTGCCGCGCAAGCGCGGGATCGTCGATCGCGACCAGGTCGCGGCCGAGCACCCGGAAGCGTGCGGCGCCGCCGTGCTCCCGGGCGAGGCGGGCCACGAGGGCGAGCGGGTTCCGTGCAAGCCCGAACGCGTGCCCGAAGACCGGAAGGCCACGAGCGAACGGGAGCTCGGCGGCGGCGACGGCGGCCGGGTCGGTCGTCACGGGCGTCCCTCCCGCCCGCCGGCACCCGGTGGGGATGCCGCAAGCCGCGACGCGATGCGGCCGATCGCCGATGTGGAGCGCGCGAACGAGTCCGTGAGGAGCTCGAACTGTTCCGCGGACTTGGCATGCCCGAGTGCGCGGAGGTCGGCCGCCGCGGCCGCGAGGTCCGCCTCGTGGTCGCCGCGCGTCATGCGTTCCACGAGCGCCCCCGCGGCCACGTCGCCGTCCCATGCGTCGAGGAGGGCGACGACCAGCAAGTGCAGCGACTCGACGATCAGCGCCGTCGGCGACGCATGGCCCGGAGGCTGGCCAGGTGACGAACGCTGCACGAGCGAACCGACAGCATCCCAGAGGTGCTCGACGTCGTCGGCATGCTCGCGGGCGGTCCGGACGTCGTCGGATCGAGCCGCATCGCCCGGCGCCTCCAGGACGCGCCGCACGGTCGAGAGCACATGCCGCGCGCCCGCATGCCGCGCCTCGATCCCGAACGCGGGATCCGGCTGGCCACGCGCGATCTCGAGCGCGACGAGCACCCGCGCCAGCACGATGCCGGTCTCCCGGCGGGCGAGCGCCAGGCGATCGGCACTGCCCATGAGGCCGATCCCCTCCCCCACGGCCGCACGACCCACGCGCTCAACCACTCGCTCGTTCCAGCGCGACGTTCGCTCGAGGTTGAAGTGCAGGAAGTACCGGATCTCGTCGCCGATCTCGACCTCCGCGAGGCTGCGCGCGCCCATGCGGCGGTAGAGCGGCAGCAGCCGACGCGCGCACGTCGCGAATCCCTCGCGGAATCCCATGGCGCGCAGGCCATGGAATGCCTCGTCCCACGCCGCATGGAAGTGGCCAATCGAGTGGTTGAGCTGCGAGTACGCGAGCGTGAACTCGCAGATGCCGCCGCCATCCTGGAACTCG
Organism: Phycisphaerales bacterium; assembly: GCA_018883105.1. Lineage (GTDB taxonomy): Bacteria > Planctomycetota > Phycisphaerae > Phycisphaerales > SM1A02 > UBA966. The sequence goes on from VEQS01000096.1 coordinate 8,239, forward strand.
GCGGGAACGCCGAAGCCGAACGCGGCGCTCTGGAGGACGGCGAGCCGGGTGTTCACGACGATCGCCGTATGGACGCGTTCTCCGTCGACCTCGATCCACGCACGCTGGTCCTCGGCCGGCACGCGTGTCCGCACCCGGCGTGACTCGTCGTCCCAGATCCAGAGGCGGCGCAGCAGCGCGCTCGACGCTCCCCCGTCGAAGGCTGCATACGCCTCCGACTCCATGCTCGCAACGAGGTCACCGTCGTTCCAGTCGAGGATGCGGGTGACGTCCGTCGCGCCCGGGCGCGAGGTCCGCCGAGGGGCGGTCAACCGCGAGCCTCGCTGCACGCGGACCCGGACGCGCACTGCCGCTCGACCCTGACGACGCGGTTTCGGTCGTCCACGAACACGACGTTCAGCACGTGTTCGCGGAGCTTCCCGGGATGGACCTGCCCCTCGGCGACGACGTACGCCTTGTCACCCGGGAGGAAGTGCCGCGCCGGGGCGCCGTTGAGCCCGATGATGCCGCTTCCGCGCTCGCCGGTGATGACATAGGTCTGCCAGAACGCACCCGTCGACTGATTGGTGATCTGCACCATCTGCATGGGTACGAGTCCGGCGGCGTCGATCAGGTCCTCGTCGATGGTGATCGAACCGACGTAGTGAAGGTCTGCCTGCGTCACGGTGACCGCGTGCAGCTTGGCGACGGCCATGCGGACCGAGATGACGCTGGGAGAGAGGGGCGTTGGCTCATGCTTCGTCATGGTGGATCGCGGGCCATTCAGGCGCGGCAAAATGCTAACCCGGAACTGGGCTGCACCGCGGTGCAGCGATGGCCGAGCCCTTCCGCCCCGGCAAGTGCGGCAACCGGCACCACGTACAGTCCCGACGTGCCCTTCCGCCCCTTCAACGACCTCGTCGACGACGCCAAGCGCACCATCACCGAGATCGACTGCGAGGAGCTCGCCGAGCTCCTCGACCCAGCCAACGACGTGCCCGACCTGGTGGTGATCGACATCCGGGAGGCCGACGAGCGCGCCCGAGGCCACATCCCGGGCAGCATCGGCCTGCCGCGCGGCATCCTTGACCGCGACATCGCGAAGGTCGTCTTCGGCGGCGCCGTGGCCGATCACCAGCTCGCGCGTCCGATCGTCCTCTGCTGCGCCGGCGGATCACGCAGCGCGCTGGCGGCGGTCTCGCTGCGCGCGATGGGCTTCACGAACGTGCAGAGCCTCGCCGGGGGCTTCGGCGCGTGGGGAAAGTCGGGGCGTCCGGTCGAGCATCCGCGGTCGCACTGAGGCGACGGGCGGCGTCACGTGCCAGGCTTGGCGGCAGGCGCCGGCTGGGTCGCCGGAGCCGCGGGCGCGGCAGCGGGCGCCGGGGCCGCGGCCGCCTTCGCCGCGTCGCCTCGACGGCGGATCGGCACCTGCACCTCGGACCAGCGCCACTCCGGGTCGATGAACGGCCCGTTGTAGATGAACATTCGCGGGTCGCCGGCGACTTCCCATTCTTCCTGGCCCTTGAGCCAGGTGCGGAGCGCGTCGAACTCCACGGCCGGGTCGAACGCGCCCTTGGCGCCGATGCTCAGCACCGTCACGGGCGCGGCGTCGCGGACCACGATCTTGCCGTCCTCGCCGACCGGTCCCTGCTTGGACGAGCGGTAGAGGAAGCTCATCGTGGTCGAGCCCTCCTCCGAGGGTTCGTCCTTCATGAAGTCCTTGTAGAGGCCGGCATAGTCCATCTCGACGGGCGCGGTCATGGCGATGTCGCGCTTCTTGATGTGGTTGAAGAGCGGGAAGAAGCCGGCGACCATGCCGTTGCCCGAGTCGTCCTTCGAGGTCAGCTCGGCGCGGCGCACCGAGGGGTACTCCTTCACGTCGATGGCACCGAAGGGCGTCGGCTCGGGGTAGCCCTCCGGGAGCGGCGACTCGATCATTGCCTGCTCGAAGCGGTAGACGCCCTCGACGACCTGGATCGCGTTCTCACGGTTGCCGCCGACGCGCTTGACGAGCTTCGGCGTCCGGACCGCGCCCTGGCCGGCCTCGGGGGCAGCGGTCGGCCCGGCCGTGCCGGCGTCGGCGACGCCCGGTGCCGCCGGTGCTGCGGGTGCCTTCGCAGGCGCCTGCGCATCGGACTGGGCGACGGCGGAGACGACCAGGGCGAGGGATGCGGCGGACACGGTGACGGACATCGACGTGAGGTTCATGCGGGCGGGTTCGCAGGGAGCACGCCGAAGATTCACCGACGTCGGGCCGCTCGCTGAGTTCGCGGCGAACTACCCCCGTTCGGGGGATGCCGGCGGCAGAGGTACTTTCCTCCAGCATGCCGGAAACCACCCTGAGACTGCGGAATCCCGCGGTCATGCGCGCGCTGCGCGACATCCCCACCATGCAGCGCTGGGAAATCCTGCGCCGTTCGAAGCGCGCGCTTTCCGCGCCCGAGGTCGCTTCGGCGGCGGGAGCAACGCTTGACGCGGTGCTGCGGTCACTGGACGTGCTCGTCGCCGCACGGCTGGCGGAGGTGCAGCCCGCGACGAGCCGCCGCCGGCAAGTCACCTACCGCGCGGCAATGGCACGGCTCGTGCTTCGATGGAGCCGGCGCGATCCCGCGGACGCCGCGGCATCACGGGCGCTGGGCAGACTCATGCGGGACCACAGCCGCACGGTGCAGGACGATGCCACGGGCCGGCCCGGGTACGAGCGGATCTCGAACCTCAACTACTCGGGGTGCAACTCCGCCCTGCTGCTGGACGACGACGCGCTCCGGGTGCGCGAGAGCTTCCGGGCCGCTTACGCGATGCTCGCCGACGCCGACCAGCGTGCACGCGAGGACCCGGACACGGGAAACGCCAAGCCATACCACGTCTCCTTCGACTTGCTGCGGCTCTGGGGTCCCGCGCCACGGATGGCGGAGTACTTCGTCGTCGAGGAGGCAATGCACGATCATGAACGATCCCTGCTCGAGGGGAGCGCGGGCAGGACGCTCTCCCGGCGAGAGCTCGACGTCGCCCGCTTGCTCGAACGCGGAATGAGCCGGCCGAGGATCGCCGAGAAGCTCGGGGTCACCCTGAACACCGTCGCGTCCATATCAAAGTCCATCTACCGCAAGCTCGGCGTGAACAGCCGCGCGCAGCTGGCGGAACGCATGCGCGTGGTGTGAGCCACCATGGGCGCGGGCCCGGCGACGCCCGGGATTCAGCCGAGCATGCGCTCGCGCAGCTCCGGCGTCGGCGCCGCGCACCGGTCCGCCTTCCCGAACCACCGGAACCGGTGGCGCGC
>VEQS01000097.1 GCA_018883105.1 Phycisphaerales bacterium
TGCTGTGCGCCATGCTGCTTGCGACGGTGATGCTGGCGCTGCCCACCTCGCGCGACGAGGCCGGTGCCGTCGCGTGGTGGTGGCACCAGGGGCCGATCTCGGTCTCGGTGCGCGGGCTGGCGGCGCTCGCCGTCCTGGCCGGCTGGGTGGTGGCGTTCCTGCCGCCCGAGCCGGCGCGCGCCGCGTCGGTGGCCGGCGTGGCGGCGGTGCTGTCGGCGGCCAGCGCGGCGTCGCTCGCCCCCTGGGCGCCGTGGGCGTCGTTGGTCGCGCCGCTCGTTCCGATCGCCGCCATCCTGGTGGCCTTCGACGCAGCAGGGGCGGCATCGGTGCGGCTGATGGGCAAGTTCGTCGCGTCGGCGGCCGGGCTGTTCGGCCTCGGTGCCGTCGTCCTCGTCGTGCTGCGCCCATCGGCCTGGGGCATCGCGTCCATCGCGCTCGGCGCGGTCGGCATGGGGGCGTTGGTGTTTGCGGGGGTGCAGGCGGCGCGAGCCAAGGCACCGTCGAGCGACCGCGTGTTCTGGGGTGGCGTGGTCGCGGCCACCGGGTCGATGGGCGCGCTCTTCGCGGCGGCGTTCGGCGGGCTTGCTGGCGACGCGCCGATGCAGGGCGCGGAGGCGGCCGCCGCGGCGTGCCTGGTGCTTGCGTTCGCGACGCTGTCGTGGGCGGCGGTGCACGAGACCGTGGAGACGGTGCACACGCTCCCGCGCGCGGAGTCGACCGGCGCCGACGCCACGGGCGCGTCGGCGCCTTCCCCGGCGCCCGCACCGGTCGCATGGGATGGCCCCGACGTTCCGCCGCCCGAGGCGTGATAGGCTCGGACGGCCCAAGAGGATCCGCATGCCGCAACGCACCGAACCCGCCGAGACCGCACCGCCGGCCGCCGCGCGCGCCGCGCCGAACCGACTCGACGCGCGCCGCGGGGACGTCGAGTGCCTCGTCGGGCTTCCGTCGGGCCGCTACACGGTGGCGAGCGCGCCGCTCTGGCTGGGCGTGGCCGCGGCGCTCTCCGCGCTGGTCGCGGTCATCCTCGTGCTCGCGTTCCCGTCCAGCGAGTTCCTCGCGATGATGAACCGCTGCTGGACCAACTGGGCGGTCCTCCTCTTCACCTTCTGGTGCCTGGGAATCCTGTACGCCAAGTGGGTGAAGACGTCGGTCCAGATGCGGGCGCTGCGCGCGGTGGAGATCGTGCCGCGCCGCGGGGACTTCGTGCTGAGCCCCGGGACCTCCGGCGACGTCCTGCGGCGCATCCGCGCGGTGGCGGACCGGCCGAAGGAGTTCATGCTCTTCCGGCGCATCGACCTGGCGCTCTCGAACCTGGGGAACATCGGCGAGGTGCGCGACGTCGGCGCGGTGTTCGAGAGCCAGGCCGACTCCGACGCCTCCGCGGTCGACTCGAGCTACACGGTGATCCGCTCGCTGATCTGGACGATCCCGATCCTCGGGTTCATCGGCACCGTGGTCGGCCTGTCGCAGGCGATCGGCTCCTTCACCGACGTCCTCAACCAGACGGGAAGCGATGCCGCCGGCATCAAGAGCAAGCTCGGCCCGGTGGTCGGGGGGCTGGCGACGGCCTTCGAGACCACGCTCGTGGCGCTGCTTGCCGCGGTGACGATCCAGCTCCTCTCGACCTGGGTGTACAAGCGCGAGGAGGCGCTGCTCGACGGCATCTCCGACTTCACCACCGAGCACGTGCTGTCGCGGCTGAAGCTCACCGACTGGCAGTAGTCCATGGGACGCCGCCGCAAGCGAGAGGACGCGCCGCTCAGCCTCTTCTCGTTCCAGGACATCATGGCGTGCCTGACCGGGATCCTGATCCTGGTGTCGCTGCTCCTGGCGATCGACGGGCTGTCCGACACGATGCAGGCCACGCCGGGCAAGGGCACGCCCTCGGAGCCCCAGGACGCGGCGCGCACCGCGGAGGAGCTGCGCGAGGAGATCGCGGTACTCGCCCGCACGCTCGAGGAACGCAAGGGCGGTGTCGACGTCGCGCAGGGCGAGGTCGAGCTGCTCGAGGACCGCGAGCGGCGCATGGCGCTCGAGGCCGAGCGCACGCGCACGGTGATCGAGGAGCGTGACGCCGAGCTGGCACGCCTGGTGCGCGAGCTCGAATCGGCCTCGCAGAGCTCGTCCGCGCTGCGCGAGCAGCTCTCGGCCGCGAAGGCCAAGGCCGACGAGCAGGCGCTGCGCGAGCGCGTGCGCTTCCGCCCGGGCGCGCAGTACTCCAAGTCGCCCGTGTTCGTAGAGACCACGCCGAAGGGGCTGGTGGTCGGCGAGCTCGATCCGTCGCTCGTCCCGCGCCTGGTCGCGCGGCTCGACGACCCCGGGGCGGAGAACCGGCTCGTCGGCGCGCTCGGCGGACGCCGGCCGGACACGTCGTACCTGGTGTTCGTGGTGCGCGAGGATGCGATCCCGCGCTTCGAGGCACTGCGCGACGCGATGATCCGCAAGGGCTTCGAGGTCGGGTGGCAGCTCTGGGATGGCGGCGAGGGCGGGTTCCTCGATGGCGCCACGGCGGCGGGAGCCGCGCCGTGAGCCGCACCGCGGGCCGCCGACGCCGCTCGCGACGACGCCGCGCCTCGGCGCTTGCGGGCGATCCGCTCGACCTCTTCCTCGACGCGATCACCAACGCGCTCGGGGTGATCATGTTCATCCTGCTGATGGTCGTGATCTTCGGCCGCGCGGGCGAGGAGAAGTCGCCGGAGCCACCATCCGACCTGCGCGAGGTGCAGCAGCTCGAGGAGAGGCGCCAGGAACTGCTGGCGAGGATCCAGGCGCTGCCGCCGGCGGGGGACCCGGAACTCGCCGCGCGCTGGAAGGCGGCGCTTGAGCGCGTGCAGAGGCTCGAGCGCGAGGAGAGTGACCTCGCCGTGCGCGCGCGCACCGCCGACGAGAAGCTGCGCGACGCAGCCGCGCGGATCGCCGAGGAGCGCAAGACCACCGAACGGCTCGCCGCCGAGGTCGAGAAGGCGAAGTCCGCCGTCCGCAGCAGCGCAAGCAGCTTCATCCGCGTCAGCCGCTTCCAGCAGGACAAGCGCAAGGCGGTGATCCTCACGCTCTCGGGGGGCAAGCTGTCGCGCTTCCGCGCGACCGCCGACACCAAGGAGATCTCCCCGCCCCCGGGTGGGTCGGCGATCGGCGACCTCGAGGGCGCGCGGGCCGCCGTGAGGCAGGCGCTCGATGCCTACCCGCCGTCGACGCACCGCGTCGAGCTGATCGTCTGGGAGGGAAGCTTCCCGCAGGCGAAGCTCGTCGAGCAGGTGCTCCTCGAGCTCGGCTACGACTCGAACCCGCTGCCGGTGCGCAGCGGTGCCGCGGTGCCTGCGGGCACGGGCGGCGTGCAGTAGCGTGATCCCGATGCGCGCGCGATGGATGCGTTCGGCGGTTCGTTCGGCGGCGGCGGTGCTCGCGTGCGTGGCGGCGATCGCGGCGCCCGGCTGCGGCAAGCCGGTCATGATGCACGCGGTCTCCGAGGCCGATCGCGCGCCGATCTCCGACGTTCGTGTCTACCGCCACGTCTTCGGCTTCCTGCGGCTCTTCCCAGGGCGCAAGTTCGTGGTCACCGGCCCAGCCGGCGACGCCGAGGTGATGGTGGGCCCCGCCAACACGAACCTCACCATCCTGCGCTCGGGATTCGAGCCGGTGCTGGTGGGCGTCTTCGAGCGCACTCGGCCCGCGCTTGCCACGGGTCCCGGCGGCTACGACCACGTGCTGCTCTACGACGAGATCCGTCCGAAGCCGGACAACGGCTTCGAGCTCGTGATGCGCCCGGTGCGGCGCGTGCCCATGACGCTCGAGGTGTTCGACGCCGCGACCAAGGCGCCGGTCGAGGGCGCGGACGTCTTCGGCTCCACGTTCCTCTACCTGCCGCAGCCGGGCGTCGAGCAGGACTGGGGCTTCCCGCCGCTGCAGCGGATCGCCACGGACGCCGCCGGGCGCGCGGCGCTCGACCAGGTGTCCGGGTTCCGAAACCGCGTCACCGTGCGCAAGCAGGGCTTCCAGGATGCGGTGATCGCCTTCGAGGGCCGCGACATCGCCGGTCCGCGCGAGGTGGACGTCCAGCTGCGTGCGCTGCAGGTGAAGCAGGTCGACTTCGTGGTGGTCGACGCGAAGGACGGCCGGCCGATCCCTGCCGCCGAGGTGCGCCTCGGCGAGTGGCGCGACGGACTGCCGCCGAACCCCAACGGATGGATGAAGGTGACCGACGCGAAGGGCCGCACGGGCCCGATGCCGGTGCCGGACATCGAACCATTCCTGCTGAGCGTCAAGGCGCAGAACCACAAGGAGTGGCGCGGCGCGCCGGTGTGGCGCTCGCTCGTCGACGGGCAGGTGAAGAAGCTGCAGATGCAGCGGAAGTGACGCGCGGCACCGGCGGCGTGGCCGGTCGCGCGGTCACCGCGCGAGCAGCCGCTCCGCGATCTGCACGCCCGTGAGCGCGGCGCCCTTCCTGATCTGGTCGCCCACGACGAACATCGAGAGGCCAAGCCCCTCGGGCTGCCCGGGATCGGCGCGGATGCGGCCCACCAGCACCTCGTCGCGGCCGGCGGCCTCGAGCGGCTCGGGGAATCGGTTGCCCGCGCGGTCGTCGACGATGCGAAGCCCCGGCGCGGCGGCCAGCACCTCGCGTGCGCGCACCTCGGAGAGCGGCGTGCGGAACGTCAGGTTGATCGACTCCGCGTGCGCGCGCAGCACCGGCACCCGCACGCACGTCGCGCTCACCGCCACGCGCGGGTCACGCCAGATGCGGCGTGTCTCCAGGACCAGCTTGCGCTCCTCCTCGTTCTGGCCGTCGGCGCCGACGGCGCTGTCGTGGCTGAAGAGGTTGAAGAGGTACTGCCGGCCGAAGATCCGCGTGTCGAGCGGCCGTCCCGCCGACCAGTCGTGCGCCTGCCGCTCGAGCTCGGCCATCGCCGCCGCGCCTGCGCCGCTTGCGGCCTGGTAGGTGGAGACCACCATGCGCGCCACGCCCGCGGCGCGGTGGAGCGGCGTCACCGCCATGAGCGCGATGATCGTCGAGCAGTTCGGCACCGCGACAATGGACGGTGCTTGCAGCGCGTCCAGTTCCTCGCCGTTCGCCTCCGGGATCACCAGCGGGCAGCCCGGGTCCATCCGGAACGCGCTCGACTTGTCGACCACCCAGGCGCCTGCGGCCACGGCCCGCGGCGCCCACTCGCGGCTCACCGCGCCCGAGGCGGCGAAGAACACAAGGTCGATGCCCGCAAAGCAGCCGGTTGCGAGCGGCTCGACGGCGACGTCGCTGCCCAGTGCGCGCAGCGTGCTGCCGGCGCTGCGCGCGCTCGCGAAGATGCGGAGGCTGCGCGCCGGGAACGAGCGCGACGCGAGCAGCGCGAGCAGTTCCTGCCCGACCGCTCCCGTGCCGCCGACGACGGCCACCGCCGGCTCGCGCGCCAGTCGCGTCACTTGCGGCGCCGGGGCTCGGGGCTCACCAGGTAGAAGCGGGCCACGCGGGCGTCGAAGCTCGAGTGGTCGGGCCGCTCGAAGGTGAACACGCCTTCCATGGTGCCCCAGTGCGTGGGCAGCGGGGCGAAGCTCTGGTACTCGAACCGCTCGCCCGGGTTGAGGGAAGGCTGCTGGCCGATCACGCCCTCGCCGTCCACCATGTGCGCGTCACCGTCGCCGTCGACGATCTCCCAGTGGCGGCGGCGCAGGGTCACCGGCTCGCTGCCCTCGTTGATGATCGTGACGCGGTAGGCGAACGTGAAGCGCGCGTGCGAGATGTCGCTCGTCTCGGCGATGAAGGACGGCGAGACCTGCACGCGGATGCCGTTGGTGACGGCGTCGGAACCATGGTCGGACGTGGTGGTCATGCCTCGCCCGAGTATAGGAACGCAGGCCGTCAGGCAGAAAGAAGGGCACGCAGCGCCGCGCCCGGGTCGGATTCCCTGAGCATGCGTTCGCCCACCACGGCGATGTGGATGCCGTGGGTGCGCAGCCGGCGCATGTCGTCGGGCGAGCCGATGCCGCCCGCGGCCGCCATCACCCGGCGCGTCGGCGCCTCCACCATGTCGGCGATGCGCAGCGCGTGGCCGAGGTCGACGCGCATCGAGCCGAGGTCGCGGTTGTTGATCCCGAGCATCCCGTACCCGGCGTGCGGGAAGCCGACGTGGTTGATCACCCGCCACAGGTGGTCAAGGCCGTGCACCTCGAGGATCGTGGTCATCTGCAGCTCGGTGGCCAGGATCTGGAAGTCGATGATCTCGCGCTCGTGGAGGCACTCGGCGATCAGCAGGATGGCGTCGGCGCCGGCGGCGCGTGCCTCCCACACCTGGTAGTCGTCGACGATGAAGTCGTTGCGCAGCACCGGGAGCGGCACTGCGTCCCGGATGGCATGGATGTGCGAGAGGTCTCCGCCGAGGAACTCGCGGTCGGTGGCGCAGCTGATCGCGGCCGCGCCGGACTCGGAGTACCTTCGGGCCATGTCCACGGGGTCGAATTCCTCGCGGATGACGCCTGCCGACAGGCTCTTCCGCTTCACCTCGGCGATGACCCGCATCGCGCCGGGATGGCGGTCGTCGACCACGCTTCGGAAGAAGTTGCGCGGCCTGCCGAGCTCGGAGATGCGCTCCTTGAGCTCCTCGAGCGGCACGCGCCGGCGCGACTCGGCCACCTCCCGGCGCTTGTGCTCGATGATGTGCCGCAGGACGGGAACCATCGTCGCGCTGCTTGCGGCCGGCGCCGCGGCGGCCGACGCGGCCGCGCAGGGTGCCGGCGACGCCGGGGCGGCGGAGTCTACGCCCGCGGCCGCGGGAATCCCGTGGTGGTGGCTGGCCTTCTGGTGCGCGCTCGCGGTCGCCTCGGTCATTGCGATGCGGCACGTCGCGTGGTTCCGGCAGTTGCCGCGCATCGGGCCGGCGTGGCCGTTGCGCGCGGAGCCAAGCGTCCTCGGGTTCGGTGCCGCGTTCATGGGCGCGGCGCTCGGTGCGGTGCTCATGGTGCGTGCGGCGCCGGAGTCGGCGGGTGACCTTGCGCGCGCCACGCTGCAGGCTGCCGGCGGGCACGCCGCGCAGCTGGCGGTGGTCGTTGCGCTCTTCTCGCTTTCCTCCGCGCGCCCGCGTCGCGGGCTGACCGCGGTCGGCCACGGCGGCGTGCATGCCCAGCCGCGCGGGCAGCTTGAGTCCGCCGCGCTCGGTGCGTGCTTCGCGGCGCTGCTCTGGCCGATGGCGCAGGCGGTCGGGGGGATCGCCACGGCCATTCAGGCGCTGGCGGGCGAGCGCATCCCTGAACTTGGGCACCGCACGCTCGAAGCGCTCGCGGCGACGGGGCCATCGGACCCATGGTGGTGGGCGTCCGTCGGCTGCGCGGCGGTGCTGACGCCGCTCGCCGAGGAGTGGATGTACCGCGGCCTGCTGCAGCAGGGGCTGAAGGGCGCGGGCCTCGGCCGCGGTGCCGCGATCGCGGTGACCTCGGTCCTCTTCGCGCTCGTCCACTGGGGGTCGCTCGCCGACGGCTCGCGCGCGGCGGGGCTCGCCACCCTCGTCCTGCTCTCGGTCGGCTGGGGGCTGCTCTACGAGCGGTCGGGGCGAATCGTCGCACCGATCGTCGCGCATGCGGCGTTCAACGCGGTGAACCTGTGGATCGCGGCGTAGGGCGGGCATGCGGCGCGCGGGCACGCGCGCGGTGCGCTCACTCGTCGTGCCATGCGCGCCCGTCGCGCGCCAGCAGATCGCGTGCCGCAGCCGGACCCCACGAGCCGGGCACGTAGTTGCTGCGGATCCCCGCGCGCAAGGCCGCGCTCTCGGGCCCCAGGAAGGGCATCACCGCCCGCCACGCGTCCTCGGTCTCCTCGCGGGTCTTGTAGAGCGTCTGGTCGCCGCGCATCGCGTCGACGAGCAGCGGCCCGTACGCCTCCACGCTGTCGTTCGCGAACTCGGTGCGGTAGTCCATCACCATCTCGACGGGCCGCAGCGACAGTCCCGCGCCCGGCACCTTGCTGTTGAAGCGCAGGCTGAAGCGCTCTCCGGGGGCGATCTGGATGATCATGCGGTCGCCCGGCACGCGCGTGCCGCTGATCGAGCGGAACAGGTTGGCCGGCGGCTCCTTGAACTGGATCACCACCTCGGTGCGCTTGGCGGCCATGCGCTTTCCGGTCCTCACGTAGAACGGGGTGCCTCCCCAGCGCCAGTTGTCGAAGGTGAAGCGCAGCGCGGCGAAGGTCTCGGTGCTTGATCCGGGCGCGACGCCCGGCAGATCCGCGTACGCCTGCTCGTGCACGCCGGCGAAGTCGCCGCCCGCGTACTGCCCCAGCGCGCCGTGCCGCGCGGCCTCGGCGGCCGAGGGCACCTGGATGCTCTCCACGATCTTGCGCTTCTCGGCGTTGATCATCGCCGGCGTGAAGCTCGACGGCGGGTCCATCGCCACGAACGCCATGATCTGCATCAGGTGGCTCTGGATCATGTCCCGGATGGCGCCGGTCTGGTCGTAGAAGGAGGTGCGGCTTCCCACGCCGAGCGTCTCGCTCGCGGTGATCTGCACGTGGTCGACGAAGTTCGCGTTCCACACCGGCTCGAAGATCGCGTTGGCGAAGCGGAACGCCAGCAGGTTCTGCACCACCTCCTTCCCCAGGTAGTGGTCGATCCGGTAGATCGCGTCCTCCTCGAAGACGCTGCCCAGCGCGCGGTTCAGCGCACGCGCGGAGTCGAGGTCGCTGCCGAAGGGCTTCTCGACCACGATCCGCTGCCAGCTGCGCCGGGCGGGATCGATGCTGCACCAGCGCTTGCCCTCGGTCACCAGGCCCGCGGCGTCGATCTGCGTCACGATCGGCGCGTAGAGCTCGGGCGCCACGGAGAGGTAGAAGAGGACGTTTCCGCGGGTGCCGTGCTTTGCGTCGAGCTCGTGGATCGTGCGCGCGATCGCGGGCCAGGCATCCGCGGTGGCGGCATCTCCGGCGAGGTAGTGGACGCGCCGTGCCAGCCTGTCCCATGCCTGGGCGTCGAAGGCTGCGCCCGCCGCGGCGCGTGCGCCCTCGGAAAGCTCGGCGCGGAACGCCTCGTCGGTCTTCGGCCGCCGGCTGACCCCGAGCACCTGCGTGCGCGCATCGAGCGCGCCGAGGCGGTCCATCTCGTAGAGCGCTGGAATCAGCTTGCGGTGCGTGAGGTCGCCGGAGGCGCCCAGGATGACGACGATGCATGGATCCGCAGCGGACACCCCGCGGATCGTAGATTCGGAAAATGCTCCGGGAGGAACGGGAGCGATTTACGCCGAAAATGGTCCGGGAGGAGTGGGCGAGACTTACGCGGTCTTGCGCAGCTCGCGCGGGTGGAAGCGCGCGATGGTCTTGCGCAGGTGGCTGCGGTCGACGTGGGTGTAGACCTGCGTGGTGCCGATGTCGGCGTGGCCGAGCAGCTCCTGGATCACGCGCAGGTCCGCGCCCCCGGCCACCAGGTGCGTGGCGAACGAGTGCCGCAGCAGGTGCGGGTGGACGCCCTGGATCCCGGCCGCGCGCGCCGCGCGCTTCACGATCTGCCACACCGCCACGCGCTCGAGCGGCCGGCCGTGCGCGGAAAGCAGGATTCGGTGCTTGTCGCGTCGGTCGTCGTGGCGCGCCAGCTGCGGCCGGCATTCGGCGAGGTACCGCTCCAGGATCGCCGCCGCGGGCTTGCCGACCGGCACCAGCCGCTGCTTGTTCCCCTTGCCGGTCACCTTGAGGATCAGGTCGTCGCGGTCGAAGTCGCTGAGCTTCAGCGCCCCCACCTCGCTTGCGCGCAGGCCAGAGGCGTACATGAGTTCGAGCATCGCGCGGTCGCGCAGCCAGAGCGGGCCGTCGTCCGGGGAGGGTGCCTCCACCAGTCGCTTCATCTGGCCGGGCGTCATGGTGCCGGGCAGGCGCTTCCACGTGGTCGGGCGCTCCAGGAGCCGCGCCGGGTCGCGGCGGATGCGGCCGTTGGCGTGCAGCCAGCGGAAGAAGATCCGCATGGTGGCCAGGTGCCGGACGATGCTGCGCGGGTCGAGCCCGCGCTCGGTGCCGAGGTGGCGGATGTGCCCGGCCAGCATGTCCATGGTCACGCCGTCGGGCGTCGCGGCGCCGAGCGTGCCCATGTGCACGGCCAGCTCGCGCAGGTCGCGCCCGTAGGCGTCGAGCGTGGCGGCCGACAGCCCGCACTCCACGCGCGCGTGCACCATGAACGCGTCGACGGCGCGGTCGAAGTCAGGCGGCGTCGTCGTTTCGCGCGCGTCCATGCACCGTCACCTGCTGGGGCGGCGCAGCGGCCGCGCGCTGGGGGTGCGACTGCTCGCGGTTGATCCGGTGGAAGAGCTTGCAGCCGTACCAGCCGCCGAGGCAGTAGCGGTACATGGCGTCGATCTCCGCCATGCGGAAACGCTCCTGGCAGCGCGGATCGTCCTTGGCCACGTGCGGGCACGCGTGCGAGGGCAGGGGGTCGGGAAGCGGCATGCGCGTCGCACCCATGCTAGATCGGCGCGCGTGCGGCCCCGGCATCAGTCGCATGGCGCGCGCGGCGCGTCCGCGCGGCCCGCGTCAGCGATAACCGAGCGTGCGCGGGAAGAAGTGCAGGCCGGCCGCCTTGCGCGCGGTCTCGAGCGTCTCCTCGGCGACCCGGTTGGCGCGGGCGCTTCCCGAGCGGAGGATGTCGAGCACCGCCCCGTCGTCCTCGCCGATCCGCGCGCGCCGCTCGCGCATCGGGGCAAGCAGACGGTTGATCGCCTCCGCGACCTCGGCCTTCACGTGCCCGTCGCCGAGGTTGTCGCCCGCCGCGTAGCGCCGCTTCAGCTCCGCCACGCGCGCGGGGTCCTCGATGAACGCGTCCACGTACTGGAAGAGCGCGTTGCCGACGTCGCCCGGCTCGGTGGGGCTCTGCCTGCCGGTGAAGATCTTCTTCACCTTCTGCTCCACCTCCTTCGGGGAGTCGGAGATGAAGATCGCGTTGCCGAGGCTCTTGGACATCTTGTTCCTGCCGTCGGTCCCGACGAGCCGGCCCACCTTGCCGACGTCCGCGCGCGGCACCGGCCACGCGCCGCCGAGGCGCTCGTGGTCGGCGTCCTCGGCGTCGGTCGGCACGCCGCAGTACATCTGGTTGAAGCGCCGTGCCACCTCGCGCGTGAGCTCGAGGTGCGGCACCTGGTCCTCGCCCACCGGCACGCCCTGCGGCCGGAACGCCAGGATGTCCGCGCACTGCCCGACGGCGTAGAGCGGGAAGCCGAAGGAATACGTGTCGCCGAGTTCCTTGGTCTCGATCTCGGTCTTCAGGGTCGGGTTGCGCATCACCCGGTTGAAGGGCAGCAGCATCGCGAAGAGGAAGGCGAGCTCGTGGATCGCCGGCACCTCGCTCTGCAGGAAGATGGTGGCACGCTCCGGGTCGATCCCCATCGCCAGGTAGTCGCGGACGATCGCCAGCGTGTCGCGGCGGATCTCCTGCGGCTTGTCGGCGCGCGTGGTGAACGCGTGGTAGTTGGCCAGGATGAAGTAGCAGTCGTGCGAGTCCTGCAGCTCGACGCGGCGCTTGACGCTCCCCACCC
>VEQS01000223.1 GCA_018883105.1 Phycisphaerales bacterium
ATGCTGACCGAGACCGAGTGGTTCAAGGCGCTCGCCGAGCTGTACGCCGACGGGGCCGCGGTGGACGGCCTGCAGCTGAAGCGATGGGCCGACACCAAGGGCAAGAAGCTCGCGCCGAACCTGGCCCTGGTGCGGAATCCGCAGGTGACCCTGAGCTGGCTCGTCGATCGGATGGCCGGCCAGCCCACGGCGATGCCGCTGCGCGAGTTCCTGATGCACCTCGCGTCCGAGCAGGCCGCGCGCGACGGCCTGGCCCTGCCCTGCCCGCACTGCGGCGGCGAGCTCACGGAGCCGAAGCCGTTCAACCTGATGTTCAAGACCCTCGTGGGCGCAGTCGAGGACCCGGCAAACGTCGCCTACCTGCGCCCGGAGACCGCGCAGGGAATCTTCGCCAACTTCCAGAACGTCGTCGACTCGACGCGCGTCAAGGTGCCCTTCGGCATCGCGCAGGTGGGCAAGGCCTTCCGCAACGAGGTGACGCCGCGCAACTTCACCTTCCGCAGCCGCGAGTTCGAGCAGATGGAGATCGAGTTCTTCATCCACCCGAGCGAGGCGGAGGCGTGGTACCGCTGGTGGCGCGACTGGCGCTTCTCGTGGTGGCAGTCGATCGGCCTGACGAGCTCGAACCTGAAGCTGCGCGAGCATGACCGCGACGAGCTTGCCCACTACGCAAAGGAGGGCGCCGGCACGAGCGACATCGAGTACCGGTTCCCGTTCACCGCGCCCGGGTTCGGCGAGCTCGAGGGCGTCGCGCACCGCGCCGACTTCGACCTGCGCGCCCACGCCACGCACAGCGGGAAGAACGACAAGGCCCGGTACTTCGACCAGGGGCGGAACGAGCGCTACTTCCCGCACGTGATCGAGCCGTCCGCCGGCGCCGACCGCGGCACCCTCGCCCTGATCTGCGAGGCGTACACGCCGGACGCCAGCCGCCCGAGCGGCGTCTTCATGAAGTTCCACCCGCGCATGGCACCGGTGAAGGCGGGCATCTTCCCGCTCGTCAACAAGGACGGCATGCCCGAGGTGGGGGAGCGCCTGTACCGCCAGCTCCGGAAGAAGCACGCGGTGGAGTTCGACGAGAAGCAGTCGATCGGCAAGCGCTACGCCCGCATGGACGAGGCGGGAACGCCCTTCTGCATCACGATCGACACCGACACGCTGTCCGCGCAGACCGTGACCATCCGGCACCGCGACACGCAGCAGCAGGAGCGCATGGCGATCGACGCGGTGCCGGCCTGGCTCGACCGGCAGATCGGGATCGAGGACTGAAGTCCGGCGAGGCGCGCGCGGCGCCCGCGGACGCCGCCGCTCACACGTCGACCGGCTTCCCCTCGCGCGTGCCGTCGTACCAGAATCCGAGCCGCTCCCGCGACTGCAGCGGGCGCCGGTAGCCCGCGAAGAACATCGCGGTGAGGCACAGCAGCCGCAGCATCATGCCGAGCCCATGGCCGGCGCGCTGCTTGCGCGCGCTGCTCACGACCTCCTCGTGCAGGAACGCGAAGCGCCCGCGTGCCTTGAGCGCCCGGCTGAGCCAGTACTCCTCGCCGGCGAACCACCGCTCGTCGAAGCCGCCGACCGCCTCGAACGCGTCGCGGCGCGCGAAGAGGAAGCAGCCGGCGGCAAGCTCCTGCGCATACCACAGCACCTTGAACGCCTCGAAGAAGGACTCGGCGAGCGGGTGCCCGCGCCCATCGAAGGCGACGCGCGACCCGCCGCCGATCGCCCCCGCATCGAGCTCGAGGAGCGCGTGGCGCAGCACCGTCTCCGGCACCCAGGTATCGGCATCGACGAACACCAGGTACGGGGCGCGCGTCGCCCGGGCGCCCGCGTTGCGCACCGCCGCGATCTGCCGCTTCTCGACCCGCACGACGCGCGCGCCCGCCGCCTCGGCGAGCGCGGCAGTCCGGTCGGTGCTGGCGTCGTCCACCACCACCAGCTCGTACGGACGGCCGAGCGCCTCGGCCACCTCGCGCAGCTGTCCGATGGTCTGGGCAATGACCGCTTCCTCGTTCCACGCGGGAACGACGATCGCCAGCTGCGGACCAGCATCCTTCTGTTCTGCGTGCACGGCGTCCATCCGGCCCCTGACTTCGCCGCTCATACCCGTTCGGGTGCAGTCATTCCGGGCGGAATCGTGGCCGCATCGCCCGACTCGACCATCGACGCCACCGGCAGCGCGCAGGCGTCGATCATCGCCGCGCCGGCCGGGCGCAGGTTGCCGGAGCGGCCGAGGCCGCCGAAGGGAAGCTTCCCGCTCGCCCCGGCCGTGCCGCAGTTGACGTTGATGCACCCCGCACGCAGCCCGGCCATGGCGCGCCGCACTGAGTCTTCGCTCCGGGCGAAGACGCTCGCGGCGAGCCCGAACTCGGTGGCGTTCGCCTGCACGATCGCGTCGTCGATGTCACGCACCACGGCCACCTGCGCCATGGGACCGAACACCTCGTGGTCAGTGGCGACCTCGAAGGCATCGACCTGCAGCACGCCGGGCGTCGCGAACCAGCCGTCGCCGGCAGGGGCGCGGCTCTCGAGCAGCACCCGTGCGCCGCGGTCGGCCGCCTCCTGCTGGAAGCGGAACACCGCCTCGCGCGCGTCGC
>VEQS01000098.1 GCA_018883105.1 Phycisphaerales bacterium
GTGGGCGACCACGGCGTCGTCGTCGAACAGCTCGTAGAAGTCGCCCATCCGGAAGAGGAGCAGGCACCCCGGGTGCTCGCGCTTGAACCGGTCGTACTGCCGCATGGCCGGCGTGTCGCGGTTGTAGGTGCCGCCAGCGCTCATCGAGGCCGATGGTACGAGCGTCGGCGGCCCGGAAGCGAACCGGCCCGCCCCAACGGGACGGGCCGGCAAGTGGAGTGGATGAGGATCGAACTCACAACCTCCTCGATGCGACCGAGGCGCTCTTCCAATTGAGCTACCACCCCAGCGGTCGAACGGAGCAGTGTATCCGGGCCCCGGAGGCCCTTCAAGGCGGCCGGCGCGGGGCCCCCGGGGCCGTTCCGGGCGCGAGGGGTATCGTGCCCCGCCTTCAGCCGCCATGGGACCTCAGACCGCGCTCATCGTCTTCTGCGCCGCCATCGTGGCCGCCTCGTTCCTCGGGGGCGCGGTGCCGCTCTGGGTGCGCCTGACGCACCGCCGGATGCAGCTGGGGTTGAGCTTCGTGTCCGGGGTGATGCTCGGCGTCGCCGTGTTCCACATGCTCCCGCATGCACTGATGGCACGGACGTCGTCGGCCGAGGGCGCCGGCGGGCACGGCCAGTTCGACCCGCTGATGCTCGCCCTGGCGCTCGGCTTCGTGGCGATGTTCTTCCTGGAGCGCTTCGCGCACTTCCACCAGCACGAGGCGCCGGAGCCGCCGTGCGACGACCCAAACCACGGCCATCCCGGCCACCATCATCCGCACGGGGGCAGTGGCGCCGGCGTGGGACGGCTCACGTGGGCCGGGGCCGCGGTGGGCATGGGGCTGCATTCGCTCCTCGAGGGCGTGGCCCTGGCCGCGAGCATCGAGGCAGGCGCGGCGATGGGTGACTCCGGCGCGATGGCCGGCATCGGCACGTTCCTCGTCATCCTCCTGCACAAGCCCTTCGACGCCATGACGATCGCGACGCTGTTCTCCGCCGGCGGCGGGAGCCGGCGGCGGGCGTTCCTGGTGAGTGCGCTCTTTGCGCTCCTGGTGCCGGTGGGTGCGGCGCTCTTCCTGGCCGGCGTGACCGCCTCGGGCGATGCGGCGTCCCTGGTGCCGCTCGCGCTCGCCTTCTCGGCGGGCACGTTCCTCTGCATCGCGGCGGCGGACATCCTGCCCGAGGTGCAGTTCCACCGGCACGACCGCGTGGCGCTTTCCCTGTCGCTGCTCCTTGGCTTGGGGATGGCGCTTGCCATCGGTCGACTCGAGGCGGCGACGCACGGCGCCCACGACCATGCCGGGCATGACCACGCGGGCCATGACCACGCCGGGCACGACCATGCCGGCCACGCGCACTGACCTACACTTCGCGCCCCGGAACCCACCGATGAAGGCCGAACGCGTCCTCGCCGAACTCAACCGCCTCCGACAGGACCTGGACAAGGATCCCTCCGACCCGGAGTGGTTCACGCTCCACCATGTCTTCTGCTTCGTCTCGTACAAGATGGGCGACTTCCAGCGCTACCTCGACGAGAACGTGAAGCCCGGGTCCGAGCCGGACTTCGACTGAGCGACCGATGCCCGACTACAAGGCCACGCTCAACCTGCCGCGCACGGACTTCGCCATGAAGGCGAACCTGGCGCAGGCCGAGCCCCAGACGGTGAAGCGCTGGCAGGACGAGGGGCTGTACGCCGCCGTGCAGGCGGCGCGGGCGGGCGCGCCGGCCTTCAGCTTTCACGACGGGCCGCCGTACGCCAACGGGTCGATCCACCTCGGGCACCTGCTGAACAAGGTGCTCAAGGACATCGTCGTGCGTGCACGGCTGATGGACGGCATGCAGGTGCCGTTCGTGCCGGGATGGGACTGCCACGGGCTGCCGATCGAGCACAAGGTGGTCACGGAGATGAACGAGAAGGGCAAGCTCCAGAAGGTGATGGAGCTTCCCGACGACCAGCGCCGCATGGTGATCCGCCGCGAGTGCCAGGCATACGCCGAGAAGTTCGTGAAGCTGCAGGCCGGGCAGATGCAGCGGCTCCTCACGCTCGCCGACTACGCCGACCCGTACCTGACGATGAAGCCCGCCTTCGAGGGCGCGGTGCTCGAGGACTTCGCCGACCTGGTGGAGCAGGGGCTGGTGTACCGCGCGCTCAAGCCGGTGCACTGGTCGATCGCCAACCGCACGGCGCTCGCCGAGGCCGAGCTTGAGTACGAGGACCGCGAGGACCTGTCGGTCTACGTCGATTTCGAGGCCGCCGACCGCGAGGCGGTCGAGCGCGCCTTCGGGTGCGAGCTCGACTGCACGCCGAGCTTCACCATCTGGACCACCACGCCGTGGACGCTTCCGGCGAACCTGGCGATTGCCGTGCACCCGGACTTCCGCTATGCGGTGGCCGAGGTGGACGGCAACGTGGCGGTGATGGCGGCCGACCTGCTGCCGAAGGTGGCGAAGCTTGCGGGCAGCGAGCAGGTGCGTGTCCTCGCGGAGGCGCCCGGCAGCGCGCTCGTGGGGCTTGCCTACCGCCACCCGTTCTGCGACCGGACGGGTCGCATCGTGGCCGCCGACTACGTCACGCTCGAGGACGGCACGGGCTTGGTGCACACCGCGCCCGGCCACGGCACCGAGGACTGCCGGACAGGCCTCAAGGAGGGGCTCGACACCTACTGCCCGGTGCGCGACGACGGCACCTACGACGACACCGTGCCCGAGTGGCTGCGCGGCATGTCGGTGTGGGACGCCAACCGCGAGGTGACCGAGTGGCTGCGTGCGAGCGGCCACCTCTACCACGACCACGTCTTCACCCACTCCTATCCCCACGACTGGCGATCGAAGACGCCCGTGATCTTCCGCGCCACGGAGCAGTGGTTCATCGGCGTCGACCGCCCGACGCGCCGCGACGGCCGCTCGCTGCGCGCGATGGCGCTGGAGGCGACCGGCAAGGGCGCCGCCGAGGGCGGGATCGACTTCGTGCCGCCGTGGGGCCGAAACCGCATGCGCGGCATGCTGGAGAGCCGTCCCGACTGGTGCCTGAGCCGCCAGCGTGCATGGGGCCTGCCGATCCCGGCGTTTCGCACCCCGGACGGGGCGGTGCTCCTCACGCCGGCGAGCGTGCGCGCGGTGGCGAAGCGCTTCCGCGAGAAGGGGAGCGACGCCTGGTTCACCGAGTCGCCGGCCGAGCTGCTGGCGCACTGGTCGCCCGCCGCGGATCCCGACGCGCCGAAGGGCGTGGATGCTGCATCCCTGGCCAAGCTCTACGACATCTTCGACGTGTGGTTCGAGTCGGGCTCGAGCTGGAACGCGGTGCTGCGCGAGCGTGGCCTCGGGTTCCCCGCCGACATGTACCTGGAGGGATCCGACCAGCACCGCGGCTGGTTCCAGCTGAGCCTGCTGCCGGCGCTCGGCGCGACCGGGCGGCCACCCTTCAGGGCGCTGGTGACGCATGGGTTCATCGTCGACAAGGACGGCAAGAAGATGTCCAAGTCGCTCGGCAACACCATCGAGGTCGAGGACCTGCTGAAGCAGGCCGGCGCCGAGGTGTGCCGCTGGTGGGCCTCGGGCGTTCCCTACGAGGCGGACATCAAGGTGGACATGACGTTCTTCGCCACCGCCGGCGACGGCTACCGCAAGGTGCGCAACACGCTCCGCTACCTGCTGAGCAACCTGCATGACCACGTGCCCGCGCCCGACGAGGCCGCACGGGTGGCGGCCACCGACCCGGCGTCGATCGACGGCTGGGTGCTCGCCGAGTACGCCTGCGTGCAGCGCACGGTGATCGAGGCGTGCCGCACGGCGAGCTTCCGCGATGCGCACGTGGCGCTCTTCGACTTCTGCAACTCGACGCTCAGCGCCACCTGGTTCGCGGCGACCAAGGACCGCCTGTACTGCGACCCGGCCGACGGCCCGCGGCGGCGCGCCACCCAGCGCGCGATGCGCACGGTGGCCGAGGGGCTCATCCGGATGCTGGCGCCGATCCTGCCGCACACGGCCGACGAGGCGTGGCGTGCGCTGCACGGCGCCGACGCGCGGAGCGTGGCCTTCGAGTCGCACGTCCCGTTTGCCTTCGCGGCGCATCCGGCGTGGCCGGCGGCGCTGGCCGCGCGCGAGGCCGCGCTGAAGGCGCTCGAGGAGGCCAAGGCGGCCGGCATCGAGAACCCGCTCGACGCGGGGCTGGTGATCCCCGATCCGGACGGTGCGCTCGCGCCGTTCGCGGCGGAGATGGCGGACCTGGCCGGCGCGAGCCGCGCGCGGCTTGACCGGGCGGCGACGGCCGTGGCGGTCGAGGACCTCCGCGAGGCGCCGCGCTGCGAGCGCAGCCGCAAGCGCGACGGAACCGTGCGGTTGCGCGCGGACGGCGGGATGCTCAGCGACCGCGACGCGGCCGCCGTGGGCGTCAGCTGACCTTCGAGCCGGGCTTCACCGGCTTCTCGACCGTGACGACGATGACGTCGCGCAGGTCGGCGCCCGGCTTGGCGTCGGCGGCGGGTGCCGCGCCCTCGCGCAGGTCGCTCGCGGCGAGCACCATTCCCTGGCTCACCTCGCCGCGCAGCATGCGCGGCTCGAGGTTGGCGACGATCACCACCTGCCTGCCGACGAGCTGCTCGGGGGCGTACCACGCCTTGATGCCGGCGCACACCTGGCGGCCGGTGGGCGTCCCGTCGTCGAGGGTGAGCTTGAGGAGCTTGTCGGCGTTCGGGTGCGGCTCCGCGCGCACGACCGTGGCGACGCGCAGGTCGAGCTTGGCGAAGAGTTCGTAGGGGACGTTGGGCAGGGCCTCGGGCTGGGCGGCGGCGGCGGGTGCGGTCATCGGCGGGTCCTCGGCGGGCGGTTCAGAAGCTGGGCG
Source organism: Phycisphaerales bacterium (assembly GCA_018883105.1). GTDB lineage: Bacteria > Planctomycetota > Phycisphaerae > Phycisphaerales > SM1A02 > UBA966. The sequence continues at coordinate 4,826 of VEQS01000098.1, forward strand.
CTGCGGGTGCGGTCACGCGGTCCGTCCCGTCGGGGTTGGCCACGGCGTAGCCGAGGCGCTTCTCCATCGACTCCCGGCCGAACGCGCGTGCGAGGTCGGGTTCCGGCTCGTCCTGCATGATGGCCGGGTACAGGCGGCCCTGGGTGGCGAGCGCGCCATAGTCCTCCGCGTAGAGCGGGGTGACGTCGTTGATGCGGACCACGAGCACCGCCCGCTTGGACTCCACCGGGACGACGACGATGCGGTCGCTGTCGGGGAGCGTGCTGATGACGGCGCCGGCCGGCAGCGCGAGCGCCCGGCGCACGACGGCGCGGATCGCGTCGGCGTCGGAACCGACCTTCGGCAGCGACCCCGGCAGGCGGAAGCCCACCTGGTTCAGCGTCTGGACGTTCGCGAGGTGCACCATCGGCGCAGGCTGCACGGTGGAGAGGTAGGGCGCCGCGAACTGGGCAAGCCCCTGGGTCGCCGCCTGGCGGGCGAGCTCGTCGGTCATGCCCGCGAGCTTCTCGTACCGGGCCTGGATCTCGGCGTCGCGCGTGACGGCCGCGCGCACCTCGTCGAGCGAGGCGGGCGGGTGCGCCTTCTCTGCCGCCGTGATCCGCCACACGACGACGTCGTCGCCGGGCGTCAGGGCGACCGGCCCGATCACGCCGGGCTGGATGGGCAGGCGTGACTCGGGATCGAAGGCCCGCATCGCGCGCGCCATGGCGCCGATTCCCATCGGGCGGCCATACTCGGAGGCGATGGCCGTGCCGACCACCGGGGTGCCCTCGGCGGCCGTCGGCGTCATCCAGCCGCCGCCGTCGGCGACCTGCGGGGTGCCCACCGAGAATCGCTGCGCGAGCTCGGCGGCGAGCGCCTTCAGCGCGGGCTGGCGGTCCTTCCAGCCGTCCGGCAGCTTGGCCATTCCGCCCTCGACCGGGATGTCCTTCATCTGCGTGCGGTTCCAGTCGCGGACGAAGCCCGCGATCCGCTCGGCACGTTCCTTCACCAGCCGGCGCTCGACCGCATCGCGCACCTTGGGGGCGTACGCCTCGTACGAGGGCGGCGGTGCGCCGGGGGCGAGCTCCGCGTCAGTGACGCCGAAGGCCTTCGGGTCGCGGCGGAACTCCTTGCGCAGCTCGACCGGGCCGAGCGCGGGGTCGCTCGCCAGGCTGGCGAGGATGTCGCGCGACGGGACGACGAGCCACTCCAGCTGAACGCGGTCGGGGATGCGGTAGCCGATGCCGCCCGGGCCCGCGCCCTCGAGCTGGTCCTTGCCGGCCTCGAAGAGCCTGGCGAGGCGCTCGTCGCCCGGAGGGTCGATCGGCAGCGCCTTGGTGGCGACGGCCCCGTCGAGGACGACGACGTCGCACGAGGCGTTGGTCAGCATCTCGCGCGCGGCCTCGCGCATGCGGGCGTCCGAGAGGCGGCGGTTGCCGACCGACAGGCCCACCAGACGCTCCACCCCGCGCAGGTTCGCCAAAGTGTCGAGCACCACCTGCGGCTGCTGCCTTGCGGAGGAGGCCAGCTGCATGAGGAGGTCATCGGGATTGGCGCCCGACCGCGCGGCGGTCTCGTCGAGCATCGTCCGTCCGTCGCCCGCGCCGCCGACCAGCCCGGAGTCGCGCGCCTCCTTGACGAGGAGCCACCAGTGCTCCGGCGACTTCGAGGCGCCGAGCCGGCCCACCACGGGCCCGCCCATCACCTCGAGCACCGCCAGCTGCGCGCGCATGTCCTGCAGGTCGCCGAGGGTGAGGGTGGTGCCGTCGGCCGTCCGCGCCCACGCGGTGTCCGAGGAACCTCCGCCTCCGCGCGAGCACTGCGTGACCGCCGTCGGGGCCAGGAAGACGATCAGGAGCAGCACGCTCACCGCGGCGAGGATCTGCCTGTTGTAGGTCTGCAGCTTCTTGATCATGGCGAGGGGGCAAGTCTACGGGAGCGGCCCAAAAATGGCCGGAGCGCGCCGCGAGGGCGCGCTCCGGGGTCCGTGCCCAGGCATCGTCGGGGCGGGGCGCGGCGGCGCGTCCCGCCGCGGGTTCAGCGGTAGAACTCGACGATCAGGTTGGTGTTGACGTCGAAGGGGATCTGGTCCGAGGTGGGCATGGTGAGCACCTTGGCGCGCAGTTCCGCGGGGTTGACCTCGATCCAGCCCGGCACCTGGTGGCCCTGCAGGCTCTCCATGTGCTCGCGGCAGGTCTTGTGCAGCTTCTCCTTGATCGTCACGACGTCGCCGACCTTCACCGAGAAGCTCGGGCGGTCGACCTTGGCGCCGTTGACGCGCACGCTTCCGTGGGCCACCAGCTGGCGCGCCGCCCAGATCGATCGGACGAAGCCCGCGCGGCGGACGACGTTGTCGAGGCGACGCTCCAGGAGCTGCAGCAGCACCTCGCCGGTGTTGCCCTTGGTGCGGCCGGCCTCTTCCATGTAGCGGCGGAACTGGCGCTCGAGCACGTTGTAGTGGTAGCGCAGCTTCTGCTTCTCGTCCTTGCGGATCCCGTAGGGCTTCACCCGCTTTCCGCGCAGGCCGTGCGGCCCGGGGGGCGTCAGCGCCCGCTTGGCGGTGTGCTTGGGAAGGTCGGCGATCGGCACGCCGACGCGACGGGAGAGCTTGACCTTGGGACCGAGATAGCGAGCCATTCGTGGACCTGGATTCTCTTGCCTGCTGTGCTGCCGGACACGGGTCCGGCGGGCCTCCGCGCCTGCGGAGGGGAACGGAGAAGTAGACCACAATCCGCCGTCGTTCGCAACGACTGGAAGCGGCGGTCGTGACCCGGAGGCTGCGGGATTCTCGGACGCGTTCAGTAAGCGCGGCGCTCGTCGCCCGCGCGCCAGCGCAGGTAGGCGGTGTTCAGCACCCGCAGCCCGCCGGGCGTCGGATAGTCGCCGGTGAAGTACCAGTCGCCGGTGAAGCGCGGCATCGCCGCGCGCAGGCCGTCGACGGACTGGTAGAGGACGTCGAGCCGCCCGCGCCAGGGCAGCCCCGGTGCGCGGATCAGCTCGCCGACCTTCGCGCCGATCTCGTCGAGGCTGAACGGCTCGTAGATGGCGCGCACCTCGTTGCACATCCGCTCGGGCGGCAGGTGCGCCTGCGCGCGGCAGCGCTCCTCGACCTCGGCCAGGACGGACTGCCGGCCGCGTTCGGCGAGGAGCGCCACCGCGGCCTCGAAGGCGATGAAGCGCCCGAGCTGGCTCATGTCGATCCCGTAGCAGTCGGGGTACTTGATGGGCGGCGCGCTGCTGGCGATCACGATGCGGCCCGGCTCGAGGCGGGAGAGCATCGTCACCACCGAGTCACGCAGCGTGGTGCCGCGCACGATCGAGTCGTCGACGACCACCAGGGTGTCGCCCGGACGGACGGTGCCGCGGGTGATGTCGTAGACGTGGCTGACGAGGTCCTTGCGCGCGCTGTCGGAGGTGATGAAGGTCCGCAGCTTCTGGTCCTTGGTGGCCACCTTCTCGGCGCGGATGCGCGGGTAGGCGAGCCGCCGGATGTCGTCCTCGCCGAGCGTGCCGGCGCGGAGCAGGGCGCACATCCGCTCGGCGGACCGCTCGGCGACCAGCCGTTCGAGCTCCTGCAGGAGTCCGAGGTAGGCGGTCTCGCTGGTGTTGGGGATGTAGCCGAAGACCGTGCGTTCGATGTCCCACTCGACCGCATCGAGGACGCGGCGCGCCAGTTCGCGGCCGAGCGCCTTGCGCTCCTCGTAGATGTCCGGGTCGTTGCCGCGGCTGAAGTAGATGCGTTCGAAGGTGCACTGCCGCTCGGGCGCGGGCCCGAGGACGCGCGTGACCGCGTGCGTCCCGTCGGCCTTCATCGCCAGGACGTGGCCGGGCGGCAGCTCCTCGACGTCGCGGGGCGGGATTCCGAAGGCCGCGGCGAGCGCCGGTCGCTCGCTGGCCACCGCGATGGCCTCCGGCGTGCGCACCCAGAACGCCGGGCGGATGCCGGCGGCATCGCGGAGCACGAAGGCGTCGCCGTTGCCGAGCATGCCGCCCAGGACGAAGCCGCCGTCGAAGGATTCCGCGGTGCGCAGCACGCGCGGCACGTCGATCTGGCGCGACACTTCCTGGGCGAGCTCGTCGCCGTCGAGGTTGCGGAAGCTGCCGGGACCGGAGGTCGACGCGAGGAAGTCGTGCTCGCGGTCGAGGGAGTGGCCGATCTTCTCGAGCACCACGCCGGTGTCGGCGTCGCCGATGGGGTGGATGCCGTAGGACACCAGGCGGTCGAAGAGCTCGGCGGCGTTGGTCAGGTTGAAGTTCCCCGCCAGCGCGAGGTTGCGGCTGGCAACGCTGCTGCGGCGCAGGTAGGGGTGGCAGAGGTCGGTGCCGTCGCCGGAGTGGGTGCCGTAGCGGAGGTGGCCCAGCAGCACCTCTCCGAGGAAGGGCAGTCGCCGCTTCAGCTCGACCGGGTGCATGCGGCGCAGCTCGTCGGCGCCGAGGCGCTGCGCGGGGCCGAGGGCCTTGGCGAAGATGCGTTCGACGGGCGAGCGCTTGGCGCTCCGCAGCCGGTCGATGAACTGTTCGCCCGGCGGCATGCCGCGGCGGACGACCGCGATGCCGGCGCCGTCCTGCCCGCGGTTGTGCTGCTTCTCCATCAGGAGGTACAGCCGTCTCAGCGGCCACAGTGGGTCGCCGAGCTCGGACTGGAACCACTCAATCGGCTTGAGGAGCCGGATCATGGCCAGGCCGCATTCGTGGGTGAGGCGGTCGCCCATGGGTCCGAGCCGGAGAGCGTAGCGGCCCCGCCCATGCGGCAGGCGCGTGGGATCAGGGCATCCGTGCGCTCATGCGTCGAACAGCGTGGCGTGCTCGGCACGTGCGGCCACCTCGACCGGCCGGGTCGGCGCGTGCTGGCCTGAGACCACGAGCCGCGTGGCGAGCGCCGGGGCCCGCTCCGTCCACAGGCGCTCGACGATCGATGGGCAGTTGCACTGGCGGGACAGGTGCAGCAGCACGACGGCGCCGAGCGGGTGCAGGCGGTCGACCTCGACGGCGATCGACAGCGCCTGCTCGTTGGAGAGGTGGCCGTTGCCGCCCATGATCCGGTCGATCAGGTACGGCGACCGTCCCGAGGCACGCTGCAACGGTGGGTCGTAGTTGCTCTCGAGCATCAGCACGTCGGCGCCGGCGAGGAACTCCGCGAGCCCGCGGGTGGCCCGACCGCAGTCGGTGGCGTGCGCGGCGACGCGCGTGCCGCCGCGGATGCGGAAGGCGGTCGAGCCGAGCGAGTCGTGGGGCAGCGGGAATGCCTCGAAGGAGAGGCCGCAGCGCTCGAAGGCGCCGGCTTCCTCGTCGATCCATGCGGGCAGGTAGCCCATCGATCCGACGGCCGCGGCGTGGCGCGGCCGGACGACGAGCCGGGGACCGGCCAGGCCGCCGAGGGCGCGCGTCCATCCGGAATGCAGGTGGTCGGAGTCGGGGTGGGTCAGCACGACCGCGCCCACGTCGGCGGGCCGGAATCCGGACGATTCCATGCGCCGGCGCGTCTCGCGCGGCGAGAAGCCCGCGTCGAGCAGCACGATGCCGCCGGGGCCCTCCACCAGCGTGCAGTTGCCGGAGCTGCCGGAGCCGAGCACGCAGACGCGCATGGCGGCGGCGCTCACTCGTCCGCGGCGGCGGCGGCCATCCCGGGGCCGGCGCGGCCGACGCCGTGGCAGATGCCGCGCGTGGTGGCGCGCATGAAGGCCACGCACTCGGCGATGGCCGGCTCGGCGATGCGTTCCTCGAGCAGCGGGATCGCCTGCTGCGGCGTGGCGCCGCTGCGGTAGATCGTCTTGAACGCCCAGCGCACCGCGTCGATCGCCTCGCGGCCGGCGCCCGACCGGCGCAGGCCGACCAGGTTGACGCTGGCCACGAGGTTGTTGGCGGTGGCGGTGAACCAGGGCGGGAGGTCGAGCCCGAGGCCGAGCGCGCCGCTCACGAACGATCCACGCCCGAGCCGGACGAACTGGTGGATCGCGGTGCATCCACCGATGATCACGCGGTCCTGGACCTCGACGTGCCCGGCGAGGACGCAGCCGGACGCGAAGATGCAGTTGCTGCCCACGGTGCCGTCGTGGCCGAGGTGCGTGTTGGTCATCCAGTAGTTGGAGTCGCCGACGCGCGTGGGGCGGTCGGACTTCCCGCGGTGGACGGTGGCGCCTTCGCGGAAGACGTTGCGGTGGCCGATCACGCAGCCCGGGCCCGGCGCGTTCGGGTCGAACCCGAGGTCCTGCGGCGCGAAGCCGAGGCAGGTGTTGGGGTAGAGGACGTTGCCGTCGCCGAGGCTGATCGGGCCGTTCACGACCGCGCGGGCAACGAGGCTGCATCCCGCGCCGATGCGGACCGGCCCCACCGTGCCGAGCACCAGGCAGCCGGGGCCCACGACGGTGTCGGGGCCGATCTCGACGTCGCCCTCGACGATGGCGGTGGGATGGACGGTGGCGCCGGGGTGGATCCTCGTGCCGGCGGCCGGGAAACGCGCGGTCAGGCTCATGCCGTCAGTGTATTGGCGGCCCGCGCCACCGCGGCGCCCGGGGC
>VEQS01000003.1 GCA_018883105.1 Phycisphaerales bacterium
CCGTGGCGGCCGCCATCGCGATGCCGGGGAGCCACGCGCTCCACCCGGCGGGCACGCCGTCCACGAACCCGGCCTTCCAGCGCTGCGACACCAGGCCCGCCACCAGCATGCCGACGATCACGGCGACATTGGTCGACATGTTGACGATGCCGTTGGCGCGCGCGATCCGGTCGCGGTCGACGAGCTCGGCGATCATCCCGTACTTCACCGGCCCGAAGAAGGCGCTCACGGTCGAGAACGCCGCCAGCGCGGCCAGCGCACCCCACGCGGACCCACGGGCGAACTCGAACGCGGTGAACGCCGCCACCCCGATCGACACCGCCTTCAGCACCACGGTGACGCGCGACTTGGAGCAGCGGTCGGCGATCCGGCCGCCGAAGGCGCTGAGCAAGACGAACGGCGCCACGAACACGACGCCGACGAGCCCGTTGCCACCGTCGCCGAACACCGTCTCCCACGGGGCACCGACGGCCACCGCGAAGGAGAGCGTGCCCTTGATCACGTTGTCGCTCGCCGCCTCGAAGAACTGCGTGAAGAGGAGCGACAGGAACCCGCGGTTCCAGAGCGGTGCGCGTGCGTCGGTCGGCAGGGACTCCACGCGCGCAGTATGACGGCTCGGCTAGAGTGACGCCCGATGACCGAGCGCGAACCGGTGTACGTGGTGTCGGGGCTCCCGAGGTCGGGAACGAGCCTGGCGATGCAGATGCTGCACGCGGGCGGCATCCCCGCGGTCACCGATGGCCTGCGCACGCAGGACGACGACAATCCGCGCGGCTACTTCGAGTTCGAGCGCGTCAAGCAGCTGCGAACCGACAAGGCGTGGCTCGACGACGCCGCCGGCAAGGCGGTGAAGGTGATCCACCTGCTCCTCATGGAGCTGCCGGACGACCGGCCCTACCGCGTGGTGTTCATGCAGCGCGACCTGCGCGAGGTGGTGAAGAGCCAGTCGACGATGCTCGCGCGGAGCGGCCGCGCGGGCGGCGGGCTGCCGCCCGAGCGCCTGATGGCCGTGTACGAGCAGCAGCTGAAGACGGTCGATGCATGGCTCGCCGCGCGCCCAGGGTTCGGGGTGATGCGCGTGCCCTACGCCGAGCTGGTGCGGGACCCGGGTGGATGGGTGCCCACGATCGCCGATTTCCTGGGGCGACCGCTCGACCGCGCGGCGATGCATGAGGCAGTCGATCCGGCGCTTCATCGAAATCGCGCCCAAGGCTGATAACGATGCCTTTGCGGCCACAGCAGGCAGCGTCCATCCGGTTGCCAAAATCCGGGCGGATTTCGTGACAGGTTGGACGTGCAGATTGCGTTTATGCAGACGCAGACAGTGTCTGCGTGAGTGCACCCCCACGCCCGCGTCCGGAACGTTCCACAGGAGACTTGAGTCCATGGCATCCAACCGCCCGCTGAGCACCCGCCTCGGCTTCCACTTCGCCGCCTGCGCCACCGTCGCGGCCGCCCAGGCTGCGCACGCCGAGGTCGTCCGGTGGGACTGCAACCTCGTGATCCCGGCCAACTTCGACGGCCTCTACATCAACATCGCCACGCAGGGCACGGGCACCAGTTCCACGTCCTCCGCCGGCTGGGACATCAACCCATACGGCGCGACGACGCTCAACTTCTTCGCCTCCACCACGGCGCCGAACCCGACGACGACGTATCTCCGGACGCAGACGACCGGCGGCCCGAGCCGGCTGCAGGAAGGCACGGCGATCGGCGCGTCCGGTCCCTTCGCCAACAGCACCGCGGCGGTGATCAGCGCGACCGGCGTCGGTTCGAACGGGTGGACCATCAACTCGGTCAACTACTTCGGCTTCCGCTTCTACAACGAGACGACCGGCGCCGTGAACTACGGCTTCGGCGCCATGCAGGTCGGCGCGACGGCCGCGCAGCGGACCCTGCTCTTCCTCTCGTACGAGAACAACGGCACCGCGATCGTGATCCCGCCGTCGGGACCGTACGACCCCTGCGCAACCAGCAACCCGTCGGCATCGATCGGCGCAAACACGGTCACCTACCGTGACGACGCCACCGTGGCGAACGTCACCGCCTGCGGCGGGACCATCTTCCGCGCCAACTACTACCGCTTCACGGCGGGAGACGCCGGCAGCTACACGTTCCAGACCTGCCCGACGTCCGGCGCCGCCAGCATGGCGCTCCTGAGCGCGTGCGACTCCTCCGCGTCCGTGCTCGCCTGCGGCACCTCGGCCTGCGGTGGAACCGGCTCGACCGTGACCACCACGCTGGCCGCCGGCGCCTCCGTCTGGCTGGCGGTCGGAAAGTCCACCGCAGACGCGAACCTCGGCAGCACGGTGCCCATCACCGTGACGGCGCCGCCGATCGCGGCATGCGTGAACGCGGCGAGTGCCCCGTTCGGCATCAGCCCCTTCAGCAACGCGGGCCAGACCGTCGACCAGACCGTGCTGTCCGCCGCCACCGGCGGTACGACGTCCATCATCTACAAGGCCGCTTGGTACAAGTTCGTCCCAGGAGTGAACGGCCTGTACACGTTCAGCCTCTGCGGCTCGGTGAACGACACCAAGATGGCGCTCGGCACCGCCTGCCCCGCCTCGGGCCAGACCTTCCAGTCGCTCGCCTACAACGACGACACCTGCCCGTGCTCGTCGGGCTGCGGAACCGGGACCACGCAGCCCAGCTACTCCAGCAAGATGGGCGCGGGCCAGACCACGGGCATCGTCCTGAACACCGAGCTGACCGCCGGCACCACGTACTACATCGTGGTCGGCGGGTTCGGGGCGACCACCGCGGCCGTCAGCGGCAACCTGGAGATCACGGGCCCGCCGCAGCCGAACTGCCCCGCCGACCTGAACGACGACGGCTTCGTCAACGGCGATGACCTGGGCATCCTGCTGAGCCAGTGGGGCGCGTGCGCCTCGTCGTGCTCGGCCGACTTCAACAACGACGGCTTCGTGAACGGCGACGACCTCGGCGTCCTCCTGGCCGCCTGGGGCGCCTGCCCGTAAGCGCGATCGCCGGCACCACGTCCCTCCCCGCGGCCCGCGCCAACTGGCGCGGGCCGCGTGCTTTCCGGCCATGCCCGAACGAGAAAGCCCAAGGCGAATGCCTTGGGCTTTCGAGTGAGGAGTCGGGGTGACAGGATTTGAACCTGCGGCCTCTTGCTCCCGAAGCAAGCGCTCTAGCCAAGCTGAGCTACACCCCGCCGCGACCTGCCCATCTAGGCAGGCGCGCAATGGTAATGCAGATCGCCTTGGCCGTGCGTCCTGCTTTCACGGCCGCATGAAATCCGCGGCTGCAAAGGGGTTATCGCGCTCGGCGCCCGGCGGGCCGAATCTCCGGCCCATCCCACGAATCGCCTGAACCAAAGTTTGTGCCCGTGAGATGCGGGGTTACATTGACCTTGACCGTGACGGCTCCGCTGGCGCCCGGGTGGTGCCATTCGGAGTTCGCATCCTCTCCACTTCACCATCGGGAGCAACGCAGACATGAACGCATTCCTCACGCGCCTTTCGACCGCTGCCGCGTCGGCACTGGTTGCGGCCGCATCGGCCTCCGCGCAGAGCACGGTCAACATGGCCGGTTGGCAGACCTGGGGCGGCATCGCTGCTGCCGCCAACTCGTCGACCACCGTCACGATCCCCGGCAGCGCGACCGGCGTGAGTGCGTTCGCGTACGCGTCGCTTTCCTACGAAGCCATCAACGGCAGCTATTGCAGCGAGTTGCGCATGCGCGTGGAGATTCCGGGTTCGACGACGCAGTTCATCGTGCTGAGCCCGACCGGCGCGCCGACCGCCCCCGGCCCGTACTCCGAAGCCGGCCCCGGCACCGTGGCCGGCGGCGCGGCCTTCGCGATTCCCGCCGGCACCACCCAGCTCAAGGTCTTCGTCTACGAGTCCTTCAACGACGGCGGCGATGCGACGCAGGATGCCCAGATCTCGGCCGGCACGCTGACCATCACCTACGGCGCCCCGCCGCCGCCGCCGCCCGGCTGCGGAGATGCCGCAGCCGTCACCGTGGGCAGCACGCCCTTCGCCACGTCGGGTGGGGCCAACGGGCAGCTGGTCACCACCAACGCCGACGGCACGTTCACCTCCACGATCTACGGGCCGCAGTGGTTCAAGTTCACCCCCACGGTGACCAGCAACTACGAGATCAGCCTCTGCAACAGCGTCGGTGACACCAAGATCGCCATCGGCACCACGTGTCCGTCGGCAGAGACGGTCCCGATGACGTCGCTCGGATACAACGACGACAGCTGCGCATGCGCGTCGGGCTGCGCGGGCAACTACTCCAGCCGCCTCAACCTGGGCAACACGGGCCTGCCGCTCCTGACCCCGCTGCAGGCAGGCACGACGTACCGGATCATCGTGGGCAGCTTCGGCGCCACCACCGGCGCCACCTCCGGCAACATGGTGATCACGGCGATCGCCCCGCCAGCGCCGCCCAACACCTGCACCGCCCCGCTCAACGCGGTGGTGGGCGCGAACAACGTTTCGCTCGACCCCAACGGCACCGCGCTGCCGGTCGACTGCGCCTTCGGCAACCCGATCAGCAAGCCGGGCTACGCCCGCTTCGTGCCGCCCGCCACGGGCCTGTACGCCGCGGACACCTGCGCCGGCACCGCGGACACGGTCATGGCCGCCATGACCACCTGCGGCGACATCGGCTCGATCATCGCCTGCAACGACGACGACTGCGGCCTGCGCTCGAAGGTCGTGTTCCAGGCGACCCAGGGGCAGCCGGTGTTCATCGCCGTCGGCCTCTACAGCACGACGGCGGCTCCGCCGGCCAGCGGCATCCCGCTGACCATCGCGGAGATCCAGGATCCGTGCACCAACCCGACGAACGCGATCGTCGGCGACAACACGCTCGCCACCGACCCGAACGCGCCGAACCTCGACCTCACGGGGATCTGCGACCCGGGCACGTTCGGAGACGACGTCGTCGCGCGCGCCACGTACCTGAAGTTCGTGGCACCGGAGACGCGCAGCTACCGCGTCGGCACCTGCGCCGGCACGGACGACACCCGCATCGCGGTGCTCGCCACCTGCGGCGACGCGACGTCCACGATCGGCTGCGACGACGACAGCTGCGGCACGCCGGACGACGATTGGTGGGCCTCGACGATGTTGTTCAGCGCCACCGCCGGCACGACCTACTACATCGCCGTCGGCGCATACCAGGAGCCGGGCTTCACCGCCCCGCTGCCGCCCGAAATCGTCGTGAACATCACGACGGACGTCGACCCCCCGCCGCCGTTCGACGCGTGCGCGGCGGAGAACATCGGGACCGCCGTCCTGGGCAACAACGTGGTCACCCCGAACGCCCAGTACCCGGCGCTCGACGTGACCGGCTCGCCCTGCACCTTCGAGGTCGCCCCGCAGGCCATTGCCCGCGCGAAGTACCTCCGGTTCACGGCCAACGCCACCGGCACGTACCTCTTCGAGCAGTGCGGCGACACGGGCACCACCGTCGATGGCCGCATGGGCCTCCTGACGACGTGCGGCGATGCGTCCACGTTCCTGATCTGCGACGACGACGGCTGCACCGGCGGTGCCGCCCCGTTCACCTCGCGGTTCCAGTACGACCTGACCGCAGGCCAGCAGGTCTTCCTGGTGGTGGGCGGCTACAGCAACGCGGCCACGGGTCCGTTCAACGTGCTGATCACCGGCCCCGGCGCCGGCGGCTGCATCCCGGACCTGAACGACGACGGCTTCGTGAACGCCGACGACTTGGGCATCCTGCTCGCCCAGTGGGGTCCGTGCTCGGGCTGCTCGGCCGACTTCGACCAGAACGGCTTCGTCAACGGCGAAGACCTCGGCCAGATGCTGAACGCCTGGGGCGCCTGCCCCTGATGGCCGGGCCAAGGGGCCCGGACCATCCGACCTGACACCTTCCGCCGCCCGCACCGTGACCCGGTGCGGGCGGCGTGCTTTGCCAGCCCGATAAACGCACGCTGCCGCGGACCGAATCGGGAAATCATGGGAATTCCCGGCCGCCGGGGCTAACCTAGAGTCTCGGGACGGCGTACAGGGACTCCGAACCGCGCCTGCACACCACGGAAGACCAGACCCCATGACCACGCTCTTCGCCGCGATCCTGTCGGCCGTCATGCTCGCCCCGAACGCCCAGCCGCAGAAGGCGGTGCCGTCGGCGCCCGAGCCGCGCACCCAGGTGATGACGATCGACGTCGACGCGCTCCGCTCGCTGCCCGTCGGTGCCAAGATGCCGCGGTCGATGGACGCCCTCGGCGCCCGCGGGATGGTGGTCACCGGCCACGTGCCGCAGGATGCCGCCGGTTCGCCGGGCGCGGAGATGTTCATGTTCGAGGATCCGGTGAACCCGGTCTGGCGCGGCCGGCTCCTCCTCAACGAAGGCCGCGTCAGCGGCGTCGTCTACGTGAACCAGAACCTGCGCGTCACCCTGTCCGGCCACCCGAAGGGCCGCACCGAGCTGAAGTTCGAGGATCCGATGGGTGACCTGCCGTGCGGATTCGGAACGCTGAACGAGGTGGGCGAGCGCAACGGCCCCATGATGCCGCCGGTGGAGTCGCTCGTCCTGCCGCCCTGCAGCGACGACATCGTGATCGACGTGCTGATCGCCTACACGTACCGCCTGTGGCTCGACATCGAGCAGACCTACCTCATCGAGGACCGTGCGCGCTGGTCGATCGGCGACCTCAACGAGACGTCGCTGCGGTCGGACGCGGGCGCGTACTTCCGGCTGGTGGGCATCCGTCGCCTGTCGTCGCAGCACATCGAGGGCAGCGCGATGGCGTGCGACCTGTACCACCTCCGCGAGGAGGGCGAGCCGCCGGTCTTCGACCCGCCGTGCTTCGACTCGCCGGTGGACGAGGGCAAGTGGGACGAGGTTCACGAGTGGCGCGATGAGCTGAAGGCGGACCTCGTCTGCCTGTTCCGCGCCGACGGCGCCGATGCCTGCGGACTGGCCAACCTCGGCGGCGGCAGCGCTGCGGCGTCGGACCTCGGCTTCTCGGTGGTGGCCTGGGGCTGCGTCCCCGGCCAGACCGTGACGCACGAGCTCGGCCACAACATGGGCTGCTGCCACGCGCCCAACGACGGCGGCGGGTGCGAGAACGGCGGCCTGAACCCGGATTCGTACGGACACCGCTTCGAGGCCTTCCCCTTCGGCCCCAACGGTCCGCCGCAGACCTACCGCACGGTGATGGCGTACGACCCGGGCACGCGCATCCCGCACTACTCGAACCCGCAGATCAACTACCTCAACGTCCCGACCGGCGCCCTCGTGTGCCAGTTCGACCGCGAGGACGCGGAGTGCAACGTGCCCCAGGGCTGCCAGACCGAATGCCCGGGCCGCGACAACGCGAAGACCATCCGGCAGACGCGTTCCAACATCTCGAAGTACCGGTGCTCCGGCTTCCCTGCCCCGACGGTGCGCGCGTGGGGAGGCTGGGACAACGGCCAGACCCCGCCCCCGCCCGGCGTCAACCTGACCATCCAGGTGGCCGCGGGTGGGCCGCACATGATGGCCCTCAAGGTGAACGGCACCGTCAGCGCCTGGGGTGTCGGGCCCGGCGCCGTCGGCGTCGCGCCGAACTATGGGCAGGCGCAGGTGCCGTTCGGGCTTTCGAACGTCAAGCAGATCGCCGCGGGCGGCGTGCACTCGCTGGCCCTCCTCAACAACGGCACGGTGGTCGGCTGGGGCGCGGGCGAGACCAACTCCGGCATCTCGCCGCACTTCGGCCAGTCGGTCGTCCCGACGGACCTGGCCAACGTGGTCGAGATCGATGCAGGCGGCTTCCACTCCGTCGCACGCCTGCAGGACGGCTCGCTGCGCGCATGGGGACGCAACGAGAGCGGCCAGTGCAACCTGGGCACGGCGACCAACTGGGTGCAGGTGCGCGCCGGTGCGACGCACACGCTCGCCCGCAACGCCGCCGGCGCGATCGTCGCCTTCGGTGATCCGGCGAACGGCCAGTCCAACGTGCCCACCAACCTTCCGGCAACCGTCGACGTCGACGCCGGCTGGTCGCACAGCGTGGCGGTGACCGGCACCGGCGTCGTGCGCGCCTGGGGCGCCGGTTCGAATGCGCTGCTGACGGGCATTCCGCCGCACTGGGGCCAGTCGATCGTGCCGACCGCGGCGCAGACGGGCGTCAGCAAGGTGGCGGCCGGCTACTGGCACACGGTTGCCCTGAAGACCAACGGCACCGTCGTCGTGTGGGGCCGCAACGACAACCTCCAGGCCACGGTGCCCAACGGGCTCACGAACATCGTCGGCATCGCCGCCGGCAAGGACACGACCGCGGTGCTCCGCGGGCCGCTGCCCACGCCGTGCCCGACGGACCTGAACGACGACCGCACCACCGACGGCAACGACCTCGGCATCATGCTCGGCATGTGGGGTCCGTGCGCCGGGCCAAGTTGCCTGGCGGACCTGGACGGCAACTCGTACGTCGATGCCGACGACCTTGGCCGGCTGCTCGCGAGGTGGGGCCCCTGCCCCTGACGCGGGCGCGAGACGCCGGGGCACCCGCGAGGTGCCCCGGCCCGATGCAGATCGACGCGCGGCTCAGCGGCGGATGATGCCCATCGGCATGCCGCCGACGAAGTTGCCGTAGCGGTAGTTGCCGCCGTAGTAGCCGCCGCCGTACATCCCCCAGCCGCCCCAGCCGAACATGGAGTTGTTCACGCCCATGCCTCCGCCGGAGTAGCCGCTGCGGGCCGGGCCGCCGGAGGGCGCGTAAATGCCGCCCGTGTAGCCGCTGGTCACGCCGCCGCCGGAGAAGCGCGACCAGTTGGGGTCGCCGCCGAACTTCGACCAGCCGTCGTTGTAGCCGCCGACGATCCCGCGGGCGCCGGTGTAGCCGCTGTAGCGGCCATAGGCGCGTTCGCCGTTCTGCCAGCCGGGGTTGCCGTAGCCGCCCTGGCCGCCGGGTGCGCCACCCTGCGCCTGCGCGGGGGCGGGCGCCTCGCGACGGTCCCATCCGCCGCCGTTCCAGCTGCCGCCGCGGCGGTAGTCGTCCGGCGGTCCACCCGACTGCGGGGGCTCCAGGCCCTCGCGGCGGTCGGCGTAGTTGGTCTCTCCGCGCGCGAAGGCGCCACGGGGGCTGCCGTCGAAGTTGTGGTTGGGATCGGGACGGAAACCGTCCATCGACGCCTGGCGCGCCGACGAGGCGGCTGCGGCGGAGCCGTCCTGCTCTCGGAAGCCGGGTGCGCCGGCGGCGGATGCCGGCGCCGGCGCGTTGCCGTCGGCGGTGGTTGCGTGCCAGCCGTCGGTGCCGCGTGCGTACGTCGCGCGGCCACGCTGCTGGTAGACGCGACCGTCGCGGCCGGCGACGACGTCGTCGTCCGCACCGCCGGCGTGGCGCCAGGGATTGGCGGCAGCGGATGGGGTGGGCGCGGCGGCGGCGGGAGCGGTGGCCGCCGCCGCAGGCATGCCCGGGGACGCCGCCCGGTTGCCGGCGCGCATGGCCCCCGACCATCCGCGGCGGTAGGCAGCACCCCAGTGGCGCTGCCACCAGCCGTCGGCGTCGATCGTGCCCCAGGGATGGTGGCCCCAGCCCCAGGCGCCGCCGAAGCCCATCGCCAGCGCGTGCCCGGTGTCGAAGCCGAGGCCCGGGCCCCACCAGCCGCCGGCCGACCACGCCGGGCCGCACTGCAGGTCGTACTCGCTCCAGCCCGGCGCGACCTGGCTCGTCCAGCCCGCGTAGCCGAACGACATCGGCGGCCCGAAGGTGATCGGTGCCCCGACGTAGTCGCCCCAGATCGCATCGTCGCCGGGGGCGGCGGCGCCGCCGGCCGGGGCGGGCAGGCGCAGCCCGGGGTTCGATGCACCCGTGCCGAACACCACGACGTCGCCATCAAAGAAGCTGCTGGCATAGCCGGCCGTGTACGAGAACGTCACCGCGTCGGCGGTGGCGTTCAGGACACGCACGAAGGTCACCGGGTACGCGGGACAGGTGGGAGGCAGCGCGTAGATCGCCTCCGGCACCGCGTCGCACAGCGTCCACGGGCCGGTCGCAGCCGGGGCCGTGAACCATGCGGCGTCCTGGCAGAGGTAGAAGGCGCCCTCGCACCCGATGACGGGCCACGTGGCGTTCGCGGCGATCGTCATGCCGGTGCCGTCGACCGGCTGCATGCGCGGTGCGTCGCCCACGTACGACACCGATGCCTGCGCCTTCGCGCGGTCGAGCGTGGCCACGTGCGGCACCTGCTGCTGGTACGACGCGTCCTTGGCGGCGGAGGTGCCGGGTACGGCGGCGAGCACGCTTCCCCAGGTGCCGCGCGGATCGATCGCGGCGAAGGATGTGGGAAGCGCCGAGGCACGAAGCGAGGTCCACGGACCGTTGACGAGATCCTTCGCGGCGAACCAGCGGCCCGAGGCCAGGAGCCACCAGGACCCACCCGAGCCATCGGTGAAGAGCTCGGCGCCGCAGTTGCGCACGGCGTAGAGGCCATCGGCCACCTGCGCGAGGTCCGGGGCGCCGTCGATGCTGACGACGACCGTCGGCTCGGTGCAGGTGAGGACATCGGGCACGCGGCCGGGCGCCGGGATGGCGGGCGCTGGCGCGCCGGGCGCGCGTGGCGGCAGCGCCGCCTCGATGGCGGCGGCGGCCGCGGCGGAGGGAGCCGCACCGGCGACCCACGGCCCGCGGAAGGACGATGCCTGCAGCCACGTCGCGGTCCCGACCCGCGTGAACCACGTGCCGCTGCCGGCATCGAAGGCCAGGAGCGACCCGGCGTTGCGCGCGATGCCGACGCCGGGGGCCACCTCGCGCAGGACGGGCGGGCCGTCCATGACCAGCGCCACGGTCGGGCGGTCGACCACGCGGATCGCGGGCATCGCGCCCGGCACCACGCGCCCGGCGGCAGGCGACATGGCCGAGAGCTGCATGTTCTCCAGGGCCGCCGCGCGCTGCACGGTGAAGTCGGCGCCCATGAGCATCTGCTGGAGCACCGCCATCAGCTTCGAGGCGTCGCCTCCCGAGGAGAGCGCCGCGCCGCGCACCTGCATGTCCGAGACGTGGATGAGGCCGGCCGCGAGGTCGTCGCCCACCGCGCAGTCGAAGCGCATCGAGCCGTAGGCGGGCGACCCGCCCGCCGGCGTGGCGCTGAAGGCGGCGCGCGCCGAGGCCGTGGTGCCCACGATCGACTCGAACTGCGGCGAGTAGAGGACGTAGGCCACGCCTTCGACCACGGCAGCCTGCGGCCACAGCGTCTCGCCGTTGTCGAGGGCCGGCGCGGGCGGCAGGTTGTCGACGAGCGCCGGGTGCGCGCCGACCTGCGCAAGCGCCACGGCACCGAGGAGGAGGATGGGAGATGCGATGACGGCGAGCCGGGCGGTTGGCATGGGTGCGATGGTACGGAGCGCGAGGCGGAGCCACGCCGCGGCACCACTAGGATGCATGCGCGATGGGAACCGTTGCCGACGCCCGACGGAGCGAATCGAGCGCACCCACGTCGCCGGCCCGCACGAGCACCTGGGCCGGCGAGCGCCTGCCCGTGACGATCCACGAGCGTCCGCGGGATGCCAGCGCCGCGGTCGCCCGCGCGATCGCCGGGTGCATCCGCGCCAAGGCCGCCATCGGCGAGCGATGCGTGCTCGGCCTGGCCACCGGCAGCACGCCGACGTCGGTCTACGAGGAACTGGTGCGCATGCACCGCGAAGGGGGCCTGTCCTTCGCGAACGTCGTCACGTTCAACCTCGACGAGTACTGGCCGATGGCGCCGAACAAGCTGCAGAGCTACCGGCGCTTCATGGACGAGCACCTCTTCTCGCACATCGACATCGACCAGGCGAACGTCCACCTGCCGTCGGGCACGGTCGCAGCCACCGAGGTGCATGCCCACTGCGAGGCCTACGAGCGCATGATTGCCGACGCCGGCGGCATCGACCTGCAGCTCCTCGGGATCGGCCGCACCGGCCACGTCGGGTTCAACGAGCCGGGATCGTCGCGGGCGAGCCGCACGCGCCTCATCACCCTCGACCGCGTCACCCGCAAGGACGCCGCGTCCGACTTCTTCGGCGAGGAGCACGTGCCGCTGCGGGCGCTCACGATGGGAATCGCCACCATCCTGGAGGCGCGGCGCGTCGTGCTGCTCGCCTTCGGCGAGGGCAAGGCGGACGTGGTATCGCGCCTCGTCGAGGGCCCGGTCACCGACGCGGTGCCCGCCACGTTCCTGCAGGGGCACCCGTGCGCGGAGGTCCACCTCGACCAGGCGGCGGCGGGCGCGCTGACGCGACGGCGCTGCCCGTGGGTCTCGGGGACGGTCACGTGGGACGCGCGCATGGTGCGGAAGGCGGTGGCGTGGCTGGCGTCGACGGTCGGCAAGCCCGTCCTCAAGCTGACCAACGAGGACTACAACGAGCACCACCTCCAGGACCTGCTGGCGATCCACGGGCGCGCCCACCAGATCAACCTGCAGGTGTTCCGCGACCTGCAGGAGACGATCACCGGCTGGCCGGGCGGGAAGCCCGCGGCGCACAAGCAGCCGGGCGACATCGACCGGCCGCGCGACCGCGTGTTCCCGAAGCGGGTGCTGGTCTTCAGCCCGCACCCGGACGACGACGTGATCTCGATGGGCGGGACGCTGATCCGGCTGGTTGACCAGGGTCATGAGGTGCACGTCGGCTACCAGACCAGCGGCAACATCGCGGTCTTCGACGGCGATGCGCTGCGCTTTCTCGACTTCGCCAGCGACTTCAACGCCCGCTTCGGCTTCGAGGGCCCGCGCACCGAGCGGCTGGAGGTGGCCCTTGCCCAGCGGCTGCGCGCGAAGCGTCCCGGCGAGGTCGACGCCCCCCAGATCCAGGAACTGAAGGCGCTGATCCGCCGGGGCGAGGCGAAGGCCGCCTGCGCGCTGTGCGGGATTCCCGAGGAGCGCGCACACTTCATGGACATGCCCTTCTACGAGACCGGCCGGGTGCGCAAGCGGCCGATCGGCGAGGAGGACATCCGCCTGACCGTGGAGCTGCTGCGCCGCATCGAGCCGCACCAGGTGTACGCGGCCGGTGACCTGAGCGACCCGCACGGCACCCACCGCGCGTGCCTCAACGCGGTGTTCCGCGCCCTCGAGCGCGTGCGCGGCGACGCATGGGCGCGTGACTGCGAGGTGCTGCTCTACCGGGGCGCGTGGCAGGAGTGGGACGTCGAGGACATCGACATGGCGGTGCCGCTCTCCCCGGAGGACGTCACGCGCAAGCGGATGGCGATCTTCAAGCACCAGTCGCAGAAGGACCGCGCCCCGTTCCCGGGAATCGACGACCGCGAGTTCTGGCAGCGCGCCGAGCAGCGCAATGCCGCCACTGCCGCACGGTACGACGCGCTCGGGCTTGCCGAGTACCAGGCGCTCGAGGCATTCAAGGTCTGGGACGGATCACCGCTCGATTGACCGACACGAGGAACCCGAACATGAGCACCAAGGCCTACGCCGCACCGTCCGCCACCGAACCGCTCGGCCCGTTCGCGATCGCGCGCCGCGCGCCCGGCCCGACCGATGTCGAGATCGACATCATGTTCTGCGGCGTCTGCCACAGCGACCTGCACTTCGCGCGCAACGAGTGGGGCGGATCCGTGTACCCGATCGTCCCCGGGCACGAGATCCTGGGGCGCGTCACGCGCGTGGGCGCGAAGGTGACGCGCTTCCGGGCCGGGGACCTCGCGTCGGTGGGGTGCATGGTCGATTCCTGCCGCACCTGCGACCACTGCCGGCGCGGGCTCGAGCAGTTCTGCAAGGGCGGCGCCACGTTCACCTACAACGGGCCCGACAAGCACCTCGGCGGCATGACCTACGGCGGCTACTCCGAGAAGGTGGTGGTCGACGAGGCGTTCACGCTGCGCGTTCCCGCGAACCTCGATCCCGCGCGCGCCGCACCGCTCCTCTGCGCGGGGATCACCACGTGGTCGCCGCTCAGGCACTGGGGCGCCGGGCCCGGGAAGAAGGTCGGCATCGTGGGCCTGGGCGGCCTGGGGCACATGGGCGTGAAGTTCGCGCGCGCGCTCGGCGCGCACGTGGTCCTCTTCACCACCTCCACGGGCAAGGTCGCCGACGGCATGCGCCTCGGTGCGCATGAGGTGGTGATCTCGAGCGACGCGGACGCGATGGCAAAGCATGCGGGCACGCTCGACCTGATCGTCGACACCGTCTCCGCGGACCACCCGATCGATGCGTACCTCTCGCTCCTGGCGCTCGACGGCGCGATGGTGATGGTCGGCGTGCCGCCGAACCCGCAGCAGGTGCACGCGTTCAGCCTCATCGTGCCGCGCCGGACGCTGGCAGGCTCGCTCATCGGCGGCATCGCCGAGACGCAGGAGATGCTCGATTTCTGCGGCACCCACGGCATCGCCTGCGACATCGAGCTCATCCGCATGGACCAGATCAACGAGGCCTACGAGCGCATGCTCCGCAGCGACGTGAAGTACCGCTTCGTGATCGACATGGCCTCGCTCAAGGGCTGACCGGCACCGCCCCGGAAGGGAGGCGGCGCGCCTACCATTGGCCGAATGTCCCGGCTGCAGCCGCCGCACACGACGCCGCTCGACGACGCGCCGGCCACGGCCGCTTCCGCGGCGATGGCCATCGCCGGGCGGCTGGACGCGCTGCAGCCGCCCGCCGGGCGTGCCTTCCTGCGCATCGAGGCGCGGCTGGAACAGGCGGATGCCATGGCATGGCTGCGTTCGGCCCCCGCCGGATCGAGGCGCTACTTCCGCGACCGCCAGGGGCGCCTGGAACTCGCCGGGATCGGGATCGCAGCGGAAGAGGAACTCGGGGCGCACGCCGCGTGGGCGCAGCATGACGCGCCCGGTGCGACGGGGACGGCCGCGGCATGGTTCGTGGCGATGCCCTTCGACCGCGCGCGGCCGCGAGACCGGGAATGGACGTCCTTCGGCATGGGCGGATGCGTGCTGCCCGAGGTCGAGCTGCGGCGCACCGGCGACGCAGCGACGCTGTGCGTCCATGTCACGGCATCGACCGACCGCGCGGCGCTTCGCGCATCGCTGGAGGCGCTTGCACGCCCGGCGGATGCGTGCGTCGTCGAACCCGCGCTCGTGCGCGAGGACGACGTGGGCGACGAGGAGCGGTGGATGCGCGCGGTCGAGTCGGCCCTGGCGCGCATCCGTTCCGGGGAGTTCCGCAAGCTGGTGCTGGCACGCCGGCGGCGGTACCGCGCGAGCGCGGCGCTCGAGCCGGTGGGAATCCTGGCACGGCTCGGGGCGCGCGAGTCGCGCGGGTTCCGCTTCCTGGTGGAGGCGGCGCCCGGGCGGTCGTTCCTCGGCGTGACGCCGGAGCGGCTCGTGTCGCGCGCGGGCGCCAACGCCCGCAGCGAGGCCGTCGCCGGCACGCGGCCGCGCGGCGTGGACGCCGCGGCCGACCGGCTGCTCGGGGAATCGCTGCAGGCAAGCACCAAGGACCGTGCCGAGCACGAACTGGTGGTCGAGCGCGTGCGCGATGCGCTGGCCGGGTGCGCGGCGACCATCCGAACCGACGCCCAGCCACGGCTGCTCCGCCTGGCCTACGTGCAGCACCTGCAGACGCGCGTGCACGCGGCGCTGCGGGCGGGCGTCGGCGACGCGGAGCTCGTCGCAGCGCTGCACCCGACGCCGGCGGTGGCGGGAGCGCCGGTCGCTGCGGCCACCGAGGCGCTGCGCGCGCTCGAACCATTCGACCGCGGTCTCTACGCCGGCCCGGTGGGCGTCGTTTCGCGCGACGGAGCCGAGATCGCGGTCGCCATCCGCTCGGCGCTCGTCGTGGGCGACGTGCTGACGGCGTTTGCGGGGGCGGGGATCGTGGATGGCTCGGACCCCGCCGAGGAGTGGCGCGAGACCGGCCACAAGCTGCTGGCGTTCGAGGGGCTCGCACGCTGACGCCATGCGCGATGCGCCGAACCTGAACCTCGCGTGGACATCGCTTGCGGCCGAGGAATGCCGGCGGCTCGGGGTGCGCCACGCGGTGGTGAGCCCGGGTTCGCGCAGCGCGCCGCTCGCGGTGGCCTTCGCGCGGCAGCCGGGCATCGAGGTGCACGTCGCCCACGACGAGCGTGGCGGCGCCTTCATGGCGCTTGGCATCGCGCAGGCGACGGAAGTGCCGGCATTGGCCATCATGACGAGCGGCACCGCGGTGGCGAACGCGCTTCCTGCCGCGGTCGAGGCGCGCATGGCGCGCGTGCCGCTCCTCGTGTTCGCAGCCGACCGGCCGCCGGAGCTTCGCGACTGCGGCGCCAACCAGTCGATCCCGCAGGCGGGGCTCCTCGACGGCGCGGTGCGCTGGTCGGCGGACCTGCCCTGCCCCACGACGGAGGTTCCCGCCGAGTACGTGCTCTCGACCGTCGACGAGGCGTTTGCGCGTGCCTGCGGACTGTCCGGCGGCCATGCGGGTGCCGTGCACCTGAACTGGCAGTTCCGCGAGCCCCTGGCGCCGGAGGAGCGGGCATGGGACCGGGCATGGCTTGGATCGATCGCGCGCTGGACGCGCGGCGGTGCCCCGTGGCGCACGACGCTGTCGGTCGAACCGGAACCCCTGGCCGTCGACGACGGCATCGTGGTGGCTGGCCTGGGCGCTGACCGATGGCTGCCGGGGTCCTGGCGCGGGACGGTGCTCGCCGATGCCGCAAGCGGCAGAGCGGACGCCGGCCGCGTGGGCGCAGACCTGGTGCTGCGCACGGCCGCCGACTGCGTGCCGCTTGCGGAGGCGCTCGCCCCGCCGTGCATCACGATGGTGGGCGGCGGCATCGCCTCCAGGCGGATCGGGGAATGGGTGGCGCGGCAGCCGTGCCCGGTGGTCACCGTGGGCGCGGGCGATCCGCGCCAGGATCCGAGCCATCGCGCGGCACTCGCGGTCTCGGGCGGCGTGACGCTGGTGGCCGGACGTGGACTGCGCGCGCATCCGGCGTGGACGCGCGCGATGCGCATCGCGACTGCGGCCGCCGCGCGTGCGCTCGCCGCGGACACCCGGCTCACCGAACCCACGGCGATCGCGACGACGATGGCAGCGGTGGCAGGCGCGCGGTGCGGCACGGTGTTCCTCGGGTCTTCGATGCCGGTGCGCGATGCCGATTTCATGGCGGTCGCCCCGCCCAAGGGCTGGACGACCGCGGCGAATCGCGGGGCAAGCGGGATCGACGGCCTGATCTCGACGGCCACCGGCCATGCGGCAGCGAGCGGTGCGCCCGTGCTCGCGGTGGTCGGCGACGTGAGCGCGCTGCACGACCTGAATGCCCTGCAGCTGGCCTCGACGCTCGACGTGCCGCTCGTGATCCTGGTCCTCAACAACGACGGCGGCGGCATCTTCCGGTACCTGCCGATCGCCCGGCATGCGGACGTGTTCGAGCGCCTCTTCGCCACGCCGCACGGCCGCACGTTCGCGCCGGTGGCGCGTGCGTTCGGGCTCGCCGCGGAGTCGCCGCGCACCCGCGCGGCGCTCGGAACCGCGGTGCGGCGGGCACTCCGGCGCCGCGGGGCCACCCTGATCGAAGTGACGTGCACGCGCGAGGCGAGCGAGCGCGCGCGTGCCGAGGCCGTCGCTGCCGCCGATGCGGCGCTGCGACGTTCATTCCGGTGATCAGCCGATGCATCGCGTGACGCTCGTGCACGGGTTCCTCGGCGCGCCCGAAGACTGGGACGGCGTCGCGGCGGCGCTCGGAGGCACCGTGCGCTGCGACCGCGTGGACCTGCGCTCGCTCGGCTGCGGATCGGTGGCCGCGGCGGCGGAGCGGCTCTCCGCGCACCTGGCGCGCGAGGCGCCCGGCGTGCTCGTCGGCTATTCGCTCGGCGGGCGCCTGTGCCTCGCCGCCGCCGCGATGCGCCGGCTGACGATTCCGCTCGTCCTGCTCTCCGCAAGTGCGGGCATCGAGGACGCCGATCAGCGCGACGCGCGTGCCCGCGAGGATGACGCGCGCGCCGGGGCGATCCGGCGTGACGGCTTGCCGGCCTTCGTCGAGCGCTGGTACGGGATGCCGATGTTCGCGCGCCTGCGGACGATGCCGGACTTCGCGTCGGTGCGTGACCGACGCGCCCGCGGCGACGGCGAGTTCTGGGCGACGTGCGTCGCGGGGTGCTCGCCCGGCCGTTCGGCCGGCGCGTGGGGCGTGCTTCCGTCGCTGCCGCACGGCTCGGCGTTTGCGGTCGGCACCGAGGACGATCGCTATAGTCTGCTTGCCGATCGCGTCGAGCGGGAGGCCACGCACGTGCGCGTTGAGCGCATCGCCGGCGCGGGCCATGCGCTCCCCATCGAGGCCCCCGAGCGCTGCGCAGCGCTGGTCGAACACGCACTCCGGAACACCCCATGACCGCCAAGCCGCCCGTCGCCAAGCCATCCACCGAGACCGCCGAGCGCATCCGCCCCGCCCTCGACTGGCGCGAGGTGGACCTTGGGTTCAGGGAAGTGCGCTGCCACGTGGCCGAGGGCATCGCGAAGATCACCATCAACCGCCCCGAGGTGCGCAACGCCTTCACGCCGCGCACCGTGGAGGAGATGCGGAAGGCGCTCCTGGCCGCGAAGGAGGATCGGTCCGTCGGTGTCGTGATCCTGACCGGCGAGGGCGAACGCGCCTTCTGCGCCGGCGGCGACCAGCGCATCCGCGGCCACACCGGATACCGGTCCGAAGGCGGCAGCGAGATGCTCAACGTGCTGGACTTCCAGCGCGAGATCCGCACGTGCCCCAAGCCCGTGGTGGCCATGGTCGCCGGATGGGCGATCGGCGGCGGCCACGTGCTGCACATGATGTGCGACCTCACCATCGCGGCCACCAACGCCCGCTTCGGCCAGGTCGGGCCGCGCATGGGGAGCTTCGACGGCGGGTACGGCGCCAGCTACATGGCGCGCATCATCGGCCAGAAGCGCGCCCGGGAGATGTGGTTCCTCTGCCGCAGCTACTCCGCCGAGGAGGCGCGCGACATGGGCCTGGTGAACGCGGTGGTCGGCGTGGCCGAGCTCGAGGAGGTCACCGTGCAGTGGTGCCGCGAGATGCTCGCGAACTCGCCGACCGCGATCCGCGCGCTCAAGGCCGCGCTCAATGCCGACTGCGACGGGCAGGCGGGTCTTCAGGAACTCGCCGGCATCGCCACGATGCTCTACTACATGTCCGACGAGGCGAAGGAGGGCCGCGACGCGCAGCTCGCCAAGCGCCGTCCCGACTTCCGCAAGCACGCGCCGTGAACGGGGCGGGCGCCCAGCCGCACCCGGCCCCCGGTGCCCGCGCGTGGATCGGCGCGATCCGCGCGAAGACGCTCGGTGCCTCGCTCTGTCCGGTGGCGATGGGCGCCGGCCTTGCCTGGCATGATGGCGCGTTCGCGTGGATCCCGGTGGTCGCCGCGCTCGCCGGCGCCGGGCTGCTGCAGGTGGCAAGCAACCTGGCGAACGACCTCTTCGACGGCCTGCGCGGCACGGACTCCGGAGCCCGGATCGGGCCGGTGCGCGCGGTGGCGAGCGGCGCGATCTCGGCACGAGCGATGGCCGTCGCGCTGGCGCTGGTGCTGGCGGCGGCCGCGGTCCCGGCGGCCTGGCTCTCGATGCATGCGGGCGCGTGGTTTGCGGTGATCGGCGTGGCCGGCGCGGTGAGTGCCGTGGCCTACACGGCGGGACCGATGCCGCTCGCCTATGTCGGGCTCGGCGACCTCTTCGTGTTCGCGTTCTTCGGACCCGTGGCGGTGGCCGGCACGCGCGCGGCCTGCGACGGCACCTGGAGCGGCGAGGCGGCGTTCCTGGGAATCGCGCCCGGGGCGATCGGCATGTGCCTGCTGGCCACCAACAACCTGCGCGACCGCGTCGGGGATGCGGAGAGCGGCAAGCGCACCCTCATCGTCCGGTGCGGCGAGCGATTCGGCCGTGCGCTCATCGCCACGTGCCATGCCGCGGCAATCGCCGTCCCGGTGGCGACGTGGGCCGCGTGGCAGCTGCCGGCCGGGGCCATGGCTGCGTCCGCGGTGGCGGCCGGATTCGTGCCGGTGTCGGTCGCCGTGCTGCGCGGGCGCGACGGTACGGCGCTCAATCGAACGCTCGCCGGATTCGGCGCGATGCTCTACGCCTACGGCGTGGCGTTCGCGGCGGGACTGGTGCTGACGCCCGGTGCGGGGGATGCGTCGTGACGGACGTGCGCGTGCGCATGCTCCGGGTGCGCTTTCCGGTTCGGGAGGGCGATCGTCCGGTCATCGGCGTTCCCGCGCGCGATGCGGTCTTCGTGCGGCTGGATCGCGATGGACGCTCAGGGTTTGGCGAATGCGCGCCCCTCGGCGGCGGGGATGCGGCGCTTGGAGAGTGCGAACGTGCGCTTGAGGCGTGGGCATCGGACGGCGCAACTGCCGACGCCGCCACGCGATTGCCGTCGCCGGCATGGTTCGCGGCGTCTGCGGCAATCGAGACGCTCGCCGGATTCGGTGCGGCGCCGGGAGCCCCCGTCGAATCAGCGTCCTACTTCGGCGCGGGTCCCGCGGCACTCGACGACGTGGCGATCGCCCGCCTCCGCCATGGTGCCGTGATCAAGGTGAAGATCGGTCGCGCGCCTGCGGCCGAGGAACGGCGGATGCTCGAGCGCATCCTGCGCGAGATCCCAGGCACTCTGCTGCGCCTCGACGGCAACCGAAGCATGCGGCTCGATGACTGCGTCGCGCTCGTGCACGGACTGCCGGTGGAGCGGTTCGAGTACCTGGAAGAGCCGGTCGCCGATCCAGCCGACCTCGGGCGTCTTCGGGACCGCACCGGGATCAAGTTGGCCCTCGACGAGCTCGTCCTCGATGCGTCGACCGAGGCATGCGACCTGCGCGACCGGCTGGGCGCCGGCGGCGGCGCGTGCGCCTGGGTGATCCGCCTCTCCCGCACCGGATCGCTCGACGAGGTGCGCCGCACCATGCGCATCGCCGCCTCGCGCGGATGCGATCCCGTGCTGTCCACCGCGTACGAAAGCTCGTGGACGATCCGGCTGGCCGCGCACCTCGCGCATTCGATGAATTCCAGGGGGCGGCCACACGGCCTGGGCACGGCGGAAGTCCTGGAAGCGGACGCGTGCGCGCCCGCCACGCTTGCCTCGGGACGCGTGCCGTGCGGGCCGCTCCCCGTTCCGCTCGAGGGTCGATGGTGAGCGGTCCCGGACCGGTGGTCGCGCTCCGCGTGCGCCCGGGCGTCGATCCGATGCCGTGGCTGCGCGAACTGTGGCGACGCGGCACCACGGTGCTGCTTGCCGCCGATGCGATGCCAGACACGGCGCGTGCCGGCATGATGGCGGCTGCCGGGACAAGCGAGGAGATCGATGCCGCGTCCGTGCCGATCGCCTCGTCCGACGGCACGCCGCTTCGTGCCGCCGACCATCCGGACGCGGCCGGCGTCCTGGTATCGACGAGCGGCAGCTCCGGCACGCCCCGCCTCGTCGAGCTCTCGCTGGCTGCGCTGGTGTCGAGCGCCGAGCGGGGTGCGACGGCCGTCCCGTTCGGGCCCGGGGACACGTGGCATGCCTCGCTGGCGCCGCACCACGTCGGTGGCTTGATGCTCCACGTGCGCGCCGCCGTCCTCGGCGGCGCCGTGCGGCATGCGCCACTTCCGCGCACCTGGGCCGAGGTCGATGGATGCACCCACGTGTCGCTCGTGGCAGCGCAGCTCGCCCGGCTGCTCGAGGATCCCGCGGGGCCGCCGCGAACGCTCAAGGCCGTGATGCTCGGCGGCGGACCGAGCCCCGCCATGCTCCGGCGCGCGGCCCTGTCGCGCGGGCTGCCGCTCTTCGTCACCTACGGCATGACCGAGTCCGCCTCGCAGGTGGCCACGTGCCGGCCGGCGATGGCCGATGCCGACACCCTTGCGGGCCCGCCGATCCCCGGCGTGCGCATCGAGGCGGACTCGGTTGCGGCGGATGGCACCGGTGAGCTCACGGTCGACGGCCCCGTGCTGGCGCGTGCCATCATCGACGGCGGCCGACGCCTTGCATTGACCCGCCCGCATCGCACGCGAGACGCCGGATTCATCGATGCCCTCGGACGCATCCACGTGGTCGGCCGCCTGGATGCCGTGATCAACTCCGGGGGACGCAAGGTGCACCCCGAGTCGATCGAGCGCACCCTCTGCTCCGTGGCCGGCGTGCGCGCCGCGTGTGTCGTCGGCGTCGCGCATCCGCGCTGGGGGCAGCGGCCGGTGGCGTTCGTCGACGCCGCGGAAGCCGCCGCCGCCGCCATCGACCGCGCGCTGCGTGCCGTGCACCCGCCGCACGAGATGCCCGACGCGATCCTCCGGATGCCGGATGACGAGGCCGGTGCGATGAAGCCGTCGCGGGCCCGGCTTGCCGCGCGCCTCGCCGCCGGCGAGCGATTCGACGCGTTCAGCTGATCGTCGAGGTCGCCGCCTGCGACGCCGCCAGCAAGGTCCGAAGGCGCTCCGGCAGTCCGATCGCGCGCCCGGACGCGGGGTCGACCGAAACACGCCGCACGCGCACGGCGATCGCGACGCGTCCCCCCAGCTCCATCGCCCACGCAAGCGTGAAGCTGGTCTCGCCGACGCCGACGCCGGCAAGGCGCATCACGACCCGGTCGCCGACGCGGACGGGGCACGAAAAGTCGGCCTCGCAGTGCACGACCGGCGTCGGCGCAAGCATGCCTTCGAGCATCTCGCGGAGCAGGATGCCGCCACCCTCGAGCCAGCGTTCGAACGACTCCTGCTCGAGCATGAAGGCGTTCGGGAAGAAAATCACGCCCGCGGCATCCGAGTGCGACAGCCGGATGGTCACGGATTCCTGGAGGCGGCCGGCATTCATGGCCGCACGATAGCGCGGTCGATCGCCGTGTTCCGCAGAAGCACGTCGTCGTCGTACCGCCTGACGATCTCGAAGCCGGGGAGCATGCCCAGCAGGTCCCCGAGCGTCGCCTGCCCCTCGTACAGCTCGACCTGCTTCTTCGGCTTCCTGATCGATCCCGACTGGTCCCGCCCCTTGGGGTACTCCTCCCGCGACGCGGGGAAGCCTGCGGGAGGCTGGCCGCTGCTGACATGGAACTCCGTCCGCCCGTTCACGGCGCCGAGGGCCAGCTGGTGCAACGTGACGCGCCGGTCGCGGATTGCCGTGCGGAAGTGCTCGCACGCCCGGGGATCGGGCTCGAACGCGTGTACCTGCGCGCCCGGGAAGGCGTGGAGCAGCATCGGCGTGTGCATGCCGCGGTTTGCGCCGACCTCGAGCACCGTCCGGGCACCGACGCCCACCATGGCGCGCAGGAACGCCCCGTCGACCGGGGTGGGGTGGATGGGCGGGAGGTCAGGCATCGCGCGTCGCACCGCCGATCGGCGCAAGCGTCCCGTCGAGCATGCCGCGCACGCCCATGCCGCCCGCCTCGAGCCAGCGCTCGAGGAATTCCTGCTCCACCTCGAAGGCCGCCGGGAAGAACATGACGCCGGCCGCGTCCGTGTGGGACAGCCTGACCGGGAACTCGTGCCTCGCGGGATCGCCGTCCATGTCCTCACGATAGCGCGGCATTCCGGCGGCCTGCGCGATCATCGGCCGCCGCGCCGGGCGAGCAGCTCGTGGACGTAGCCGACCTTGTAGGCACGCCGGACGCGGGCCTCCGTGATGGCTGCCGACGGCCCATGGCGAAACGAATCGACCACGGATCGGACGACGCACTGCAGGTTCTGGCTGAGCAGGCAGGCACGCGACCATCGCACCCGGATCCGGCCGCAGGCGCGGTCGAAGTACGCGGCGGACCTTCCCATGCGGCCCGACATCCGGATGACTTCCTTGCCGTCGATCCGGGAGGTGTCGAAGTGGTGCAGCACGGCGGCGGCGTCTCCGCAGGCTCCGACGATCCTGAAGCCCATGCCGGCCAGCTGCTCGGAAAACAGCGTGTCGTCGAAGAAGCCGAGGGACTCCGGACCCGGACCGAGCAACTCGTCGAATCCGTGGACGCGGGCGAGCACGGAGCGCGCGAAGCACATGTTGGCCCCGACCATCCGCCGCGGAGACGCGAAGTCGACCTCATGGGTCGATGCCACGAAGCCCATCCGGCGTTCCAGCGGTGTTCCGCGCATGGCGACCGCGAGGTGCGGCGGAATCCGGACTTCACCTGCCACAGCATCCGCGGCACCGGACAGGATCGGCCGCGACATGGACTCGATCCACGTCGGCGGCACGCGCACGTCGTCGTCCGTCCAGAGGAGGACGTCACCGCGCGCCTCCAGGATGCCGCGGTTCCGTGCACGGGACAGCCCGGGCCGTGGCTCGGCGACGGAGCGGATCGGAAACGCACCGCCGCCAACCCCGTCCAGGACGTGGCGGGTGTGGTCGGTCGATCCGTTGTCGACGACCAGCGCATCGACCTCGGCGCCCGCCGGCACGACACATCTCAGGATGGTCTCAAGCGTCGCACGCAGGCTGTCCGCCCGGTTCCGCGTGCAAACGATGACGGACACGACCCTGGGCACGGCTGCGGGATCAGAAGGGTATCTGGATCCCGGCCCTGCCGCCGTACACCTGCGTGTCGGAGAGGAACATCCCGTTGAACGAGGCGAACAGCGTCAGTCCGTCCGGCAGCGCCAGCTCGACGCCGGCCTCGACGCTTCCGCCGTAGAGCGTCTCCACGTCGCCGTAGACCGAGATGGGCGGCAGAGACGTGAACGGGTTGGTGGCGGTGACGCCCCAGTCGCCGACCGGCACGAACGCCGTGAACGCTGCGCCGACGAACGGCGTGATCACCGAGCGCCCCGAGCGGATGCCATCCATGTACCGCGCTCCCACCGAGGGCTGCAGCGCGGACGCCGACTGGCTGCCCACGGCCAGGTTGAGGCTGCCCGCGCCGGACTCGGTGTAGGACCCCTGGTTGAAGTAGTTGTAGGCCACGCGCACGTAGGGCGACAGGTACGAGTCACCGCCCGCGGGCAGGTTGAAGCCCGTCTCGCCCATGAACGACGCGGACCACGCGTTGCTGCTCGAGGTGGCCGTGCGCACCACGCCGGGCACGTAGATGTTGCGCGTGCGGTCGATCATGGTGTACGCACCCGTGACGGCGCCGGAGAGGTACCACTCGCCGCGATCGGGCACCCAGCTGCCGTACATGCCGAAGTCGACGCCGTTGAGCGTCATGGACTCGTCGACCAGGCCGCCGGTCACGCTGACGGAGCCCGGGATGTACCCGACGAACCCGCCCAGGATGCCGCCGTCGCCGACGACCGTGTCCACGCCCGCCGCCACGTTTCCGAGCGTCGAGTCGTAGGAGGTCTGCGCCCAGTTCTGGTTGCTGAACGAGCCGGTGAATCCGAAGCCGCGTGCCCAGCCGCGCATGCCCTCGTCGGGCGTCGGCCCGTTGAGCTCGGCGCCGAAGGCCTTGCGGCGCGTGGTGGCGACCGACTGTGCCACGGCGGTCGAGCGGGGTCCGCCCGTGCCGCGCTGCCGCGGCGGCGCCGTGGGAGCGGTCATCTGCGGGCGCAGCTGCATGAGGCGCTCCATCGCAAGGTCGCCCGCCTCCGACATTCCGAGCATCAGCGTGGTGGGTAGTGCGTAGGGGTTGGCCGGGGCGGAGACGGCCACCACCGAGCTCGCGTAGGCCGCGGGACTGGTCTGCAGCAGCAGCTGGGTGGCGACGAAGTCCGTGTCGCCCGTCGAGGTCTGCGCCAGGAGGTTCATCGCGGCCGCGGACTGGTTGACCTGCTGGTTCTGGACGACGCCGACGTTCGCGTTGCGGTTCACCGTGGTCCCGCCAACCTGGACCGGCACGACGACGTTCGTGTCCGTGGTGCCGGGAACCGGCAGCGGATCCGGGCCGCCGATGCCGAGGATCGAAACCGAGAAGGCGGTGCCCGTGTATCCCACGGTGAAGCCCGCGCCGAGGAAGCGCGTCTCGCCGCTCTGGTTCAGCGCGCGCGTGGTGGGGAGCCCGGTCACCGGGTCGATCGTGACCACGTTGACCGTGCCGAAGGTGCCGTTGAGCCCGCCCGTCGCCGACACCACGGTGTAGGTGTCGGTCACGCCGGGCGTGGGAATCCAGTTGCCGCCCGAGTTGTCGAACACCGTCGGGTCGAAGACCAGGCTCGCGGTCGAGCTGCCGGCCGTGAACGATCCGCCGACGGCCAGCGCGTCGGCGACGCCGGTGCCGCCAGAGGCGGAGAGGAAGTACGACTGCAGCACGGAGGATGCTGCGAGGGCGGCGTTGCCCGTCACGTTGAGGACCGAGGTCGCCGACACGCCGCGATCGCCGAGTTCCAGGCGGCCGTCGAACCCGGAAGGTCCGGCGATCGAGCCGATCGTGCCGATGCCGCCGAAGGTCACCGGTGCCCCGCCGGCGACCGAGGACAGGCCTGCCGAACCGAGGTTTGCGCCGTCGAGCGTGAGCCGGGCGCCGTCCGTGAGCGAGATCGCGCCCGAGAAGGTCGATGCAGTGCCGTCGCCGACCGTCAGGTCGATGTCGTCGAGGTTCAGCGTGGCGGAGGCAGCCGAGAGGAGCCCGCCCTGCGCATTGATGGCGGCGGTCGGCGTGCCCCCGGACAGGTTCACCGTGCCCTCGACGGTCAGGGACTGGGCGTTGCCGAACGCGAGGGCGGTGCCGATCTCGGCATCGATGCCGCCGGCCGCGCTGCCGTCGAGCACGAGACCATCGAGGCCGACGGATCCCTGCGTGTTGATCGTCACGTCGACGCCGTCGACGATCGTCAGGCCATCGAAGCTGCCCGTGAGCGCGAGGGTCATGCCCGCGGTGGCCCCGCCCGTCCGCGAGAGCTCCAGGTTGCCGGTGCCGCTGGCGAGGCCGGAGAGCGTCAGTGCGGCGGCGGCGGCGCCGGAGGTGCGGAAGGTCGCGTTGCCCGCGAGCACCAGGGCTCCGTCGTAGCTGGCGGCGGTGGCGCCCGTGTAGTCGACGGTGGCCGCGGCATTGAACGTCATCGCGCTGACGCCGTTGAGCCATGCGACGTTGCTGACCGACAGGCTGGAGCCGGTTTCCATCCGAACTCCGCCGGTGAACGTGCTGGCGGCGCCATCGACGGCCAGCGCGATGTTCGAGAGCGAGAGCGTCCCGGCGCCCGACATGGTCCCGGTGAGCGTGAGCGACGACGCCGGGCCGGTGCCGGAGATCGAGGCCACGCCCGTCCCGACCGACAGCGCCATGCCCGACGTGACGGCCGTCGCGCCCGTGTACGACAGCGCGGTCGCGGACCCGTCGGCATTCATCGCCAGGCTGGTGGCCTCGGTCAGCCACTCCGCATTGGAGACCGTGAGCGTCGATCCGCCGCGGAGGCCCACCGCGCCGGTGTACGTGCTGGTCGCTCCGCCGATCGTCACGGCCATTCCGCTCAGCGTCAGCGCCCCGCCGCCCTGCATTTCGCCGTCGACGGCGAGCGTCGTCAGCGCGCCGCCGGTGCCGGTGCCGACGATCGTCGACGTGTCGGCGACGACGAGGTTCTGCGAGGCACCGATCGTCAGGCTCGTCCCGGCAGTCAGGGTGGCAAGGTCGAGCGTCAGGCCCGTCGAACCGATGGACTCCTGGGTGTCGATCCGGACGTTGGCCGTGTCGACGATGGTCTGCCCGGCGAATCCGCCGGTGAGCGCAAGGACGATCGTCGGATCGGCCGTGGCGGCCGAGTGCTCGAGCGTCAGGTCACCGGTGCCGGACACCGCGCCCGAGAGCGTGAGGGTGCCTACCGATGCTCCCGAGGTGCGAATGGCGGCATTCGCGCCGAGCGTCAAGGTGCCGTCGAACGTCGCAGCGGAGGTGCCCGAGTACTCGACGGCGGCCGCATCGTCGAATTGCAGGGCGCCGAGCTGGTCGACGAACACGGCATTGGCCACGGCCAGCGAAGAGCCGGTGTCGAGCGTGATGCCGCCGGTGAACGTGGACGTGGCGCCGCTGCCGATGGTCATCGCAATGTCAGTCAGGGCGAGCGTCCCGGTGCCGGACATCGAGCCATCCACCGTGAACGTCTGCGGCCCGCCCGAGCCTGCCATGGCCGACGTGCCCTCGACGGCGAGGGCCTGCGCCGCGTCGATCGCGAGGGCGGTGCCGGCGGTCAGCGTGCCGCCGTCGATCGTGAGGCCGGCGGACCCGATCGACGCCTGCGTGTCGATCTGGACGTTGGCGCCGTCGATGATGGTGCGGC
Source organism: Phycisphaerales bacterium (assembly GCA_018883105.1). Taxonomy (GTDB): domain Bacteria; phylum Planctomycetota; class Phycisphaerae; order Phycisphaerales; family SM1A02; genus UBA966. Next base: position 28,005 of record VEQS01000003.1, read on the forward strand.
CCGTGAAGCCACCCGCCAGGCCAAGGGTGATCACTGGCGCCGCCGTCACGCCGGTCGCGTGCTCGAGCCGAAGGTCGCTCGAACCGGAGATCGCGCCGGTGAGCGCGAGCGTGCCGGTGTCCTGCGTGGTCGAGATCACGGCCTCGCCGGGGGTGGCGCCGGTGGACAGGACGAGCGCACCGGCGTAGGTGACGGCCGTCGCACCGCCCCAGGTGAGCGTCGGGGTGCCGGCGTTGCTGTTCAGCTCGATCGACGTCGCGCTCGTGAACCAGTCGGCCTGTTCGATGACAAGCGCGCCGGGGCCGCTCACGACGAATGTGCCGGCGAAGCCGGTGAGGAAGCTGTTCTGCCCGAGGGTCAGCGTGCCGCCCTGGACGCCGATGCTGCAGGTTCCGGTGGCGATGTTCCCCGCATGCGGCACCGCGCTGGCGATCGTGAGGGAGGTCCCCGTCAGGTTGAACACGCCGATCGCATTGTTCATGCTCCAGGAGTTCGTGAACGTCCCGGGGGCCGTGACCTGCAGGATGCCCGCCGTCCCGTCGCCCTGCACGAAGGACAGCGTGCCAGCCGTCTCGAGGTCCGCAGCCGAGATCGCGGTCGGCGGATCGCCGCCGGTCACGACGGTCTGCGCGCTCGAGGAGCAAGCCAGCCACGTCGACAGCGAGGCCGCGGCCACGGCCCGGCCCCGGCACCGGAACGGCGAACAGACAGACCGCGAGCGTGGAAAGCGCGCTTCCATGATGGGTTCCGTCGGCAAGGCGGGGCGAGAAAGTTAGGCCAATCTCGGCCGGACGACCCTCTCCGCTGGGCATGGCCGAGAATCCATGCGGCCGCAGCGCCCGGCGCCGGACACTCCTCACGATTCCGCCCAATCGATGCTTCGGGCCGCAAACAGCCGAGTGGTATGTTCGAACCCATGGATTACTCCTACGCCCCCACCGAGCGCGAGAAGGCCTTCCTGGCGAAGGTCGAGGACACCCGCCACGAGCGCGACATCATCAACGGCCTCGACCCCTTCCTGAGCGAGAAGGTGCCGCCGGACATGATGGGCCTCTACACGCCGCAGGAGCTGGTGCAGCTGCGCGTCCTCAAGGGCACCGAGCGTGACCTCGAGAAGCGCATGCCGGTGAAGGTGACCCGGCACTACTTCGAGCTCGCGAAGCAGAGCGCCCCGCTGCGCCGCCTGGTGAAGGCCGACCCGGCCGAGACCATGGACCTCGCCGGCAGCGAGGACCCCGGCTTCCAGATGGACTACAGCCCTGTCGAGGGCATGCTGCACAAGTACGAGATGGGCCTGCTGTACGTGATCTCCACGTGCTCGGCCCACTGCCGCTTCTGCTACCGCGAGGAGCTGATCGCCCGCAAGGAGATCAAGCGCCAGGACGGCACGGTGGCCAAGAAGGGCCTGGCCAACATTCCCGACGTCATTGGATACGTCAAGCGCTTCAACGCCGAGGTCGCCGCCAACGGCGGCCGTCACCCGGTCTGCGGGCGCGAGAAGCTTCGCGAGATCCTGATGTCCGGCGGCGACGCGATGGTGCTCCAGAACACCAAGATCGCCGCGTGGCTGGCGGCCTTGGCTGAAGCCGGCATCGAGTCGATCCGCATCGGCACCAAGGAAATGGCCTTCTACCCGCAGCGCTTCGACGAGGCGTTCGTGGCCATGCTGGACAACTTCCACAAGGCGTACCCCGAGGTCGGCCTGCACATCGTGGTGCACTTCGAGCACCCCGACGAGTTCCTGGCCAAGGACGCCGGCGGCGAGTACGTGCGCGACGGCCAGGGCTTCCTGCAGTGGGTGCCCGCGACCGGCGACGCGATGCGCCGCCTGGCGTCGCGCGGCTGGCTGAGCGTCGAGAACCAGTCCCCGATCATCAAGGGGATCAACGACGACCCGGACGCCCTGCGCATCCTGCAGCGCGAGTTCAAGCGCGCCGGCGGCGAGAACCACTACTTCTTCTGCGGCCGCGACATCATCGCCTACCGCGCCTTCAACGTGCCGATCGAGCGCGCCTGGCAGATCCTCAACGAGTCGCAGAAGGGCCTTTCCGGCGTCGAGCAGCACGCGCGGCTCTCGATCACCCACTACAAGGGGAAGACCGAGGTCAACGCCGTCACCAACAAGCCGATCCCGGGCCTGAAGGGCAGCGAGAACGGCGTGGTGATCTTCAAGATCCTGCGCAGTTCCGGCGCCGCCGCCGACAAGGGCAAGGTCTGCATCGTGGGCCGCAACCCCGAGTCGCTGTGGTTCGACGGCTACAGCGACCGCGTGCTCTTCGACGAGGCCGGGCTGTACGACTACTCGCGCGTCAAGATGGCGCGGGTGACGCACGCCGCGCCGCCGGTGCCCGCGCCCGCCTGCCGATGATCGACAAGCGCCTCGCGAGCGTGCGCGAGGCCGTGGCCGACGTCTTCGACGGCGCCACGGTCATGATCGGCGGCTTCGGCGAGGCCGGCAGCCCGATCGAGCTGATCCACGCCCTGATCGACCAGGGCGCGAAGGACCTCGTGGTCGTGAGCAACAACACCGGCACCGGGCTCGTGGGACTCGCGGCGCTGCTCCGCGCCGGCCGGGTGCGAAAGGTCGTCTGCTCCTTCCCGAAGACCGCCGGGTCGACCGTCTTCCCCGATCTCTACCGTGCCGGCAAGGTGGAGCTCGAGCTGGTGCCGCAGGGAACGCTCGCCGAGCGGATCCGCGCCGGAGGCGCGGGCATCGCCGCCTTCTACACGCCGACCGCCGCCGGCACGCCGCTCGCCGAGGGCAAGGAGGTACGGGAGTTCGGCGGCCGCGAGCACGTCCTCGAGCACGGCCTGCGCGCCGACTTCACGCTCATCAAGGGACGCACCGCCGACACGCACGGCAACGTGATGTACCACCGCACCGCGCGCAACTTCGCGCCGATGATGGCGACCGCCGCGGCGGTGACCGTCGTGCAGGCGGCGGACGTGGTCCCCGCCGGTGCGCTCGACGCCGAGTCGATCGTGACGCCCGGGATCTTCGTCGACCGCGTGGTGCACGTGCCGGAGCCCGCGCTCGAGTCGGCACTCAACGAGGCGGGGGCGAGCTACCCATGAGCGCGGCACCCGGCACGAAGCCTGCCGCGCCCGAGGCCATCGGCTGGACCCGCGAGGGCATCGCCGAGCGCGTCGCACAGGACATCCCCAACGGCTCGTACGTGAACCTGGGAATCGGCATTCCCGAGCTCGTCGCGCGCTACGTGCCCGCCGGGCGGACGCTCGTCTACCACACGGAAAATGGGCTCCTGGGCATGGGCCCCTCCCCTGCCGCCGGCGCGGGCGACCCCGAGCTCATCAACGCGGGCAAGCGCCGCGTCACCATGATGCCGGGCGCCGCGTTCTTCGACCAGGCCACCAGCTTCGCGATGATCCGCGGCGGGCACCTTGACCTCAGCGTGCTGGGCGCGCTGCAGGTGGCGGCGAACGGCGACCTCGCCAACTGGTCGACCGGCACCGACGACGCGATTCCCGCCGTCGGCGGGGCGATGGACCTCGTGGCCGGCGTGAAGCGCGTGTTCGTGATGACCACGCACGTCACCAAGGAAGGCACGCCGAAGCTCGTCGAGCGCTGCACGTACCCACTCACGGGACGCGGCGTGGTGACGCGCGTCTACTCCGACCTTGCCGTCATCGACGTGACGCCGCAGGGCTTCCGGCTGGTGGAACTCGCCCCCGGCGTGGGCTTCGACTACCTGCAGGAACGGACCGGCGCGCCGATCCTGCAGGACCGCACGCGCCAGGCAGGAGCCTGACCATGGCAACCCCCGCAACTGCGCACGCATCCGCACCCGTCCCGACCGCCAGCCGCAGCGCCGAGCTCTTCGAGCGCGCCAAGAAGGTGATGCCGGGCGGCGTGAGCCGCAACACCGTGCTCTGGTCGTCGGTGCCGCCCTACGTGGCGCACGGCGAGGGCTGCCGCGTCACCGACATCGACGGCGTCACGCGCATCGACTTCGCCAACAACGTGGCGTCCCTGATCCACGGACATGCGTACCCGCCGGTGGTGCAGGCCGTGGCCGCGCAGCTCGCCAAGGGCACCGCGTTCATGATGGCCACCGAGCAGGAGGTGCTGCATGCCGAGCACGTCTGCTCGCGCAGCGGCGGCTTCGACCGCATCCGGTTCGTCAATTCCGGCACCGAGGCGGTGATGGCGGCGCTGAAGGCCGCGCGCGCCTTCACCGGCCGGCCGAAGATCGCCAAGGTCGAGGGCGCCTACCACGGCGGCTACGACTACGTGGAGACCAGCCAGGGATCGACCCCCAAGGACTGGGGCAGCATCGACCACCCCAACCGCGTGCCGCTCGTCCACGGCGCGCCTCAGTCGGCAATGGAGGACGTGGTGGTCATCCCCTTCGACGACGTCGACCGCTCGATCGCGCTGCTTGACGAGCACCGCGCGGACCTCGCCTGCGTGCTCCTTGACCTGATGCCGCACCGGGTGGGCCTCAAGCCCGCATCGAGGGCGTTCGTGCAGGCCATGCGCGAGTGGGCGTCGCGAAACGGCGCGCTCCTCGTCCTCGACGAGGTCATCACCTTCCGCACCGAGTACGGCGGCGCGCAGCAGGGCTACGGCGTGCACGGCGACCTGACCGCGCTCGGCAAGATGATCGGCGGCGGCTTCCCGGTCGGCGCGCTCGCGGGCCGGGCCGAAGTCATGGAGGTCCTCAACCCCGGCGCGCCGAAGCTCCTCTTCCCGCTCTCGGGCACGTTCTCGGCGAACCCGGTCACCATGACCGCGGGCCGAATCGCGATGGAGCACTTCGACCGCCCGGCCGTCGCGCGACTCAACGCGCTCGGCGACCGGGCACGTCACGGGATCGCCGAGGCCATCGCACGCACCGGCGCACCCGCGAGCGTCACCGGCGGCGGATCGATGTTCCGCGTGCACATGAAGGCCGCCGTGCCCGCCAACTACCGCGAGGCCTACGCGACCCCCGAGGAGAACAAGCGGCTCAAGCTGATGCTCGAGCACCTCTTCGCCGAGGGCTTCCTGATGGTGGGCACGTGCACGGGCATGCTCTCGACGCCGATGACGGAGTCGGAGGTCGACGCGCTGGTGGCGGCGATGGAATCCGGCTTCCGGCGGATGGCGACGGCCTGAGCGCCGCAGGCGCCCCGGCGCGACTCACTCGCGCTCGACCATCACCGCGAGGCCCTGCCCCACGCCGACGCAGAGGGAGGCGATGCCGCGCCGCGCGCCGCGGCGGACCATCTCGTGCACCAGCGTCACCGTGATGCGTGCGCCGCTCGCCCCGAGCGGGTGGCCGATGGCGATCGCGCCGCCGTTCACGTTGACACGCGCCGGATCGAGCCCGAGTCCACGCACGCAGGCGACGGCCTGGGCGGCGAACGCCTCGTTCAGCTCCACGAGGTCCACCGACCCCGGCGCGATGCCGGTGCGCGCGGCGAGCCTGCGGATCGCCGGCACCGGGCCGATTCCCATGTGCGCCGGATCGACGCCCGCGGAGGCACCCGCGCCGACGTAGGCGAGCGGCACGAGGCCAAGATCCTTCGCGCGCGATGCCTCGACGAGGAGCAGCGCCGCCGCCCCGTCGTTGATCCCGGAGGAGTTGCCGGCGGTCACGGTCGCGTCCGCGGCCTTCGAGAACGCGGGCTTCAGCGCCGCAAGCTTCTCCATCGTGGTGTCCGGGCGCGGATGCTCGTCCGCGTCGAACCGCTTCGCGGGCCCCTTGCCCTGCGGCACGTCGACCGGCACGACCTCGTCGGCGAAGCGCCCGGCGGCGTGCGCCGCGGCCCAGCGCTGCTGGCTCGCGAGCGCGAATCGGTCCTGGTCATCGCGGGTCACCGAATGCGCGCGGGCCACGTTCTCCGCCGTCTCGCCGAGCGAGATCGGCGGGTGCTTCGCGGCAAGCCGAGGATTCACGAAGCGCCAGCCGATGGTCGTGTCGACGAGTTCCTGCGTGCGACCGAACGCCTGCTCGCTCTTGGAGAGGACGTACGGCGCACGGCTCATCGATTCCACGCCGCCGGCCACGTAGACATCGCCCTGCCCCGACTCGATCATGCGCGCCGCCACATGGATCGCCTCCAGGCCCGACGCGCAGAGCCGGTTCACGGTCGCACCGGGAACGGTCTCAGGCAGCCCCGCGATCAGCGCAGCCATGCGCGCGACGTTGCGGTTGTCCTCGCCGGCCTGGTTGGTGGCGCCGAAGTAGACGTCGTCCACCAGTGCGGCGTCGATGCCGCTGCGGTCCACCACCGCACGGATCACGTGCGCAGCCAGGTCATCGGGTCGGACCGTGGCAAGCGAGCCTCCGTGCCGCCCCACGGGCGTGCGCAGGGCGGCGACGATGGCGGCGCGTCGTTGCATCGGCCGCGAAGCGTACCGAGCGCGTGTCAGGCCTTCCGCGGCACGCGCGAAAGGTCGAACTCCGCCGGCGGCGGGCACTCGGGGTTCACCCACTGGATGACCGCGGCCCAGCCGGCGCTCTCCTCGTCGTGCGGCAGGTAGCCGCGGATCGCCGTGATCGCGTCCCAGCCGTCGTGCAGGTGCGCGGTCAGCACCGGGTCGGTGACCTCGGCGCGCTTCACGCGCCCGATGTAGTCGTCCGGCGCGATCGCCGTGGAGACGCGGCCATACCCTGGCATGCGGCTGCCGCCCACCATGCGCCAGAGCCGCTTCGCCTGCACCAGGCCGCGCGTCGCCTCGGTGAGCGCGCGCCCGAGCCCATGGTGCTGGTGCCCGGGATGCACGAAGAGGTCGGCGCCGTACAGCGTGTGCCCCTTCGGGTCATGGTCGGAGAACGTCCCGCCTGCCGTCAGCGCATCCCACGAGTCGTCGACATGGAAGTGCATCATGTTGACGAGGAGCGTGAAGTGCGCGCCCGCGACCGCGGCCGACGGCACGTGCTCGACCACGAACTGCCCCTCCGGGAAGAGCGCGTGGTGGGCGCGAAGCTCGCCCTCGGTATAGGGCCGCTCGGTCGGGTAGACGTCGGCGCAGATCGCGGAAATCTCGGCATGGTCGCCGTCGCGCATCGCGCGGATGACGTAGCCGTCGGGAAGGTGGCGCTGGGCGTGTTCCATGGCTTGGCTCCTGCTGCGATCGGGATTCTCACTTCTTCGGCCGGATCCCGAGGTCGCGGTTCACCTTGAGCTTGCGCCCGCGCATCGTGGCGCCGCGCAGCGAGCGGATCACGTGGTCGACGTCGCGCGCCGGGAGCTCGACCAGAGAGTATCCCTCGGCGATCTCGATGTCGCCGATGGAGCGCGGGTTCACCCGCGCCTCGTTGGCGATCGCACCGACGATGTCGGCGGGACGCATGCCCATCCGCGTGCCGCCGGAGATGTAGATGCGCACCATGTCGCTCGACTCGGCGCGCCCGGGGGCGCGCTGCGGTCGCGCGAAGCTCTCGATGACGGGGATGTGCGGCTCGTCGTGGGCGTCGCCATCCCCGTCTCCTTCCGACGCCTCGTGCGCCAGCCGGATGGCCGCGGCGGCCACGTCCATCGGGTCGAACTCGGATGCCAGCGCCTCCGCCACGGCCCGGTAGGCATCCAGGTCGCCGGCGACCACGGCGTCGCGCACGGCCGCGCGCGTCATGTCCATGCGGTGCGCCTTGACGTCCCGCGGCGTCGGCACGGTGCAGATGGCGATCCGCTGCTTGGTCGCGTGCTCGATGTTCCGCAGCAGCCGGTGCGCGCGCGGGTCGGCCAGAGTGATGGCCACGCCCTCGCGCCCGGCGCGACCCGTGCGCCCGATCCGGTGCACGTACGCCTCGGTGGAAGATGGCACGTCGAAGTTCACCACGTGCGTCAGGTGCTCGATGTCGATCCCGCGCGCGGCGACGTCGGTGGCCACGAGCAGGTCGACCGTGCCGCCGCGCGCGCGCGACATGACGCGGTCGCGCTCTGCCTGCGACATGCCGCCGTGCAGCGATGCCACGCGGTACCCGCGGCCGGACAGCCGGTCGGCCAGCTCGTCGACGTCCAGGCGCGTGCGGCAGAAGACGAGCGCGAGCGTCGGCGACTCGAGGTCGAGCACGCGGCCGAGCGCCGCCACCTTGTGTGCGCGCGGCACGATGTACGCCACCTGCCGGACCTTGGGCATCGACCCGGGCTTCGCGGCGTCGCGCGCGATCAGGATGCGCTCCGGGTCGCGCAGGTGCCGCTCCGCGATGGCCGCGATGCGCGGCGGCAGCGTCGCGGAGAAGAGCGCCGTCTGCCGGGTCTCGGGTGCGGCCTCCAGGATCAGCTCGAGGTCCTCGGCGAAGCCCATGTCGAGCATCTCGTCGGCCTCGTCGAGTGCGATCATGCGCACGTCGGCGAGGTCGAGCGTCTCGCGCCGAAGGTGGTCGAGCGCGCGCCCCGGCGTCGCCACCACCACGTGCGCCCCGCGACGAAGCCCCGCCACCTGGCGGTGGAACTCCTGGCCGCCGTAGATCGGCACCACCGAGGTGCCGAGCTTGCGCCCGTAGCGGTGGAAGGCCTCGGACACCTGGACGGCGAGTTCGCGCGTGGGCACGAGGACGAGGGCAAGCGGGCGGCCCGGGGCCGGGCGCTGGTCCGCGAGCCGCTGCAGGATCGGCAACGCGAACGCCGCCGTCTTGCCGGTGCCGGTCGCCGCCTGTCCGAGGAGATCGCGCCCCGCAAGCAGCGGCCCGATCGCCGCGCGCTGGATCGGCGTCGGCTCCTCGTAGCCGAGCGAAGCAAGCTCCGCGACGAGGTCCGCACCGAGCCCGATGTCCGCGAAGGTGTCGCTCATCGGCACAAGGTATTCGGAACGCACGGTGCGTGCGTCGGCGCTCACTACCATTCGCGCCCGGCCATGACTCCTGCCCGGCCCACCGACCACTCGATCCCGGCGACGCTCGACGAGGTGCTGCGCTGGACCGAGGCGGACCACGCTCGTCCCGGCACGCCCGCGGCCAAGACCGTGCGGCTCCTGGTGGCGCTGCTTCGCCTGGAGGCCGGCACGCGCGCCGACACCCTGAAGCGGCTGCATGAGGCCACGGTCGGCGCGGGCGGCGGCCCGGAGTCGCCCGCATGGGGAGCGCTGGTGGCCGCCCTCGGCGAGCTGATGCAGCGCGCCAACTACCGCGAGATCAGCGGCGCCGAGCTGCAGGAGGCGTTCGAGTCGCAGGCCCTCTCGGCGGTGCGGATCGAGGTGGACATGGAGGCGTTCAGCGCCATGCACATCCATGCCCGCGGCAAGGAGCGACGGAGCGAGGTCATCGTGTCGCTGTTCGGGCTGCGCAGGCGGCGCGTCGACTTCGACGTCCTCGACCGCGTGTTCGTCCTGACCTGCATGAACGACGCGCCCGCGCAGGACGCCCGGGTGAAGGGCCACGGCGGTGCGGACATCCGACCGGTGCGGCTGAACCTGAAGCTCTTCCGAGGCATCCCGGTGCCCGACATGGAGATGCTGCTGCCGAACACGCGGCTGCGAATGCGCCGCATCGACCAGGCGGTCGTCTTCGTGCCGGCGGCGATCAGCATCGGGCTGGCGGCGTCGAAGGTGCTCTTCTCGATCACCGCGATCATCGGCCTGGTCAAGTTCTGGATCGGCCTCCAGCAGGAACATCCGGTCGCAAGCGGCGGCTGGGGCCTGGTGGCGGCCGGATCGTTCACGCTGCTCGGGATCACCATGGGCGCGTGGACCAAGTACCAGAAGCGACGGCTCGAGTACGCCAACGCGCACTCGAACACGCTCTACTTCCAGACGCTCGACAGCGAGGCCGGCGCGTTCCTTCGCGTGATCGACGAGGCGTTCGAGGAGGAAGCCAAGGAGTCGGTGCTCGCGTGGGCGTTCCTGCACGCGCACGGGCCCGCGTCGGAGCGGGCGCTCGACGAGCGGATCGAGCGGTGGATCCACGAACGCACCGGGCGCCACTGCGACTTCGAGGTGGACGACGCCCTCGCGAAGCTCGCGCGCCTCGGATTGGCGGCGCGCGCCGGCGAGACGTGGACGGCCACCGCCCCCGATGCCGCGGCCGCCGGGCTGCGCGCCCGATGGGACGCGGCGGCCGGCTGACGGGGCGCCGGCCGGGGCCTCATCCCGCCTTTGGCCACGGGCACGTCTTGACGCGCAAATCCCAGTGCGGCCCGAAAACCTCGGCCAGGAAGTCCTTGGTCATCTCGAAGCTGCGCGCGTCGGCGAGCGGGTTGAACTGCATGCCGTTCGCCGCGTCCTGCGCCTGCGGGTTCGTGAACGCGTGGCCGCAGCCGCCGAAGCCGTGGACCTGCCAGTCGGCGCCGTGGTCGTGCATCTCGCGCGCGAAGTCGAGCACCGCCTGCGGGCGCGCCATCGGGTCGTTCCAGCCGTGCAGCGCCAGCACGCGCGCACCCATCGTGGTGGCACGCCGCACCTGCGCGGCTTCGAAGGCGCCGAGCAGACCGTGCAGGCTCACCACCCCGCGCACGCCGGGCGTTCCCCACCGCGCGACATCCAGCGCGCACAGGCCGCCGAAGCAGAAGCCGATCGCGCCGATCCGGTCGGCATCGACCATGGGAAGCGACTTCAGGTGGCGGATGGCCGCCTCGGCACGCTGGCGCAGCAGGCCGCGGTCCTTGACGAGCGGGGTCATGAGCGCGCCGTTCTCGTCGGGGTTCGAACCGCGCTTGCCGGCGCCGTACATGTCGACCGCAAGCGCCGCGTAGCCGAGCCCCGAGAGCCACTCCGCCTTCTCGCGCTCGAACGCCGAGCATCCCGACCACTGGTGGAAGACGAGCACCCCAGGCCGGCGCTGCGTGCGTGCCCCGTCGAAGGCCAGGTAGCCCTCGTACGTGGCGGATCCGTCGGAATAGGTCTCGTTGGCGGCATGCATGGTGGGGGGTGTCCTGGTGCGGCGGGCCACGTGGGGCCCGCGGACCAGGCGCATCGTAGGAACCCGCCATGCACGGATGCCCGGCGGGAATCTCGGGAAAAATGGCGGCCTTTCCCGGAACGCGTCCGCGCCATGCCCACCATGCACGCATGCAACGCGAAGCGTTCATCGTCGTGACGGCGGCGTGCCTGTCCGCGGCCGGCGCCTGGGGCGCGGAGGGACCGCCGGTTCGCTGGCGGCCGCTCGGCGTCCTGGAGGCGGCCTCGGCCGACCGGGCGGCGGTCGGGCCGCGCGTCGCCTTCGGCCCGGACGGCCGACTCTGGATCGGCCCGTCGCGCGACATGGATGTCGGCGACGGGCCCGCGCGGGTGCATGCGGTGACGCTGCCGCACGGATGGCCGTCCGAGGCCGCGGCGTGGATGACGCTCACGCATCCCGGTGCCGACCGCTCGGCCGGGATCGGCGCGGCGATCGCATGCACGGCCCGCGTGGTGGCGCTGGGCGCACCGCATGCCGGGTGCGGGCACGATGCGTGCGACGCCGGCCACGTGCTGCTGCACGCGCCCGGGCAACGCGGCGCCACCGTGCTTGCGCCGCCGAGCGCCGAGCCCGGTGCCCAGTTCGGAGCGGCCGTGGCCGCTGCCGGTGACCTGCTTGCCGTCGGCAGCCCGCGCGCCGACGGCGGCCCGGACGCCGCCGACGCCGGAGCGGTCGACGTCTTCGGCATCGCGGCGGGCCCCGACGGCACGCTGCACGCACGACCCATCGCACGGCTTGCCCCACCGACGCAGTCCACGAGCGGACGGTTCGGGGCATCCATCGCGACCGACGGCGATCGCATCGCCGTCGGCGAGCCCGGGGCGGGGACCGGCACGCCCCGCCCCGGCGCCGTGCATGTGTTCCGCCGCCACGGCGATGCGTGGCGGCTCGAGGTCACCTTGCGCGCGTCCGCGGGTGCGGTCGGATGGCACGGTGCCGCCGTCGCACTCGCGGGCGCAAACCTCCTGGTGGGTGCGCCGGTCGCACGCCCATGGGGCGCGGGCACGCCGCGGGTCGGCGCCGTGGAGCACTGGCAGCTCTCGCCCGCCGGGTGGCGCCGCGTGCGCACGGTCGCTCCGGACGATGCTGCAGGCGAGGGCGCGGGGTTCGGCAGCGCGCTCGCGATCCTGGGCGACACGGCGGCCATCGGCTCACCCGGGGATGACCTGCTCGGCGAGGACGCCGGCGCCGCGTACGTGTGCGACCTCGCGACCGGACGCGCCGACCGGCTCGACGCGCAACGCGCGGGCACGGGCGACGGGCTCGGCGCAAGCCTGTCGTTCGGGCTCGTTCCCGGCGCCGCACGAGAGCGCGCACGCCTCGTCCTGGCGGTCGCCGGACGCCGTGACCCGGAGGCCGCGCCGCACGCCGGCGCCGTCGAGTGCTTCACGCCGGGGCCGCTGCGCCTGGCCGGCGCGCGCGGCTCACGCCTCCGGCACCTCGCATGACGTGTCGGCACCGTCCATCGCGGCCGCGGCACCGTCCTCCGGAACCACCGCGGGCGCCCACCCCATCGCGTGCGCGCGTGCCTGTGCGGCCTCGCCGTAGTGGCGGTCGATCACCGCCGTCCACTCGGCGCCGGTCTCGCAGCGGATGAAGTCGTGCTTCACGTCGGCCGCCCACGGGTGGTGGCGCGCGAACTTGATGCCGAACTTGCGCATGTGCCGCCCCGTGCGCGGCGCGCCATGGATCACCTCGCTGAAGCGCCAGTGCGCCAGCAGCACGTCGCGCTGCTCGGCGATCGACGGCCCGACCGGCGCGCGCCCGGCCATCATCTCGCGCGCCTGGCGGAAGATCCACGGGTTGCCGATGCAGCCGCGCGCCACGCTCACCGCGTGCACGCCGCACATGTCCATCATGCGGAAGACGTCGTGCACCGTCCAGATGTCGCCCGACCCGAAGATCGGCCGGTCGGGGTGGCGCGCCACCAGGTCGCGCAGGAACTCCCAGCGCCCCGGGCCCGTGTAGCGCTGCTCAACGGTGCGGCAGTGGACGGTGGCCCAGAGGTACCCGTGCTCGTACGCCGCGTCGAAGATGCGCTCGAAGGCCATGGCCATCGACGGGGTGTCGTCGTAGGCGCGGCGCAGCTTGACGGTGCAGGGGATCGACGCCGGCACCGCCGCGCGCACGGCGCGCAGGATGTCGACGGCATCCCCCGGGTGCGCCAGGAAGTGGCCGCCGCGCGCACGCCGGCGGATCTTCTTCACCGGGCACGCCAGGTTCACGTCGATCACCTCGTAGCCCATCCCGGCCAGGATCTCGGAGCCCCGGGCCATCTCGTCGGGGTCGCTCCCCATGATCTGCCCGGCGATCGGGTGGTCGTCGAGCCCCGCGGCGCGGTTCTCCTCCAGCTCGCCCATCCCCACCTCGCTCGCGATCAGGTCGGGATCCTCCTTGCGCCGGCCCTTGCCGCCGTTGATGAGCGTGCGGTCGAGGAGTGCCTCGGTGACGCAGAACGGGGCCCCGTGCGTGCGCGCCACCAGCCGCATCGCGCCGTCGGAGTAGCCGGCCAGCCCCGCCTGGAAGAAGGGCGCGTCGAAGCCCGGGACATGCGCCAGGATGCGCGGATCGGCACGCACCATGCGGGCAGTCTCCGCGACCGGCCGCGACAGCGTGCGCGGGGGGATGGCGGAGGGTTCGAGCTCGACGCCCATGGTGCGCGGACCTTCGGACTGGGGCATACTACGGGCGCCGATGCGCGCGCTTCCCAAGGTCCTCGTGGTCCTCGCGGCCGTCGCCTGCACCGCCGCGGGCGCGTGCCAGCGCTACCCGTACGACCCGACGAAGGCGACGCGGGCCTATCCCGCGCAGCTCGGGCAGGGCTCGCTCGTCGACATCCAGGTGATCCCGGACATCGGCAACGGCAACATCAAGCTCGTGAACGCCACGGGCACCACCTACCGCGACTTCGACCTCTGGCTCAACCAGCGCTACGTGCGCCATGTCGACGAACTCGGCTCCGGCCGCACCCTCGAGCTGCCGGTCGAGAGCTTCTGGGACGAGCGCGGCGAGGGACCGTTCCCGGGCGGGTGGTTCCGCTACTACCAGCCGACGCCCATCGTCCTGGTGCAGATCCAGGTGGCCCCGGACAAGCCGCTCGTCGGCCTGGTCACCAAGCCGCCGGACGCCGACCGGCGCTGACGGCGACACGGGGCGCGCCGCCGGACACGCTCACCCCAGCCCAAGCCGCACGCGCTTCGCCTCCCACTCGGCGATCTCGCGCTTGTTGTCGGTGGCCAGCGGCGTGCCGCTGCGCATCGCCTCGACCTCCAGGCGGGTCAGGTGCATGCCCTCCAGGCGGTAGTCCTCGAAGGCCTCGCAGCTCACGGGCACGATCGGGCGGATCAGTTCGTACATCGCGCGCGCGAACACCTGGATCTCCATCTGCGCGTGCGGGTCCATGCGCAGCGAGAGGAAGTGGAAGATGTTGTGCAGGTCGCACTTCCAGTACCACTCGGTGTAGACG
>VEQS01000099.1 GCA_018883105.1 Phycisphaerales bacterium
GTAGCGCATCGTCTTGTAGGAGAGGTGCTTCACCTTCCCCTCCAGGGTGAGCGCGAAGGTGCCCAGGCCGCCCGAGGTGTTGAAGGCCTCGAACTCGGTGCCGTCGATCGTCATGTGCTCCAGGCCCTCCAGGGCCGGCACGGTGACCACCTTGCCGTCGACCACGGCCTCGCAGGGCTGGATGTACTCGTTGATCAGGCCGTCGGTCGACCAGGTCAGGTTGTACTTCAGGGCATTCGACGGGAACTCCGGCAGCGCGCCCACGCGCATGCGCACCTCGTGCAGGTCGGTCATCCCCGAGATCACGCTGTTGGCCGCGATGGTGATGAAGCCGGGCGCCAGGCCGCACTGCGGGATGAACGCGGTCTTCGCGCCGCGCGCGAGCTCCATCACCTTCTTGGTGACGGCGACGTCCTCGGTGAGGTCGAGGTAGTGGACGCCCTTGGCCTTGGCGCGCTCGGCGATCATCGGGTTGCAGAAGAACGGCGCGCAGCTCACCACCGCCCACGCGCCGTCGAGGCCGCGGTCGATCGCCGCCTGGTCGTCGAAGCGGCCGGCGAGGCCCTTGGCGCCCGGGGCGAGGGCGAGCGTCTCCCGGACCGAGCGTTCGCTCGAGTCCATGACGGCGACGCGGTAGTCGCCCGAGGACTGCAGGAGGCTGCACACCATCCGGCCGATCTTGCCGGCACCGAGTACGAGGACGTCCTTCATGGTCGTGTGGTTCCGTGTGTGGCGGGGAATGCTCAGGCCGGGAGCGTCGCGAGGTCCTTGCCGACCTCGTCGACCAGCTCGCCCATGGTCTCGGGGCCGAAGGAGAAGCGCAGGCCGGAGGCCGCGAAGAGGTCGGGAAGCGGCCGGCTCGCGCCGAGCGAGAGGCCCTTCTTGTAGTTGGCCAGCGCGCGCTGCGGGTCGCGGCGCGACTGGAGCCACATCTGCAGGGCGCCCAGCTGCGCGATGCCGTACTCGATGTAGTAGAAGGGCAGCCCGAAGATGTGGAGCTGCCGGTGCCACATCGAGCGCAGCGAGGCCTCGTGGCCCGTCCAGTCGACGTCGGCGCCGAAGCGGTCGTTGAGGCGCACCCACTCCGCGGCACGCTGCTCGCGCGTGTGCGTCGGGTTCAGGTAGATCCAGTGCTGGAACGCGTCGACGGTGGCGATCCAGGGGATCATCGTGCACAGCGACTCCAGGTGGTCGCGGCGCGCGCGGTCGGCGTCGTGCGCGGAATAGAACTCCCCCAGGTGCGGGAAGGTCAGGAGCTCCATGCTCATGCTGGCCACCTCGGCGAACTCCATCGGGCTGCCGCGGTAGGCCACCAGCGGGTCATGCGCGCAGAGCAGGCTGTGGAAGGCGTGGCCCGCCTCGTGCACCATGGTGATCACGTCGCGGTGCAGGCCCGCGGCGTTCATGAAGATGAACGGCCGGCGGCTGCGCTGGCGCTGGTACTGGTAGCCGCCCGGGGCCTTGCCCTTGCGGCTCTCCAGGTCCAGGCAGTCCCCGGAGCGCATGCTGTCGAACATGGCGCCGAGCTCGGCGTCCATCGCGTGGAACACCCGGCTCGAGCGGTCGACCAGCTGGTCCGCGCCCTCGAAGGGCTGCAGCGGCCCGCGCCCCTTCAGGTCGACCTTCAGGTCCCAGGGGCGCAGCTTCGGCAGGCCGAGCGCGCCTGCGCGCTCGGCGTTGAGCTTGCGCATCAGGGGCACGCAGACCTTCTCGGCGCCCTCGTGGAATCGCTCGCAGTCGGCGGGCGTGTAGTCGAAGCGCTGCATGCGCGCGTGCTGGTAGTCGCGGAAGTTCTGGAATCCCGCGTTCAGGGCGATCCGGTGCCTGAGCGCGAGCATCCGGTCGAAGAGGTCGTCGATCCGGTCCGCATCCTGCAGGCGGCGCGCGGCGACCGCCTCCCAGCTGGCCTGGCGGCGGGCGCGGTCGGTCTCCTCCAGGTGCTTGGCCATCTGCGGCAGCGTGCGCTCCTGGCCGTCGAATGAGACGGTCATCGCGCCGTTGATCTCGCTGTACTGCTGGTCGAGCTTGGTGACCTCGGTCTCGATCGGGACGTTCGCCTCGCGGAAGAGCTCGACCGAACGGCGCAGGCCCCGCAGCAGCACGGCGTAGCGGGACGGGTCGAGGCTGGCGGCGAAGGGGCACTCGACCACCTTGCGGTCGAGCTCGAAGCCGACCTTCTTCAGCTGGGGCTCCACCTGCTCGACGAAGTCGAGGAATCGCCGGCGCGCCAGCTCGTCGTCGGTGTGCCGGGTCATGCCGATGTAGAGGTTGGCCGAGGCCTCCTCCGCGGCGGCGTCGAGCTCGCTGCGGTCGAGGAGCAGGCGCTCCAGGCCGTCGGCGTCGTGGATCGTGCGTCCCAGGAGCTGCTGGTAGAGCGGCTGCAGCGCCTCCCACTTCGTGGCGTCGAGCGCCGCGGGCACGAAGGTCGAGGCGGGCGCGGGGGCGGCGGTGGGGTCGTGTCGCTTCACGGGACGTTCCTCGAGGATCGAGGATGGTAGTGCGGCGGGTGCGCCGCCCACCTGCCCGGCCGGGGCGGTCAGAGGCCGCGCACCGAGGCCGCGACCGCGGGCAGGCCGGCGCGCGTGCGCACCTGGTCCGCAAGCAGGTCGGCCTCGAGCCGTCCGCCGCAGACCACGAACAGCGTGCTGCCGCTGCCGCCCACGTGCACGGTTCGCCCGGTGGCAAGGCCGATCTCGGCGATGTCGTCCTCGAGCACCGGTTCCACCGCGACGGCCGGCGCGGCGAGGTCGTTGAAGGGCGCGTCGTGGGCGAGCGTGGCCATCGCGGCGAGCTCGCGCACGCGCGTCGGGACGAGCGCGGCGTCCGGGCGCATCAGGTCGAACTTGCCGTACACCGCGCCGGTGGGGCAGGGTGCCGACGGAAACGCGAGCACCGCGTGCAGGTCGGGAAGCGCGGGCAATCGCTCGATGCGCTCGCCGAGGCCCTCGACGATGGCGCTGCCGCCGTGCACCAGGAAGGGCACGTCGCTTCCGAGTTCCGAGGCGATGTCGGCGAGGCGGTCGGCCCCGAGGCCGAGCCCGAAGAGCTCGTCGAGCCCGCGCAGCATGGCGGCGGCGTCGCTCGAGCCGCCGCCGAGGCCGCCGCCCACGGGGATCCGCTTCTCGAGCTTCATGCGCACCGGGAGCTTGCGCCCCGTGGCGCGCTCGAGCGCCAGGTGCGCGCGCACCGCGAGGTCCTTCATCACCGGCCAGTCGATGTCGGTCGGGCGCGGGGCGTCGGGCGCCCAGACGATCGCGTAGAGCGAGTCGCGGCCGTCGTCGAGGCGGCGCAGGTGCAGGTCGTCGGCGAAGTCGAGCGTGACCATCCAGCTCGAGATCGGGTGCATGCGGTCGGCCCCGGGCGGGCCCACCGAGAGCGCGAGGTTCAGCTTCGCGGGCGCGCGGACGATGGTCTGGCGGTCGTCGGCCACGCGCGGAAAGTACCGCCTTCCTACACTTGCGCGATGCTCTGGCAGCCGGCGTTGCCCGACCGATACCTGCGCATGCCCGACGAGGACCTCGCAGCCGCGATCCGCGCGCGCAAGGCGGAGCTCGGCGCGCGGCTCCTGGTGCTCGGGCACCACTACCAGCAGGACGACGTGGTGCAGCATGCCGACCTCACGGGCGACAGCCTGAAGCTGAGCCAGATGGCCGCCGACGAGGCTCGGCGCCGCGGCAGCGAGTGGATCGTGTTCTGCGGCGTCCACTTCATGGCCGAGACGGCCGACATCCTGACGGACGACTCGGTTCGGGTGGTCCTGCCGGACCTCTCGGCCGGGTGCTCGATGGCCGACATGGCGCAGTTCGACCAGGCGGTCGAGGCATGGGAGTCGATCGCGCGCGCGGTGCGCGGCACGCGCACGCGGGTCGTCCCGATCACCTACGTCAACTCGAGCGCGGCGATCAAGGCGTTCGTCGGCGAGAAGGGCGGCGCGTGCTGCACGAGCTCGAACGCCGCGGAGGTGTTCGACTGGGCGCTCGCCGGCGGCGACGAGCCGCTCGGCGACGGCGAGGAGGTGAAGATCCTCTTCCTGCCCGACCAGCACCTGGGGCGGAACACCGCCAAGCGCAAGGGCTTCGTCACCGAGTTCGACGCGACGCCCGGCCGCGCGGCGGACACGGCGCTCTGGGATCCGCGCAGGCCGTCGGGCGGCCTCTCCGCCGAGGCGATCCGGCGCGCGCGCGTCCTGCTCTGGGCCGGCCACTGCAGCGTGCACAAGCTCTTCCGGCCGGAACACGTCGAGCAGGTGCGGGCACTGCATGCCTCGGGCGGCGGCATCACCGTGATGGTGCACCCGGAATGCTCGCAGGACGTCGTCGACCTCGCCGACCGGAGCGGCTCGACCGAGCACATCATCCGCACGATCGAGGAGGCGCCTGCCGGATCGCGCTGGGCGATCGGCACCGAGGTGCACCTGGTGAACCGCCTGGCGCGCGCCGCCGCGGAGCGCGGCGTGCACGTGCGCATCCTGAGCGACTGCCAGTGCCTGTGCACCACGATGTACCGGATCGATCCGCAGCATTTGCTCTGGTGCCTTGACGGCATCGCGGAAGGCCGCGCGCCGAACGTGATCCACGTGCATCCGGACGCGAAGGCGCTGGCGCGGCGGGCGCTCGAGCGGATGCTTCGGCATTCCGGTGCATCGGGGAAGGCTCCGCATGCCGGCGCGGCGGCGCCAAGGCCCGCGTTCGTAGACTGATCGCGTGAACGAATCGTCCGTCCGTCCCCGCCGAACGCTGCGCACCGTGCTGGTCGTGGGGGGGTCCGCGCTGGCGGTGCTCGTCTTGCTCATCGCGCTGCTGCCGACCTTGTTGAGCATGGGATTCCTGCGCGGCACGGTGCTGTCGGCGGTGGCTGGCCGCGTCAACGGCACGGTGTCGGTCGGGGAGCTGGAGCTTGGATGGTCCGGACCGATCGCCGTGCGTGACGTGGTGATCGACGACGCGGCCGGCGGCACGCGGGTGGCGGCGTCGGCCACGCTCGAGCAAGGGCTGTGGACGCTCCTCACGTCGGGTGTGTCCGAGCTCGACGTGCGCATGTCCGGGAGCGTGCGCACGCGGCGCGAGGCGGATGGATCGCTGTCGATCGGGACGCTGGCGAGGGAATCGCCGGACGCCGCGCCGGCGGTCCCATCCGCGCCGGGTGCGCCGGCCCCGCGAGGTGGTGCCGCAGGTGCCGCGCCGGGCCTGCCGGCAGGGATCCGCAGCCTCCGGCTGGCGCTCGAGGGGGTCAGCCTGGAGGTGCTCGACCCCGATGGCTCGGTGTTCGCGGCCGCGCGCGGTGCGACGGGTGAGGTGCGCGCCGCGGCCGGCGGTGATGCGGTCGTCGCGCTGAAGGCCGACACCGAGTACCTCGGGCAGAAGGGATCGTTCGACCTCAACGCGACGTTCGGCGGGCTGTTCGCGGCGGACGGCACGCGCCGGATCGAGGGAACGACCGCAAACGTCTCGGTCCGCGCGACCGACGTCGGCTTCGCGGCCGGCGGCCTGTCGATGCGCATCGGGCAGGGCACCATCACGGTGACGAGCGCCAACCTCGCGGGTCCGCTCGCGGTGCAGGCCGACGTTCGCGCCGCCATCGAGGGGGCATCGCCCGCCTCGGTGCAGGCGGACGTGGCGATCGACCGGTTCCTCACGCCGGATGGGGCGGTGTCGCTCGACCTGGCCGCGATCCACGGTCGCGTGGTGGCAACCACCGTGCCGACGGCGCCGTTCGAGCGCTTCGTGCGCGACATGGGCCTGGAACTGGTTCGGGACGTCGGTCCGAGCGTCGATCTCGACGCGTCGTTCGCCGATGCGTCCGGCGGCGACCTGTCGATCGTGCTGCAGAGCGAGCGGGTGAAGGCGCGGGTGGCGGGGTCGATCGACCCGGCGACGCGCGCCGCGACGCTTCGGACGGTGGCACTCGACGCCACGCTTGCGCCCGCGCTCCTCGACCGACTGGCGCAGGTGACCGTGGCGTCGCCGGCACGGCTGGTGCTCGCGGCACGCGACGTCTCGGTCCCTGCGGCGTCGGCGGACGGGTCATTCCCGGTCGACCAGCTGCGATTCGACGCCGAGCTGACGCTGTCGCTCGATGGCCTGCGCGTGCCGGGCGGGGACGGCCGGGTGCCGCTCGACGTCGTGGCGCTCAACCTCTCGGCGCAGGCGGACCCCGTCGGAGAAGGCGTGTCCGTGGCGCTCGACGCGACGTCTCGCGCCGGCGGCGAGCGGCCGATCCGCGCGCAGGGCCGCGTGAAGCGCGGTGGGGCGCTTGGCGCGCACGGGTCGCTGCGCGCGTCGGCGATCCCGACCGCGCTCATCGCGCCATTCGTGCCCGCGTCCGCCGGCCTTGACCTGCGGCGCGACCTCGGCGACACGGTGCGCACGCTGGAGGCGGAGCTTGGCGCGGGCGATGCGCCGACGTGGTCGGTGCGCCTGGACACGCCGACGCTGGCGGCGACGCTCGCCGGTGCCGTCGCCGCCGACGGGGCGATCCGCGTGGCCTCGGGCGGCTCGATCAACGCGGCGCGGATCGATCCGGCGCTCCTTGGGTCATTCGGCGTGCCGGTGGGGGGGCCCGTGGCGGCCGACGTCACGGTGCGCAGCGTGGTGATGCCGACGCCGAGGGCGTTCGACCTGGCGGCGCTTGGGTGCGACGTGGACGTGGTGGCACGGGGTGCGGGCGGCGGACCGGTCGCGCTGCGGCTCGGCGACGGGCCCGACGCGCGGGTGCTGACGGTCTCCGGCCTGCGGGTGACCGTCGTGACCGAGCGTCTTGGGCAGGATGCACGCACGTCGGTGGCGGTTACTGCCGAAGGCGTGCCGATTCGCGCCGATGCCCGCGCGCAGTCGCTTGGTTCGATGTCCCGCGAGGCGATCGAGCGCGCCGCGCTCACCGTGCGTGTCGAGGCGCCGGCCATCGCGCGCGACACCATCGTTCGCGAGGTGCCGGCCGCGGCCGACGTGCTCGGGCAGCTTTCGGGCGGCTCCTACGCCCTGGCGGCCGAATACGCGGGCTCGATGCTCGCGGGCAAGGGCGCCGTCGCCGTGCGCGCCGATGCCGGCGACGCCGTGCGCGTGGAGGCCGAGCTGTCCGAACGCGCGCTGGACGTCACCGCGGACGCCGCCGTCACCGTGACGCCGGCGCTCATGGCGTGGGCGGCCGGACCCTCCGGCCCCGTGCTGCGCGCGCCGTCGCGCGTTGCACTCACGGTCGAGCGCACCTCGCTTGCGCGCACCGTGCCGTGGACGTTCGCGCTTCCCGCGTCCGCCAAGGCGCGCATCACTGCCGCCCCGCTTGCCGTCGGCGGCATCGCGGGTACCGCCACCGACCTCGTGGTGCGCGGACTGGACGTGGAGGGCGAGGGCAGCCTGTCGTCGCCGATGCGCGTCACGGCCCGCGTGCGCGCTGAACTGGCCGCCGGCCCGCGCGCCGAGACGGCGGTGACGATCGTGCCGCTTGCCGCGAACGCCACGTGGTCGCAGGGCGCGGCCGGCGCGCCGGCCGCATGGCGTGCCGACGCCACGCTCGATCGCATCTCGGGCGATGGCCTGGGCGCGCTGCTTGCGCTCGAGGAGTCCATCCGGCGCGAGATCGGAAGCGGCGCTCGCGTCGCCGCGCGCGCCGAGTCGCGCGACGGCGGCATCGCCTTCGACGCCGAAAGCACGCTTGATCGCCTGCGCGCCTCGCTCAAGGGCACGTACCGCGGCGATGCGCTCGAGCTTTCCGACAGCCGCGTGTCGGTGAACGTGCCGCCCGCGCAGGTGCTGGCGATCCTGAATTCGCCGCCGAGGGCCGAACCGGGCGCGACGCCGGCCGAGAAGGCCACGCCGCCCTGGCGCGACTGCTCGGCCTTCGCCGCCAGTGCCGACATCAAGCGCTTGCGGCTGGTCGGCAGCGCACTCGGGGGCATGGCGGCGGTCGTCGAGGCCACCGCGGAACCGCTGCGTCTCGTGCCTTCGGACGGCGAGGCGCTCACGATCGAAGGGCTGTCGCTGTCGGTGAATGCCCCGGGCGGCGAGGCGCCTGCCCAGGTGCGCGCGCGCGCCTCGCTCGCCGGAAGCGGCAGCCAGCGCATGCCGGTGGCGCTCGATGCCGCCGTGGCCGACTGGACGGATGCGTCCGGCGCCATCTCGGCCGCACGCGTGCGGATCGACGGTGCGCTGCGCGCCGAGCGTGCCTCGACGCGCGTGGTGGGCGTGCTGACCGGCATGGGCCGCGAGCTGGAGGAGGCGGTGGGCCCCGAGATCTCGGCGGATGCGACGGTGCAGTCCGTGGGTGCCGGCACGGCGACCGGCACCATCACGGTGACCAGCCGCTATCTCACGGTGCGCGTGCCCGACCTCCTCATGCAGGACGGGTTCCTGCGCATCCCGGGGGCCAAGCCGGCGGTGGCGGAGTTCGTGCCGTCGGAGCCGCTGCGCGAGCGCGTCCTGGCGCCGATCAACCCGGTGTTCCGCGACGTGCGCCTCGCCGACGACCGCACGCCGATCCGGCTGACCATGGAGCGGCTCTCGTACCCGCTTGACGGCGACCGGGCCCGGCTCGACGCCGACCTGCGACTGGTCGTGGGCAACGTGCTGCTCGAGCGCAACCCCGACAACGAAGTCCTCAACCTGCTGCAGGTGTTCCAGTCGCCGCAGGGCCGGCCGGTGGACGGCGTGATCAACCCGCTGGTGGTCTCGGTGCGCGCGGGGCAGCTCGCCTACAAGGACTTCGACATCGGCATCGAGCGGCAGGGCGAAGGCTGGCGCACGCGCCTCATCTTCTCGGGCGACATCGACCTCTCGAAGCAGCCGCCCTACGCGCGCCGCATCGCGGCGAACTACCCGCTCGGCTCCGTCGCGCGCGACGTGGTCGGGCTCCTGCCGAACGAGGACGGCGGCGGATCCGTCGCCAACGCGCTGAACACGATGTCCCTCGGCCTCGGCGACGCGCTGCAACTGCAGGTCTCGATGCGCGGCCCGCTCGGCGAGGTGGACGGGCGCCCGGCGAAGCTCGACCGGAAGGTGAAGCTCGTCTTCGACGAGCGCGCCGCGCAGCAGGGCGCCGGAAAGGCGATCGAGGCCGTCGGGGGCCTGATCGGAGACCTCATCAAGAAGCAGAAGGGCGGCAAGTAGCCGCCCCCGGTCACATCGGCTTGTCGGCGACCGTGCGGTCGTACATCTCCAGGAGCTTCGCCTTGTCGAAGATGAGCTCCTGGCGGCTGAGGCCGGTGACGTCGTAGACGGGCGTGAGCTCGATGGCGTCGCAGGGGCACGCCTCCTCGCACATCCCGCAGTAGATGCAGCGCAGCTCGTCGATGTCGAACTGCTTGGGGTACTTCTCGCGGTCCGGCCACGGGCTCTCGTCGGCCACGATGTGGATGCAGTGGGCCGGGCACGCGGTCTGGCACATGAAGCAGGCCACGCAGCGGACCCGGCCGTCCTCGTCCTTGTTCAGGCGGTGGACGCCGCGGAAGTAGGGCTTGTAGACGCCGCCGTCCTCGACGTCGCGCTGCTCGCGGCGCTGCTCGGGATACTGGACGACCCACAGGGTGTCCTTGTTGGCCCCGTTGCGGCCGATGTTCTGGAAGCAGTGGCGCAGCGTCGTCCCCAGGCCCTTGAAGACGTTCACCACGTAGAGGCTCTCCGTGCGGTTGAGCTTCGTCGGGGTGACGTCGAGGATCTCTGAGTCGCGGATCGCCATGGGAGGGAGAAGTCTAGCCCGGCCGGGGGCCCGGTAGCCTGCGCTCCGAGATGGCCGCAGGTCCCGACCGTGCCCAGCAGCGAGCGGAAACCAGCATCGGCTGGCGGATGGCGGGGCTGGGGATGCAGACGAGTTCCGAGGTGGTGGCAGGCGCGCTGATCGGCTGGGCGGTCGACCGGTGGCTCGGTTCCTCGCCGACCGGCCTCCTGATCGGTGGCATCGCGGGCATCGCCGTGGGCCTGACCACGCTGATTCGCGGCGCGATGCGTGCCAACCGCGAGCTGGACGCGGCGCGCCGGGGCAGCCGTCGATGAGCCCTCCGAAGGAACAGGAGATCGCCATCCCGCCGAGGCCCGTGCTGGGGGTGGTGCTCGCGGTGGCGGCCCTGTGCACCGTGGCGGCCGCCGTGGCGGCCCGGTGGACGGCGGATCCGGCCGCCGCGGCCCTGCCGATGCCCCTTGGGGCGGCCGGGGCGGGTCTGGCCACGGCCCTGTCGGCCGCCCTCTTCACGTCCGCAACACCCCGTCCGGCAAGCGTCTGCGGATCCCTCTGGCTCGGGGCCACCTTGGCCCGGTTCGTCGTCGTGCCGGGCGTGTGCTTGCTTGTATATTGGTCCGCCCCGTCGGCCGGGATGACCCCCGTTTTGGCCGTCGTCGGGACCTACCTCGCATGCCTCGCGGCGGAGACCGCGACGGTGGTGCGGATCGTGCACCGAAGTCTCTAGAGACGCCTTCCGATGACCTTCCCGCTCCTCGCCTCCGGCGCCAACCCGCTCGGCCACGTCCTGGACAAGTCGAGCGCCTTCTCGGACATCTTCGGGACGGACGTGAAGCTCAGCGTGGTCTCGCTGGTGGTGGCCGCGGTGATCGTGCTGGCCTGGCTCTTCGTGGCCGCCTCGCGCATCCGGATCGGCCCCGAGTCGCAGGGGCACGATCGCTGGATCACCACGGGCCGCTCGGCGCAGGTGGTCGAGGTGCTGGTCGAGGGCCTGTACTCGCAGATGCTCGAGCCGGTCATGGGCGCGCGCCTCGCGCGGGCGTGGCTGCCGTTCCTCCTCTCGCTCTTCTTCTTCGTGCTGGTCCTCAACATGATGGGCCTGGTGCCCATGATGGACGTGCAGGAGATCGTGCACGGCCTCTCGGGCCACGGCACCGAGGAGGAGAAGGCCGCGGCCAAGGGCGCGATGCTCTGGATCGGCGGCACCGCGACCGCGAGCCTGTCGGTCAACATCGGCCTGGCGACCTGGGCGTTCCTGGCCATCCAGTGGCAGTCGGTCCGCGAGCTGGGCATCAAGGGAACGCTCGAGCACCTCTGCGGCGGCGCCGAGCTGGTGCGCAACAAGGGCCTCTGGTTCGTGGTGCCGATCATCCTGGCCGTCGAGGTCCTGGGCATGGTGATCAAGCCCGCGGCCCTGGCCATCCGAC
>VEQS01000100.1 GCA_018883105.1 Phycisphaerales bacterium
CGGCGTCGATCGCCTTCTGCGGCTCGTCCACGGCGCCCGCGGTGGTGCGGTTCAGGATCTCGCGCAGGTCGGCGCGCGTCGAGTAGCCCACCTCGAGCTTGAAGAAGAAGCGGTCGAGCTGCGCCTCCGGAAGCGGGTAGGTGCCCTCCTGCTCGATCGGGTTCTGGGTGGCCATCACGAAGAATGGCTTGTCGAGCGGGTAGGTCGTGCCGCCCACGGTGACGCTGCGCTCCTGCATGGCCTCGAGCATCGCGCTCTGCGTCTTCGGGGTGGCGCGGTTGATCTCGTCGGCCAGCACGATCTGCGCGAAGAGCGGGCCCTTGCGGAACTGGAAGTCGCGGCCCTGGGGCGTCTCGACCACGATCGTGGTGCCGGTCACGTCGGCCGGCATCAGGTCGGGCGTGAACTGGATGCGCCCGAATTTCAGCTGCAGCGCCTGGGAGAGGCTCCGGATCAGGAGGGTCTTGCCGAGTCCCGGCACGCCCTCGAGCAGCGCGTGGCCGCCCGCGAAGAGGCACACGAGGATGCCGTCGATGATCGGCTCGTGGCCGACGACGGCCTTCTGCACCTCGCGCTTGACGCGGTCGTGGTCGGTGCGGAAGGCGGCAACGAGGGCTTCGGTCTGCTGGGCGTCGGCCATGGATCCTCCGCGGGACGGGCGCGCATCGTAGGTGGGCGCCGCGCGCGCCCCGGCGCGGCTATCCTTCCCGCGCCGCGTCCCGTGCGGCACTCCCCAAGCGCCTGGCCGGCCACGGAACGGATTCCGGGGCCCTCGGGCGGATCCCCTGAGAAGGATTCTCGACATGGAACTTGCCTTCGCCGTCGTGGCGGCAGCCCTGGCCTCTGGCCAGGATGCACCGTCGTTCGAGGTGACCCTGCTCGGTTCGCCTGCCGCAGGCATCGTGGCCGCCGCGATGCGCTCCGGAGATGCCCCGATCGACCTCGACCACTGGCACTTCTGGACGCGCCTCGACGGCACGCTCTTCCTCTCGAGCGACGACCTCTCGGTGCGGCCCATGCTCGCGCGCGCGCCGAACGGCGGCGGCGCGTTCGATGCCGGCGCGCAGGAGATCCCGGCGCCGGGCGCACTGCTCCTCTTCGCGGCGATGGCCAGCCGGCGCCGGCGGAAATAGGTGCCAGGAACCCCTGTCCCTCATTTTCCGGCCCATGGCACACCCGTCCGGAGCGAGACGCTCCGGGAAATGGGGACAGGGGTTCCTGGCACCTATTTCCCGGGCAGGCGGTCGAGCACCTTGTCGATCAGGCCGTACTCCAGCATCTCCTGCGCGTTGAGCCACTTGTCTCGGTCGCAGTCCGAGTGGATGCGGTCCTTCGTCTGGCCCGTGTTCTCGCTGTAGAGCTGGTACAGCTTCTCGCGCAGTCGCAGGATGTGCTTCGCGTGGATCTCCAGGTCAGTCGCCTGGCCCTCGATGACGCCGTTGATGAGCGGCTGGTGCATCAGGTTCTCGGCGTGCGGCAGGGCGAAGCGCCGGCCCTTGGTGCCGCTGCAGGCGATGACGCTGCCCATGCTCGCGGCCTGGCCGATGATGTACGTGGCCACCGGGCACGGGATGAAGCGCATCGTGTCGACGATGCCCAGGCCCGCGCTCACGCTGCCGCCCGGGCTGTTGACGTACATGCTGATCTCGGCCTTCGGGTCCTCGTTGGCGAGGAACAGCAGCTGCGCGACCACCAGGTTCGCCATCGCGTCGCTGACGCCGCCGCCCAGGAAGACGATGCGGTCGTTGAGCAGCCGGCTGTAGATGTCGTAGGCGCGCTCGCCGCGGCCGGTCTTCTCGATGACGATGGGGATCAGGGTCATGGTTCGTTCCTCGGTCCTAGGCCCCGGGCCGCACGATGTGCGGCGCCTCGGGCATGCGTTCGATGATTCGGTCGATCAGCCCGTACGCGAGCATCTCCTGGGCATCCAGCCACAGGTCGCGGTCGCAGTCCTCGGCGATCTTCGACTCGGGGTGGCCCGTGGCCTCGGCGTACAGCCGGTTGCACACGTCCTCGATTCGCTGCATCTGGCGCGCGAAGATCTCGAGGTCCGTGGCCTGCCCCTCGAAGCCGCCGATGCGGCCCTGGTGCATCAGGTTCTCGGCGTGGCGCAGCGCGAAGCGCCGGCCCTTGGCGCCGCAGCAGGCGATGACGCTCGCCATGCTCGCGGCCTGGCCGACGATGTAGGTCGCCACCGGGCACGGCAGCGACCGCATCGTGTCGATGATCGCCAGCCCGTCGGTGATCGAGCCGCCCGGGCTGTTCACGTACATGCTGACCTCCGCCTTCGGGTCCTCGTTGGCGAGGAACAGCAGCTGCGCCGTCACCACCTGGGCCATCGGCCGCGACACCGCGCCGCCGACGAACACCACGCGGTCGCGAAGCATCCGGCTGTAGAGGTCGACCAGCTCCTCGCTCTTGCCGCGCTTGTCGACGACGAGCGGGACGGCGACCCAGTCGTGGTCGTCGTCGTCGTCGTGCCGCACGGCATTGCCGAGCGGGTGCTCGGACCGGGACAGGATCAACGCTTGCCCTTCTCCGGGAACGCCGCGACCTCGTCGACCAGGCCGTAGGCCTTGGCCTCGTCGGCGCTGAAGTACTTGTCGCGCTCGGCGTCCTTGGCCACGCGCTCCACGTCCTGGCCGGTGTGGCGGGCCAGGATCTCGTTGAGCTGGCGCTTCATCTTCAGGATCATCTCGGCCTGGATCTGGATGTCCGAGGTCTGGCCGTAGACGCCGCCGTGCGGCTGGTGGATCATCACCTTGGCGTGCGGCAGGATGACGCGCTTGCCCTTCTGGCCGACGGCCAGCAGCACCGCGCCGCCCGAGTACGCGCGGCCGATGCAGTAGGTGGCCACCTCGCTCTGGATGAACTGCATGGTGTCGTAGATGGCCAGCGTGTCGTCGACCGCCCCGCCCGGGCTGTTGATGTAGAAGTTGATGTCCTGGCCCTTCTTCTGGTTCTCCAGGTACAGCATCTGCATGATCACGCGGGCGGCCGAGGCGTGGTTGATCTCGCCGATCAGGAACACGACGCGGTTCTCCAGGAGCAGCTCGTCGATCGTCATCTCGCGCGTGCGCTGGTAGGCGACGCTCGCGAGCACCTCGCGGGGCAGGACGCCCGTTCCGATGCCGGCGGCCGCGAGCGAGCCGGAGGTGGCGGTCATGGCGCCGTGGACGCCGTTCTGGAAGTGGCCGATCGGGAGGTTCGGGTGCATTCTTGCCTCGGGTGTGGGTTGCCGCGTCCGGTGCGGGGCCGAGGATCATAAGTCCGGCCCGGACCACCATCGGCACGCGGGGCGCCGGCCTTGCGGGGACTTCCCTAGG
This sequence comes from Phycisphaerales bacterium, assembly GCA_018883105.1. GTDB lineage: Bacteria > Planctomycetota > Phycisphaerae > Phycisphaerales > SM1A02 > UBA966. The sequence continues at coordinate 3,327 of VEQS01000100.1, forward strand.
ATCCGCCCGAATGTTCCTGGCCGCCGCCACCATCGTGCTCGCGCAGGCCGCCACCCCGCCCGCAGAGCGGCTTCCCACGCCGGGCCTCGTCGAAGGTGATCCAAGCGCGGGACTCGACATCCCCCTGCGCGCGGGCGATGCCGGCGGGCCGCCGCGCCAGCCGCCGTTCTCGCTCGGCGCCGGCTACATCCACCAGTTCTCCGCGGGCACCGAGGGCGGCGGCACCATGGCGGTCGACCGCGCCTACGCGAGCTTCTCGTCGCGGATGATCACGAGCGACGACTTCACGCTCTCGCTCGCCATGGGCTACGAGTACGGCGGCTACCGGTGGAGCGGCACCAGCGCCCTCGGCACCGCGGCGCCGTGGGGCGGCGTCAACCTGCTGGGCGTGCAGCTGCGCGGCGCGCTGCGCCTCTCGCCCGAGTGGATGCTCTCCGCCGGCGGCATCTTCGCGATGGCCGGCGAGAGCGACGCCGACGCGGGCTCGAGCCTCTACGGCGGCGGGCTCGCGAGCATCTCGTATGCGCCCAACCAGGACATGATCCTCGGGATCGGCGTCCTCGGCGTGACGCAGATCGAGAACAACCCGATCGTCATCCCGATTCCCGTGGTGCACTGGCGCTTCGCCCCGGAGTGGGTGGTGTCCACCATCCGCCGGCCGCCCGCGAGCCCCTTCGTCGGGATCGACGTGGCGTGGGAACCCGAGGGCTCGTCGCTCGACGTGGCCCTCGGCCTCGGCTGGCAGCAGCGGCGCTTCCGCCTCGGCGCGAACGCCGACCCGACGATCAACAACGGCGTCGGCCTCGACCAGTCATGGGCGATGTTCGTGAGCGTGGGCGCGGACCTCGCGCCGGGGCTGCGGATCGACGGGCTGGTGGGCTGCCAGTTCCTGGAGTACCTGGAACTCCAGGACTCGCAGGGGAACGCCCAGCGCAACGCGACGGTCGACCCGAACGCGCTGCTCGGCGTGTTCGTCACCTGGAGCTTCTGAGCGCGTCGATCAGCTCGCCGCGCTCGACCATCGCGAGCGTCGCCGCGACGCACGACGGCTCGAGCCCGAACATCGCGCAGAGCGCGGCACGGTAGTCCTCCATCTGCGCGCGGTACGGCGCGATGCGCTCCTCGAGCGCCGCGCCCGCCAGGCCGCGCGCGCCCGTCTTCCAGTCGATCACCTCGGCACGCTCGACCCGACCGCCACGGATGCCGAGCACCACGCGGTCCATGCGCCCGCGCACCATGCCCCCGGCGAGCTGCGCGGCGAACGCCAGCTCCGCGCGCACCTCGACCCGCTCGCATCCCCACGCGTCGTAGCGGCCGGGTTGCAGCGCCGCGCCCACCGGGCCGGCGCACGCCGCCGCGACCACCGACTCCACCTCGGACGCAAGCGCCGCGTCCACGGGCCGGCCGACGTCGAGCGCCGTGGCCGCCATCGCCTCGCCGGCGATCGCCGGGTCGGGCCCGGCGCCGTCGAGCCACTCGATCCGCTCGAACCACGCATGCGCGAGCGTGCCGCGCGCGCCGTCGTCGTCGCCGAGGAACTCGCGGGCGAAGAAGCCGGACTCCGGCGCATGCGAGCTCGGCGCCCGCGCGGCACCGGCCCGCTCCACCCATTCGATCGCGGGCGCCTCGGGCGCCGCCGCCGCGGCGACGGCGTCCGCCGGACGCGCCGGCAGCGGACCGAGGTCGCCATCCGGCCGCGCGAACGACCAGAACGACGCGCCCGGCCGCGCGGCGCGGTATGCGGCATCGAAGCCGTCGAGCGCCAGGCGCATCAGCCACGTGGCGGTCGGCCGGGGATCATCCTTCGCGGCGGGCGGCGGGCACACCAGGTGCACCGCCTCGCGTGCGCGCGTGATCGCCACGTACAGGCTCGACAGGTCGTCGGATGCCTGCGCCACCTGCGCCTCGCGGCGGAACGCCTCGAGAAGCGGCGAGAAGTTCCGGAGCTTCGCGGAGATGATCGGGGCGATCGCCGCCGGAGGCCGCGACGGGTCCGGCGTCAGCGCCGCGAAGGCCGACGAATCGGCATCCGCCGCGCCCATCGTCTCGCCAAGGCTCGCAAGCACCACCTCGCCGAACTCGAGGCCCTTGCTCGCGTGCACGGTCATGACGCGCACCTGGGAACGTTCGCCGGTGCGTGCGCGGTGCGACTCCGCCGCACGCACCACGCCGCCCGGGCAGCCCGCAAGCGAGGGATCGAGGCCGTCCACGAGCACCGCGAGCTGGCGGAGCCGCTCGAGGTCATGCCTCGAGCACGCCGGGCGCAGCATGTCGGTGATGCGCGCCAGCCACCCGCGCAGGCCGTGGGCGGCGAGGTCCTCGCGCACGCGGCGCGAGATTCCTCGCGCCGCAGCGTCGGCCTGTGCCGATCCGCCGTGCCGTTCCATCGGCTCGAGCCCCAGCAGCGCCGCAGCGGGCACGCGCGTCACCAAGTAGTGCGAGATGCGGTCGTCGGGACGGTCGGCAAGCCGCAGCAGGCCGAGCACCGCCGCGACGGCCGCGGAATCCTCGAGCGGCGAGCGTCCCTCGTCGCTCGCCTCGATGCCGTGCGCACGGATCGCGGCCGCGCACTCGGCGACGTCCCGGTTGGAACGGACGAGGACGGCCATGCCGATCCCCGGCCGCTCGCGCACGCGCTCGGCGACGATCGACGCCACGGCCTGCGCGACCTCCTCGCGGCCGCCGCCCGCGGCGCGGTACGCGCGGACGGCGCCCGGCATGCGCCGGTTGCGCTCCGCGGCCCCGTGCTCCACGAAGGTCCACGCGTCGATCGCCCGCACGAGCGGCCCATCCGCCGCGTCCGCGGGCACCGGCAGGCCCGCGCCCGCGAGCGCCTCCGGCGGGGCCTGCATGGCCTCGTTGAGGACGGACCCGCGCACCGCCCGCGGCAGCGCGCCGAAGAGCGCGTTGACGAAGTCGAGCACCACCGGGCTCGAGCGCCAGCTGTCCGACAGCGTGACGTCCTGGTCCAGCTCCGGGCGCTCCATCAGCGGCCCGAGCAGCGCCGGCGTGCCGCCGCGCCAGGCGTAGATCGACTGCTTCGGGTCGCCGACCACGAGCAGGCGCCGGTCGCCGGTGGCGAGGATCTCGTCGACGAGCGGCGACAGCACCGACCACTGACCGGGCGAGGTGTCCTGGAACTCGTCGACTGCGAGGTCGCAGATCTTCCGGTCAAGCCGCTCGCGCATGGCGTCGAGGCGGCCGCCGGCGTTCGCACGCGCGAGCGCCGACGCGATGTCGCCGAATCCGAGCACGCCATCCTCGCGCTGCGCATTGCGGAGCTCGGCATCGACCACGGCCGCGAGCTCGGCGGTTGCCTGCAGTCGCGACCGCACCATCGACTCCGAGGTCGACAGCGAATGCCCGACGAGCACGTCGAGCGCCGCCTGCACGGGCGCGGGCGCCGGATGGCCGGCAAACTCCCCCGCCGTCCGCAGCGACTGGACCAGCGAGTCCTCGATCAGGTCGATCCACGCTCCGGATTCCGCGCGCTCCGTCACCCGCGCCACGGCGCCCACCCAGTGCTTGACCGGCGTTCCCGACTTGGTCATGGGCAGCGGCCCGCGGCGCATCGCCTCGACCGCTCGCTCGATGTCCTCGGCCTTCGCGCGTCGCGCCCCGGGGAAGAGCACGACGCCCGGCTGCAGCAGTGCCTGCCACGGCGCACGCGGGTCTTCGCCCGCCGCGCACCGCTGCCAGAGCCCAAGCGCCTCGTCGAGCGCCTCGTCCATGCCCGTCTGCACCTCGGGCTTCGGCCGGCCGCCGGCAATGCGCCGCGCGAGGTCGGTCGCGCGCGCCACGTCGCCCGCGATCGCACGGCCGATCGCGTCCCGGCGCTGCGCGGCCAGCACGTCCTCCGCGCCGATCTCCCATGCCTCGGGAAGCCCGATGTCGGGCGCGAACGCCGAGGCAAGCTGCACGAAGAAGCCGTCGATCGTGCCGATGTTCACGCGGTGCATCGCGGCCACGAACTCGGCGAGGACGGCCGCGTACTCCGCCTGCTCGAACGGCCCGACCTGCCCCTCCCGGGCAAACTCCTCGCGCTTCGCCGCATCGGTCGCGCCGAGCGCGAGGTGTCGCATGACGCGGGCGACGATCTCGCCCGCCGCCTTGCGCGTGAAGGTCACGGCCAGGATCCGCTCGGGGGACGCGCTCCCGTGGTCGCGACGGGCGCACAGCATCCAGCGCACCAGGCGGTTCGCCAGCAGGTGCGTCTTGCCGCTTCCGGCATTGGCGACGACGACGGAACGGTCGGTCATGGCCGCACGCCTTCCCGCAGCCCGCGCATGCCCACGCACCAGATCGGCGCGAACGCGTGGCGTTCCGGGTCCGGTCGCCACGATCCATCGTCGTCAAAGCACCCGGCCTCGATCAGCCGGGCGATGCGCCGCGCCTCGTCCTCGGCCGCAAGCACGGTCGCATCGTCCCAACCGTGCGCCATGCACAGGCCCGCCGCGTCGGGGTTCGAGGGAAGCGCGAAGTAGCCGAGCCGGCTCGGCGCCACCTCGATCCCGATCGAGCGCAGCAGCACCCGGTAGAGCGGCAGCTGCAGGTCGATCCACCGGCCGTCGCGCATGCGGTGCGCGCGCTCGGGGTCGGGCGCCTCGGCCGAGGTCTTGTAGTCGAGCGCCGCGTGGCCATGCACGGGATGCAGGTCGACGCGGTCGATCCGGCCGGTCAGGCGCAGCGAGACGTCGCCGATGAGCGGCGCCTCGAGGCCCGGGCCGCCGGGCGGGCTGAAACTCAGCTCGACGCGCGCGACCTTCCATCCGTCGGCGGCCCAGCGCGACTGCTGGAGCGCGAACGCGCGCAGCCGCTCGCACGCCAGCGCGAACTGCACCTCGTACGCGCCGCGCACCCGGCGCGAGAACGCCTCGGACCGGACCGAATCGAATGCCGCGAGCACGTCGCGCTCCACGGCCGCGGCATCGACCGTCGGCACGGGCCGCTCCGCCTCCTCGAGCCCCCATCGCTCGAGCGCCAGGTGCACCAGCGAGCCGAAGCCCATCGGGTCAAGCTCGTCCACCGCGGAGGAAGGTTCCTCCAGGCGCAGCCTCGGGTCGCGCTTCAGCCGCACGAGGGCCGGCGACTCAAACCAGTCGCGAAACCCCGTCACGCTGATGGTTCGGATCGCGGCACTGCCTTCCGGCACGATGGCGGGCGCAAACCCACCCTCGGCGGGGGCCGCCGCGCTCCAGCACGAGGCACTTGGGCCCGGCTCGTCGGCCAGGCGCAAGACGCGCGCGGCGAGCGCCTCGCCCGAGCGCCCGAGCAGGAGCCGCGAGGGGCGCATCGGTTCGCCGTCGACGGTGACCCGGCCGGCCACCAGGCGCACGGTGCGCTTGCGCGCCAGCAGCCCATGGAGGATCCACGCGTCACGGGACCGACGGCGACGGCCACACGACATGCCGAGCGCCTCGCGGGCGCTGTCCGGCAGCCACGGATCGGTCGTCGCGCCCTCCGGCACGATGCCCTCGTTCATCGACGTCAGCACCATGTGGGGCGCGTCGTCGATGCCGGCCTCCAGCCAGCCCATGACCTCGATCCCGTCCGCGCCGCCCTCGGCGGGCAGTTCCGCCCCCGAGAGCGCGTCGAGCACGAGACGCAGCGCTTCCGGTGCCGCCAGCCCGTCGCCCAGGCGCGCCGGCAGCGATTCGAGCGACTCGATGGCCGTGCGTGCCGAACGACCGGCCGCCCGGTCCGTCGCCGACTGCGGACGCAGCACGCGGTCGAGCGCCGCGCGCAGCTCCCGGCCGATCGCCGACCCGCCACGTGCGTCCGCAAGCGCGCCGAGCCAGCCGTCGATCGCATCGACCACGCCCTGCGCATCACGCCACGCCGATTCCGCCTCGCGGGGCACGGCCACGGCGCCCGACGACGCGACGGTCGCCGACACGCGCGTGATCGCACCCGCCATCCGTTCGTCGCCGGCCTCCAGCATCCGCTCGACGGCCGGATGCCGAACGAGCGATTCCAGCGCGGCGCATCCCCGGTCCTCGAGCCACGCACCCATCGCGGAAACAAGCAGGCCGATCGACGACTCGGACGCGAACCGATCGGGAGGCACGCGGACGCGAACGCCCCAGAACGGAAGCCGGCCGGCGATCTCGGCCGCCACGGCCGGGTCGGGTGCGGCGATGGCGATCTCGTCGCTCCGTCGCGGCTCGGGAATGGCGGCCAGCGCATCCATCACCGCGGCGGCCTGGTCGGCCGGCGCCTCGGCGACGGCAATCCGCCGGTCGTCCACGTCGATCGGCACCGATGCCCACGCGGCGTGGACGGGGAATCCGTGCTCGTCGATGCCGGCGGGCAGTTCCGCCCCCTCGGCATGCACGAACACGGTGACCGGGATGCCCCGGGCCGCGAGGGACCGAAGCAGCATCCGTTGCACGGGATCGGGGTCGGCCATCAGGACGCACGCGCGCCGGACCCGTCCGGGCCGGACGTCGCCCGCGCGCGCCGCATCACGCACCATCGCCGCACGGTCGACGGCGCCGCATTCGGCCAGCAGCGCGGTGCGCGCCCGATCGACGGCGACGACGGCCTCCCACGCCCCAAGGTCCGCCTCGACGAGCGTGCGGCGCACGTGGTCGGCGGCGTCGCGGATGCCGATGCCGGCCGCGGCGCAGTCTCGGTGCAGCCGGCCGAGCCGTTCGCATGCCGCGTCGAGCTGCCGAACCGAGGGAACCGCCCCGTCCGCGAGGCCAGGGAAAAGCGCCCGCGACGACTCGCATCGCTCGATCGCCGCGGCCCACGAACGCCGTTCGCCGACCGCGTCAAGCACGCGCCCGCGCGGCACCACGAGCGCATCGCCGAGCGATCCCGGCGTCACGATGCGCGGCAGCACCGCGACGGATCCCTGCCCACGCGCCAGCGCGTTCAGGTGCCGCTCGAGCGCCGACGCGGCCCGGCTGGCCGGGACCACGACGAGCGCATCGGCGAAGTCCACGACCCCGCCGGCCGGCGGCGTCGCCGACACCATCGCCTGCGCCAGCGCGCGCATCAGCGAGGGTCCGTCCGGCAGCCGCTCGATCGTCCAGGCCATGCCCCGCATCATCCCACGCAGGGTGAAGCAGGCGCTTCACCCACCCGCGCGTTCCACCAGCGCCTCGACCACCGAGAGCTCCGCGTCACGCACCCGCACGTCGCGCGCGCACACGTTGACGTGCGCGAGCTTGCGCCCCGGCCTCGGCGACTTGCCGTAGTCGTGGAGCCGCGCGCCGGGCACCGCCAGGATCGCGGCCCGTTCCGGCATGGCGCCGATGATGTTCACCATCGCGCATGCCCCGCGCACGTCGGCGCACGCGAGCGGCTCGCCCGCCACCGCGCGCACGTGGTTCTCGAACTGGCTCGCGACGGCGCCGTCGATCGTCCAGTGCCCGCTGTTGTGCACGCGCGGCGCCATCTCGTTGGCCACGAGCCCGTCGCGCGTCACGAAGAACTCGATCGCCAGCGCCCCCACGTGCCCGAGCGCCTCCAGCGCGCGGCGCACCGCGCCCTCCGCCTCGGCCACCACGGGCGGCCCGATGCCCGGCGCCGGCACCACCGTCCGCCGCAGGATGCCGCCACGGTGCACGTTGACGCCGGGCGCGTACGTGCGCACGTCGCCGTCCGCGCCGCGGACCGCGATCACGCTCAGCTCCGCCTCGAAGTCGACGAAGGCCTCGTAGATCGACGGCTGCCCGCCCACCTCGCGCCAGGCACGCGCCAGGTCGCCGGGCGCGCGCACCACGCACTGACCCTTGCCGTCGTAGCCCA
>VEQS01000224.1 GCA_018883105.1 Phycisphaerales bacterium
TCTTCGGCGAGGTGGCCAACCGCCACATGGCGCTCGTGGCGCAGACCGTGGAGGGCATCGGCACCGGCGGCGCCAGCCCAGCCGTGACGACCCCGTTCCCCGGCCAGAACCGCATCCGCGTCTACACCGCCGTCTTCGGCTTCAACCAGGACGAGGCGTACGTCGTGACGCCGGACGGCACCGTGGTCCTGCGCGATGACTTCACGCCGTGGCCGACGCAGCTGCGCGTCAGCGCCACCATCCATGACCCGCGGCTCGTGCTTGACCGTGGGCGCGAGGTGCAGTTCGTGCTCGACGTCCCGAAGCGGCGCAAGGACTGACGTGACCCCAGGCAGGACCCCGTGACCACCCCGACCACCGCCGCCCGACGACCCGCCGCCCGCCGCGCCAACACCCTGGTGCTGGTGACGGCGATCCTGGTCCTGCTGGTGATCCTGGCGACCGCATTCCTGGTGCGCTCGCAGTCCGGGCGCGCGCAGGCCGCGGCCGAGCAGAAGGCGACCGGCCGCGAGCACCGCGTCGAGGCGGTGGCCGCCGAGGTCGCGCAGCACGTGGCCGACGCGCTCTTCGTCCGCCGGATCGACCCGTCGAGCCTGCCCTCGCAGGTGGCCGACAACCAGGGGACCGGCCTGGCGGGCCAGCCGATCTTCGGCGAGTTCCTCGCGCGCAGCGACTACCCGCGCCTGCCCCCGGAGCCGCTTGCCGTGCGCTACGGCGTCGACTACGTCGACACGGTGAACAACGTCTCCTTGGCCGCCGCGGCGGGGGGCGACGGGTTCATCGACGGCTACAACTACGCGCCGTTCTCGACCATCCCGTTCACCAACTGGCCGGCGCGCTACCGCGGCGTCGCGGGCGAGGGGAACCCCAACGGCAACCCCGGCTTCGGCGACACCCGGTGGCTGGCCAGCACCGAGCCGGTGCGCGCGCTGACGGTGGCGCAGGCCAACCAGCTGAACGTCGTCCCGGCGCCGCCGGGACCGCGCTTCGCCGAGTTCAACCCGCCGAACAACTGGAGCAACCTGGCGCTCCAGGCGCTGGATCCGTCGAACCCCGGTGCCGGCGCCGTCGCGGTGCTGTCGCCGGAGGGCCTGGGCTTCAGCCACTGGGCGCACCTGAGCTGGATCGCCACCGCCGACAACGGGTTCCGCCTGTGCTGGGACATCTCGGATGTGGAGGCAAACTGGGACCACCTCACGGTGGCCAGCCCGAGCCCCCAGCAGCGCGCGGTGGCCGGCGAGCTGAACCTGGGCGTGCCGTACGAGCAGTGGCTGCCCTACGTGCCGCCCCGCGAGCCGGGGCTCCTCGGCAAGGACGGGCGCGGCTACCTCGTCCTCGATCCCGGCGACTGGCTGAACCGGCGCAACGCCTGGTTCAACGTGGGCATCACTGCCTTCAACGCCGCCAATCCGCCGCCGCACCAGGCGATCATCACGGGCGTGCCGAATGCCGGCAGCCGCTTCGAGGCATTGCCGAACTTCCTGCAGCTGTCCGCGTTCGGCACGCCGGCGGACGAGTTCAAGGTGGTCACGGGGACGGAGCCCGGGCTTCCCCCGACGGCCTACCCGGTCGGCTCGCCGACGCCCCGCAGCCTCATCGCCCGCACCCTGGCGGACGCCGACGGCGACGGCTGGACCGACTCGTTCTGGTTCGTTGCCCCCACCTCGAGCGACCGCAGCACGCGTCAGCTGGTGGCCGTGCGCATCATGGACAACAGCGCGCTGCTGAACGTGAACGTCGCCAGCCGCTTCGAGCGCACGAACACCATCGGACAGACGCCCGCGGACCTGGCGCTCGCGACGCGGCGCGAGTCCTACGACGATTCCGCGGCCATCGGCCAGCAGGCGGCGTGGTACGACGCGCCGGTCGGGTTCCTGAACTCCCCGGACAACGACCCCGAGTGGCGCGTGAGCGGCACGCCCGTCTACCAACCCGCGCCGCCGGCCATCATCACGCCGCAGCGCCTCGTCTACGGCGTCGCCGCGGGCGCGGGCGGTGCCCCGACCGGCGGCGTCGACGTCGGCTTCGCGCCGATCCGCTGGGAGGGCCGCCAGGTGCAGCCCACGGGCGCGGCCGCAGCGCCGGTCTACCAGCCGAGCGTGGCGCGCCTCCTGGGGCTGGTCACCGAAGGGGCCCCCGGCGGGCGCAACATCCCGATCCCGCTCTTCGATGCCACGAACGACTTCCAGCTCGGCGGCTCGACGGGCGCCGGCGACTTCTTCGTGCTCTCGCGCGCCGCGGACCGTCTGACCTACTTCAAGGCGATGGCCAACAATGGCGAGCTGGTCGACCCGATCACCGCCGCGCGCATCGCCACGCTCACGCCCTTCGGATCCGACGACGAGATCGAGCTGCGCGGCGCGAACGGCTTGAACGCACCGCAGACCGTCAGCCGGCTCGAGTCGGCGCTCGGCGGCCTCGCGGCCACCGGCGCCTCGGCCCCCGCCACCAGCACCGAGGTGGTGCCCGGGCAGTTCCTGCGTTCCTCCCGCTCGCG
>VEQS01000101.1 GCA_018883105.1 Phycisphaerales bacterium
TGCGGTCGCCGTAGGCTTTGCGCCACCTATGGCCACCCACCTTGCCGCGGTCCGGGCATTCATCGACGCCAACGAGCATGCGGCCATCGAGCGGCTGCGGGACTTCCTGCGCATCCCGAGCGTGTCGACCGACCCCGCGCACGCCGCCGACGTGGCGCACGCCGCGGAATGGATGGTGCGCGACCTGCGAACCATGGGCTTCAATGCCGAGTCCGTGAAGACGGCCGGGCATCCGATGGTGCTCGCGCATCACCCCGGCACCGGCGGCAGCGGCGCACCGCGCGTCCTCTACTACGGCCACTACGACGTGCAGCCGGCCGACCCGGTGGAACTCTGGGAGAGCCCACCATTCGAGCCGCAACTCGTCGACGGCCCGCACGGAAAGCGCATCGTCGCGCGCGGCGCGGTGGACGACAAGGGCCAGGTGATGACCTTCGTCGAGGCGCTGCGCGCCTGGCACCATGCGGCCGGCGGCCCGCCCTGCCCCGTCACCCTCATGATCGAGGGCGAGGAGGAGTCCGGCAGCGCGAGCCTCGAGCCCTTCATGACCGCGCACCGGAAGGAACTCGCCTGCGACGTGGCGGTCGTCAGCGACACCGGGATGTGGGACATCGACACGCCCGCGATCACCACCAGCCTGCGCGGCCTGTGCTACCTGGAGGCGGTGCTCACGGGCCCGTCGCACGACCTGCACAGCGGCATGTACGGCGGCAGCCTGCGCAACCCGATCAACGCGCTCGCGTCGATGATCGCCTCGCTGCACGACCCGTCGGGCCGCGTGGCCGTCGCGGGCTTCTACGACGGCATCATCGAGCCTTCGCCCGAGGTGCTCGCGAGCTGGTCGCGGCTTGGCTTCAGCGAGGAGGAGTTCCTCGCCGGCGCCGGCGTGCGCCACGGCTGGGGCGAGATGGGGCGCACGTGCCTGGAGCGGATCTGGAGCCGCCCCACCTGCGACTGCAACGGCATCGTGGGCGGCTACACCGGCGTCGGCGCGAAGACCGTGATCCCGTCGCGCGCGAGCGTCAAGTTCTCGTGCCGCCTGGTGGCGGGCCAGGACCCCGAGCGCATCCGCGCCGCGGTCGAGGCACACCTGCGCGCGCACGTGCCGCCCGGATACGCGCTCGAGCTGCACGCCCACGGCGTGAACCCCGCCATCCACGTGCGCACCGACTCGCCGCACCTGCGCGCCGCGGCGCGCGCGCTGAAGGCCACCTACGGCCGCGATGCGGCGCTCATCGGGACCGGCGGGTCGATCCCCGCGGTCGGCAGCATCCAGCGGATCCTCGGCGTGGACAGCCTGCTGGTGGGCTTCGGACTGGATGACGACCGCGTGCACAGCCCCAACGAGAAGTTCGAGGTGCGCTGCTTCATGCAGGGCACGCGCAGCCATGCGGCGATGCTCGCCGAGTTCGGGGCGATGGCCACGTGAACGCGCGGCGCACGACGCTCGCGGGATGGGTCGCGGCGATCGCGCTCGCCGCGGTGGCCCTCGCACAGGACGTCGAGATCGCGCTGGTGCGGATGGGCGTCGGAAGCCACGTGCGGCCCGGGGACCCCACCGGGATCCTGGTGCGCGTGACGAGCGGGCTGCAGGCGCCGGTGCAGGCGCGCATCGAGTGGTCGCTGCGCAATGCCGACGGCGACGTCGCGCGCTACTCGACCGACGCGGCGCTCGCGCCGGGTGCGCCGGTCGAGCGCTGGATCTACGGCGTGCCGCCGATCTTGACGGCCTCCGCGCAGGGAAGCCTGGAGGCGGTGAGTGCGCTTCGCGTGGTCGAGGTGGCGGAAGGCCGCGTGGTGCGCGTCTTGGGCGAGCAGCGCATCGACGGACAGTCCGGCGAGGACCCGGTGGTGCCGGTCGAGACCACCGAATCGCTGATCGGCGTGGTGGGCGACGGCCGCGCCGGGCTCTCGGCCTTCGCGACGCCGACGCCGAACCTCGGCTTCATCGCCTCGATGAACGAGATCACGCGCATCGCGCGCGGCATCCGCCCGGCGCAGCTGCCCGACCGCTGGGAAGGGCTCGCAAGCTTCGACTCCATCCTGTGGACCAACGCCCCGGTGCAGAACCTGGGCGTCGAGCAGGCGCGCGCGCTCCTCGACTGGACGCGCCGGGGCGGCAACCTGGTGATCGTGCTGCCGGAATCGGGCGACCCCTGGGGCCTCGAGGCCGGCCGCCGCCGAACGCCGCTTGCCGAGGCGCTTCCCGAACGCGCCGCACGCGCCGACGCGGTGCCGGTTCGCGACCTGATGCCGGTGCTTGCGCGCACCGGCACGCTGCGCAACGGATCGGCGCGCACCACGGTGTGGACGTTTCCCGGCGACCCGGGCAACGGATTCGCGCCGCTTGCGCTCCTTCCGGGCCGCGTCGACGAGCGCTCCGGGAACCTGGTGGCCGAGGAAGGATCGATCGACGGGCGGCCGTTCGCCGTGCGCCGGCCGTTCGGCTTCGGGTTCGTCACGGTGATCGGGATCGACGTCGACGGCCTCGACCGTCGTGCCTTGGTCGCCGAGGGACTGCCGCAGGCGGACATCTTCTGGAACCGGTTCCTGGGGCGCCGTGCGGATGCGCCGACGGTGGCCGAGTACGACGACCTGGCGAAGAACAAGCGCCTCGAGACGCGGGGCGGCCTGGCCGTGGCCGCCGACGGCGGCGCGCTGGTCAACCACTTCGTCGGCCTGCAGAGCCGCGCGGCGATCGGGGTGCTGGGGCTCCTCATGGCCTTCGTCCTCTATTGGGCGGTGGCCGGGCCCATCTCGTGGTGGTCGCTGCGGCAGGCCAAGCGCGTGCAGTTCGCGTGGCTTGCCTACGTGGCCGTCGCCGGCGCCGTGACGGCCGTCGCGTGGGCGGCGACCGGGCTCTTCGAGTTCACCGCCGGGCGCGTGCAGCACCTGACGTTCATCGACCGCATCGAGCGGCCCGGCGCGCCGGCCGAGGAACGCGCCGCGATGCGCGCACAGAGCTGGTTCAGCGCCGCGCTGCCCGGCTACGGGGCAGCACGCGTCGCGATCGGGCGCACCGAGGGCGCGGCGGGCGGCAACGTGCTGTGGTCGTGGTTCGCGCCGCCGGCCGGGTCGATGGGCGGCTTCCCCGACACCGAGACCTACGACGTGCCGGCCACGTCGCAGGCGTCCTACGAACTGCCCTCGCGCGCCACGTCGACCGTGCTCGCGGCGGCGTGGATGGGCACGCCCGAGGCCGCTTGGGACGGCACCCCACGCGAGATGGAGGGGCGTCGCCTTCGCTGCGACATCACCTGGGGCAACTCGCCGCGCATCATCCTGCACGGCGCGCTCGAGCACACGCTTCCCGGGGCGCTGGTCGACGTCACGCTGGTCCACGTCAATCCGTTCCATCCCGCAGCGCGCCGCACCGACCTGGTGAAGGGCGACCCGACCATCGTGCCGAGCGGGCTGCCGCCGTCGTTTGCGCGCATGGCGCGGATGGCGCGGTGGGAGCCGCGCGCGCCGCTCGACGTCGCGCGCGCCCTCTACGCCGACGACCGCGACGGCCCCGAGGGCGACCGGCCGGCGGTGGCGCTCGCAGCGCGCGACTCCGGGATCGCCAGCACCGTGGGCACCATGCGCGCGCGCTACCGCGACCCGATCCGCGACAGCGCGATGAGCATGATCGACCCCTCCGACGTGCTGCCGCGCGAGTCGCGCCTGGAGGCGATTCAGTTCTACGGAATGCTGGAGCCGCCGCAGTACCTGCTCTCCGGACAGCAGGCCGCGCAGGCCTGGCGCGGCGAGGCGGTGCGCATCGAGCGCGACTTCGGGAGGTGGCTCGACCTCGGGCGGTGGTGGTCGCAGCCGTGCCTGCTGGTGGTCGGGCGGGTCGAGGATCCGGGCGACCCGAAGATCGGGATGCCCTTCCCGTTCACGATCGACGGCGACGCGCCCAATGCCGACGGCAACACCTGGGTGCGCGTGGCGTTCCCGCTGCCGGCGGTGCCGGGCGCCATGGTGCCGCCGAGCCAGTGAGCGCGGGTCCGGGCGTAGGATTCACCCCATGCCGATGATCGAGACGGTCAACCTCACCAAGAAGTACGGTGAGCTGGTCGCCCTGAACAACCTCAACCTGCAGATCGAGGAGGGCGCCTGCTGCGGCTTCATCGGCCCCAACGGCGCCGGCAAGACCACCACGATCAAGATCCTGGCCACGCTCCTGAAGCCCACCTGGGGCGAGGCGCGCATCGACGGCAAGACCGTCGGCTACCAGAACCCGCTCATCCGCCCGGTGATCGGCTACGTGCCCGACTTCATGGGCGCGTACGACGACATGCTGGTGACGGAGTACCTGCAGTTCTTCGCCGCCTGCTACGGCATCCACGGCGAGAAGCGCGAGCGGGCGATCCGCGACGTGCTGGCGCTCACCGACCTCGTCTACAAGGCCGAGGCCGAGGTGAACGGCCTGAGCCGCGGCATGCAGCAGCGCCTGAGCGTGGCGCGCGTGCTGCTCCACGACCCCAAGGTGCTGCTGATGGACGAGCCGGCCTCCGGCCTCGACCCGCGCGCGCGCATCGAGATGAGAGAGCTCCTGAAGGAGCTGCGCCGCATGGGGAAGACCATCATCATCTCGAGCCACATCCTGCACGAGCTCGCGGACATCTGCAACACCGTGGCCATCATCGAGCGCGGCGAGCTGATCTACGCCGGCAGCGTGCGCGACATCATGCAGAAGGTCGGCAGCGGCACCGTGGTGCAGGTGACGGTCGAGGACCGCCACCGCGACGCGGCCGAGCTCCTCGGCAAGGTGCCCGGCGTGGCGAAGGTGCAGCTCGTCGAGCGCGAGGGCCAGGCGCCGCGGATCGACGTGGTGCTCGACGCCGAGCGCCCGGCGCCCGTCAGCGACCTGCCGGCGCGCCTCGTGACCGCGGGCTTCCGCCTCGCGGCCATGCACGAGGAGCCGGTCAACCTGGAGACCGCGTTCATGCGCCTGACGAAGGGCATGGTGGCCTGAATGGGCGTGCGCACGGCGATCCTCACCTCGCGCACGCGGCCCTGCCCCGCCGACGTCCTGGCGCGGGTGCGCGCGGCGGTGTCGCGCCACGCGACGCTCGTCGGCGAGTTCGACGTGCACGAGGCGCTGCCCAAGGGATTCGACGCCGACCGCGTGGTGGCGATCGGCGGCGACGGCACGATCATGTCGGCGCTGCGGCAGATGGTCGACCGTGGGGTGCCGGTGGTGGGCGTGAACGTCGGCCGGCTCGGCTTCCTGGCCGAGTTCGACGCGGCGAGCCTGGAGGCGAGCGCCGGCGCGGTGCTCGGCGGCGAGCCCGAGGTGCACCAGCGGATGGTGCTGTCGGTGATCGTGCGCGGCGCCGACGGCGCGGTGCGCTACGAGGGGCTCGCGGTCAACGACTGCGTGGTGACGGCGGGGCCGCCCTTCCGGATGATCGGCCTGGCGCTGCGCTTCGGCGGCGAGGAAGGCCCGGAGTTCCTGGGCGACGGCATCATCGTCGCCACGCCGGTCGGCAGCACCGCCTACAACGCGAGCTCCGGCGGGCCGATCGTGCACCCGGACGTCGAGGGCATCGTGGTCACCCCGAGCTCGGCGCACTCGCTGGCGTTCCGGCCGGTGGTGCTGCCGTCGTACCTCGACGTCGCGGCGCGGGTGCTGCGCGCCAACGAGGGCACCACGCTGGTCGTCGACGGCCACATCAACGTGGGGCTGCGGGTGGGCGACACGGTGGTCGCGGGCCGCCACCATGCGACCGCGCGCCTCGTCGCACGCCCGGACGCGAGCTACTGGCAGACGCTCGTCGACAAGATGCGCTGGGCCGAGCCGCCCAACTACGGCACGCCGGCGGGGTGAGCGGGGTCAGGCGGCGGGTGCGCAAGTAGCATCCTCCTCCCCATGATCGACATCCGCCAGCTGCGTGAGAACCCCGAGCGATTCCGCCAGGGCGCCCGCGACAAGGGCGCCGAGGTGCAGCTGGACCGGCTGCTGGCGCTCGACGAGGCCCGGCGCGGCATCCTGCAGAAGCTCGAGACCCGCCGCGCCGAGCAGAACCGGCTCACCAAGGAAATCGGGCCCCAGATCGGCAAGCTCAAGGGGCAGCTGAAGTCCGCCGACGCCGGGGCCAAGGCGGGCATCGAGCGGCAGCTGGCCGACCTCGAGGCAAAGCCGGTGGCGCTCAAGAACGAGGTGGCCGCGCTGGAGGAAGAGCTGCGCGCCATCGAGCCGCACTGGCACGAACTGCTGATGACCGTGCCGCAGCCCCCGGCGCACGACGTGCCGCGCGGCGCGGACGCATCCGGCAACGTCGAGATCCGCCGCTGGCATCCCGCGGGCTTCGATCCCGCGAAGGGCTTCGAGGCAAGCCGCGGCTTCCGGCCGCGGACGCACCTCGAGCTGGTGAAGGAGCTCGGCCTCGCCGACTTCGAGCGCGGCGTCAAGATGGCCGGCACCCGCCACTACATCCTGACCGGGATGGGCATGCGCCTGCACCAGGCGGTGCTGCGCTTCGCCTTCGACCACATGGTCGAGAAGCACGGCTTCACCGCCGTCGGCGTGCCGGTCATCGTGAAGGAGGAGTGCATGGTGGGCACCGGCTTCTTCCCGTTCGGGAAGGAGCAGGCCTACCACGTCGAGGAGTCGCGACGCGGCAGCGGGCACGACCTCTACCTCACCGGCACCGGCGAGGTGGGCCTCATGGGAATCCACGCCGACGAGGTGCTCCCGGAGAGCGCCCTGCCCCTCACCTACACCACCGTCAGCACGTGCTTCCGCCGGGAGGCCGGCGCCGCGGGCAAGGACACCGCGGGCCTCTACCGCATCCACCAATTCGACAAGGTGGAACAGGTGGTGGTCTGCCGCGCCGACGACGCGGAGAGCCGCGAGTGGCACCGCCGGATGATCGGCTTCGTCGAGGAGATCCTGCAGGCGCTGGGGCTTCCCTACCGGCTGCTCCAGTGCTGCACGGGCGACCTCGGGATGAAGAACGAGGACATGATCGACGTCGAGTGCTGGATGCCCGGCCGCGGCGAGGCGGGCCCGGACGGCGCGCCGCGCGGCGACTGGGGCGAGACGCACAGCGCGAGCCGCCTCGGCGACTTCCAATGCCGGCGCCTCAACCTGCGCTACAAGGACGCCGAAGGCACGATCCGCCACGCGTTCGCGCTCAACAACACGGTGATCGCGAGCCCGCGGGTGCTGATCCCGCTTCTTGAGATCCACCAGAACGCCGACGGCACGGTGAACGTGCCCGAGCCGCTGCGTCCGCACCTGGGCGGGCGGTCGAGGATCGAGCCGCCCGCCCGGCGTGCGTGAACGCAGGCCGCTGCCTCACTCCCTGCGGCGCCGACGGGCCACTGCACCCGTCAGACCCAGGAGCGCGATGGCACCGGGGGCCGGCAGCTGGTTGGCCGGCACCTTGTCCGACCCGCCATCGGCCATGCCGCGGAACCGGACGACGAACGCGTAAGGGTCGGACACCACGCTTCCCGAGACGAACGAGTCCGACGTCAGCATGGAGGCGTTCGCGCCCGTGATGGCGAACGAGAACGCGCCGGTCTGGCCGACGCCGATCCCCTGGCTGGGAGCCCCGCCCGCGAGCCAGGTCCCGTCCAACCCCGCTCCACCGATCCACGACCCGGCGAACGGCGACCCGCTTGAACCCGCGGGAATGTTGGTCATGCCGACGAGGGTCGAGGCGGTGAGCGCCGACACGAACGCGCCCAGTTCCGGCGGCGGACGGAACATGAACGCCGTCAGGTAGCCGCCGACGGCGACGGGGGTGGTGTTGGTGAGGGTCACGTCGAGCTGGCCGGCGGTGCCGCCCAGGAACACGTAGTCCAGGGTGCCCGTGAAGGCGCCGAGGTTGCTCGTGCTCAGGGCGGCATTGCTGGTGATCGGCACCACCGCCGCACTGACGGAGGATGCCGCCACCGCGGCGGCGACGAAGGCGACGGCGGCTGGGTGTCTTGAGGTCATTCCCTTGCTCCTTGCGTGAGGCCGCGCCCTGGCTGGCCGATGCAATGGCGATCCGACGTGCCGCACGGGCGCTGCGGCACACGACCGTCCACCGTCCAAGGGTTGCAACAGGTTGTCGACGTCGATCGGGCGCGATCGCGCGGCGGCGACAAAGTCGATGCTGATTCGCGGGCAAGCCGCCCCCGTTGAGATTTCCCCGGGTGCTCGCCCTGCGAAATCGTGCGCACGGGAATGACCCGTGCGCACGATCGGTGCGACCGCCGCCGATGGACGAAGCCTCAGAGCGCCGGCATGCGTTCCTTGCGGAACCATGCGAACCAGACGAGGAACCCGAGCACGATCGGCCAGCCGATCATGAAGCCCACGTTCATCTCCGGCGTCACCGTCCAGTTCCCGATCCGCATCGGAAGCATGTCGCGTCCGAGCGTGCCGAGCCACCAGTGGCCCAGCGTCTCGTTCGCGGCGTACCCGACCAGCACCATCGCCACCTGACGACCATTCCCGTTCATGCTGAGCATCGGCAGACCCTCCTGTGACCGCCGACCGTATCGGGCGGCCCCGCGCCGCGCACCGCCCGCCGGTCGAAACTGCCGTGTTTCGCCGGCTTGCGAGCGCGATGCCGGGAATCCCTCCCGTCCGATAGAACTGCTCAAGGGGTGCCCGCGGATCGCCGATGGATTGACGGCATGGGCGGGCTCGCTATCCTTCCCCGTTCGGAGTTCCAAGATCCCCTATAGCTCAATCGGTAGAGCGGGCGGCTGTTAACCGCCAGGTTGCTGGTTCAAGTCCAGCTGGGGGAGTTCAAGGCCCGCCTCGAAGTCGAGGCGGGTCTTTTCGTTGACTGGCAGGGTGGGCCAGAAGGCCTGCGTAGGGCGTCGTGGCGGGCCTTTCGCGCTCTCGCGTTTGAGCCGACGGTTCGGGGTAGCGGGCCGGACAGCGCCGGAAGGGCCACCCTGCCCCGGAAACGCTCGGACGCTCGGATCGCCGTGAACCGGAGAGCGTGATCGGGGTAGACGCGGAGACCAAGCTCGCCATCGGAGCGACGTAGCCCCGCAGGTGACCTCGCCCTTACCGCGAATCAGAAGCGCGTGGAGCTGCGGCAACGCAATCGACCACGACCCCAGTCGACAGCGCCTTGACCAGGGACTCGCCGTGCACGCCCGCGATGATCGGGGTCGTCGCCTCGAAGGACCGGATCGGGGTGCAGGTGACGGAGCTGCCCGGCAAGGGCACGAGGGGCTCGTCGCCCAGGACCTCCGGCGGGAATGTCGGCAACTCGATCACCGGCCACGATGACTCGCCGCAAGGCCGGCCGCCGCCAAGGGTCCGGCGGATCTGGTCCCAGTCATGCAGGGAAACGCGTGCGTTGGTCCGCACCACGCCGAGCGACGTCCTCGCCTCCAACTCGAGGAGAACGGCTTCGAACCGGTAGACGCCCCAATCGGCCTCGACGGGGGTCGCGCGCACCGACCAGTCGCCGACGAGGCTCCGGATCGAGACCATGATCCAGGCGTTCATGACCACGCCGGCTGCAGAGACAAGGAGCGTGACGAGCACCACGGCGACCGCAACGCGCCGCAGGAACCGCTGGCCGCGCTCAAGTTCGGCAAGCCCCTGGCGGAAGTGGTCCACGGCGTTTCCGAAACGCTCCTCCGCCGCTTGCGTTGCCTTGCGAGCGGTGTCCGCCGATCCAGAATCATGCTTCATGGCATCCTCCTCGAGCATCGCCAGATGCGTCTCGATCTCCCGCCGAAGCTCGGCGGCCTCGCCGGAATCGCCAGGTCTGCCCACGGGCCCCGTGCTGCCCTGCCCGTCCCGATGACGGGCGGACGAAGGACGGGGATCAGGCGAGGCGCACATGCCCCGCCCCTTCGATCCGGTCAGCCAGCTTCGTGTTCAGGAACCTGGCGATGGTGCCGGTGAGCGCAGTCCATTCCCGTACCCCCTCGCGCAGGGCTGCACGCCCCTCCGGAGTGATGGAGTAGATGCGCACCTCGCGCCCGCTCTCCTGGGTCTGCCACTCGGCCTCGACGAGCTTGCGCTTCTTCAAGCGCTGCAGCGCCGGGTAGAGGGACCCCTCCTCCACCGCGAGGCGACCGCCGCTCACCTCCTCGACCAAGCGGGCCAGCCGGTAACCATGTGTGGACTCCTTCGCGATGAGCGAGAGGAGGACGAGGTCAAGGCTGCCTGGGGGGAAGGCTGGGCGGCTGGATGGAAGTCTGGCCATCATTTCAGGGTACCGGGGTGCGGGATGATGAGCGGAAAGTCTGACAAATCTTCGAAACTAAACATGCAGCGCTTACTTATACATCGTTACACTAGGCATCTACTTCGGATGCGTTGGGCACCGATGTTTCAAGAACAACCTGAACACCTCGAGGAATCAGCATGAGTGGACAGATCAGAGTCGCCGCGCACATGGCATTGATTGCCGCCGCTGCAGGAGTGCTCACCTGGTTCGGGGCCTTCGCTGCTGCGCAATCAGGCGATGCGCCGTACGGCCGCGAACTACCGGCAGCCGTCCACCATGTCGCGGACGAAGGTGTGCTCGTCGTCTCATGCGAGAACACCGCCACCACAAGCGCAACACTCGTCAACTCGACGTGGATGAACACGGATGCCCAACTGATGCCGCTAGACCGAGTGATCGATGGATCGATCATCAACAATGGTCCGGGCGAAGTCCTCTGCCTGCGACTCGATGACGGAGCATTCACCTGGATCGGCGCAGGCGAATCGCTGCTTGCCGGACCATCGGTCGGTGGCTACAAGCAAGGCTGCCTCTGCAAGTGCGGGAAAGGCACCGTCTTCATCGAGAAGGCCGACTGTGGAGGGAACTGCGCAAGCTGCAACGGTCGAGGGCCATGCCTAGATCCGACGAACAGCCAGACGGCCAGTGCGTTCACCGACTGCAC
>VEQS01000225.1 GCA_018883105.1 Phycisphaerales bacterium
GGCGTCTCGTCGACGCTCCTCATCGGCTTCTTCCACGAGCGCACCAATGCCGTCGACGCGGCCATGCGTGCCTTCGTCACGTACCGCGTGTGCGACGTCGGGCTGCTCGCCGCGCTCGTGGTGCTGCACGGGGCCGTCGGGTCCGGCGACATCGCGCGCACCGTCGAGGGCACGTGGCCGCAGGGAACCTGCCTGCTCGACCACCGGACGGCGCTGGCCGTGGGCCTGCTGCTTGCCTTCGCGGCCCTCGGCAAGAGCGGCCAGCTGCCCTTCTCGGGATGGCTCCCGCGGGCGATGGAGGGACCAACGCCCTCGAGCGCCATCTTCTACGGCGCACTCTCGATCCATGCCGGGGCGTACCTCATGCTGCGCTACGGAGCGGTGCTCGACGCCGCACCCGCCGCGGGATGGGTGCTCGCCGGGATCGGCATCGCGACCGCCCTGCATGCAACGCTCGTCGGTCGCACGCAGACCGACCTCAAGTCGATGCTCGCCTACGCGTCGATGGCGCAGGCCGGCCTCATCCTCGCGGAGATCGGCCTCGGGCTGCGGGTGATCCCGCTGCTGCACGTCATCGGCCACGCCACGCTGCGGAGCCTGCAGTTCCTGCGCGCGCCGTCGGCGCTGCGCGACCGCCACGAGCTCGCCTCGGCGCTCGGCGGCCATCACGGCCACGGAAGCACGGAGTGGCCGGCGTGGCTGCCGCCGCGCGCGCGGCATGCGCTGTACCGCGCGTCGCTCGACCGCGGATGGTCGGAGGCGATCCTGCTGCACGTCGTGGTGGACCCGGCGCTGAGGGTCCTGCGGTCGATCGCGGCCATCGAGGCACGATGGCGCGCGATCCTTGAAGGATCGACCCGAGGCACTGGAACGGAGGGTCGCCGCCATGGCTGACGCCACCACCGTGATCGCCATGGGGATCGCCGTCGCCGTGGGCGCACCGCTCGCCGGCGCGGCGCTTGCCGGCACCGGCGCAGGCACCGACCATCCGCGCCGCCTCTCGACCGCATCCCTCGTCACGTCGCTCGCGGGCGCCGTGGCGGCCGCATGGGCGTGGACCACCTGCGAGTCCTGCAACCCGGGCTGGGCCTGGGAGGCGGGCCCCGGGACGCCGGGCACCGCGCTGCTGCGATTCGACGCGCTCACCGCGGTCCTGCTTCCGTACGCGCTGGCAATCTCGCTGGTCACGGCGCTGGCCGTGCCGCGTCGCGACATCGCCGCCCCGTCGGCGCGGCGCTCGCTCGTCGGATCCGCGCTCACCGCCGCGTTGCTCCTGTCTGCGAATCCGGGCGCGCTGGTCGTCCTGTGGGCGGCCACCGCGCTCGCCGGATGGTGGTCGATCCGCGCCGCGCCCGAGGGCCGCGGCGCCGCACGTGCGTACGCGACATGCATGCTGCCCGCCGTCGCGCTGATGGCCGCCGGCACGTGGCTCATGGCGGGCGGTGCGGGCGACGGAGCCCGATCCGCCGGTGCCTGGATGCTTGCAGTCGCGGTGATGGTGCGCAAGGGCATCGTCCCGTTCCATGCGTGGTACCCCGCGGTCTTCGAGGGCGCACCGGTCTCGTCGGCGCTCGGGATCACCATGCCGCAGGTCGCCGCCTACACGGCCGTGCGGCTCCTCATCGGGCACGTCGGCGACGCCGTGCCGCCGCAGCTGGAATTCCTGGCCGCGGCATCGCTCCTCACGTGCGTCTACGGCGCGGCACTCGCGGTCGTGCAGCCAAACGTGCGTGGGCTGGTGGGCACGCTCGCCATGAGCCAGTCCGCGCTCGTCCTGGCGGGCCTGGCGGGCACGCGGGCCGAGGAACTCTGCGGCGCGATCGCCGTGTGGGTGTCGAGCGGCGTCGTGCTGACGGGCATCGCGCTCGTGGCACGGTCGCTCGAGGCGCGCGCCGGCGCGCTGTCGCTCGAGGCGCCACAGGGCCGATTCGCCGATGCTCCGGGACTTGCGGCCTGCTTCCTGATCCTGGGCCTTGCCGGCGCCGGGCTTCCCGGCACGTTCTCGTTCGTCGCCGACGACCTGATCGTCTCCGGCAGCCTCGACCACCACGTGGGCGCCGGGCTGATGGTCATCGCGTCGACGGTGCTGTCGGCCATCGCGCTGCTGCGCGGATGGTTCCGGCTCTTCGGCGGCCCGCCGGCCTCCGGGCCACGGCACCCGGTGCTGCCGCGCGAGGCCGCGGCCTTCGCGGCGCTCCTCGCCGTCACCTTCGCCATCGGCACGTATCCGGCCCCGTTCGTGCGGGCCTCGGAACGCATCGCCGCATCGATCGCCCCGGATGCCGAAGGTGCCTCCGGCCACGCACCGCACCCCGCCACGCCCGACCACGGACCTACCACAGGAGAGACCAGGCCATGAGCCACACGAACACCACGCCAGCCGCCACGGCCGCCGGCCCCGCACCGCGCGGGGACCTTGCCGGATTCGCCAAGTTCCTGCCGAACGACCTCGTCAGCGGCTTCTTCGT
>VEQS01000226.1 GCA_018883105.1 Phycisphaerales bacterium
TCGTCGCGCTCTCCGTGCTCATCGCCCTGCACCTGGCGGTCGGCGTGGCGGCGTACTCGTTCCTGGAGCGAAACGCCGGCTCGACCGCGTGGACGACCGGGCAGCGCGTCGTGATGGCGATCGTGATCGGCGTGCTGTTCCTGTCCGCCGCGCTCTCGGCGACGTGGCTGGTGCGACGGCTCGGACGGGTCGGCACGAACACGTTCATCGCCACGATCCCGGCGGACGACCCGATGCGCTCCTACATCATGGCGGAGCTGGAGCACACCGGCCCGGCGACGGACGCATGGCGCCCGGCGAGGGCGCGGGGCTGGATGCGCACGCTGCGCGGCGGCACCGACGCGAGGATGTTCGTCGACCCGGTCGTCGCCGAACGCGCCGCGCACTACGACCGCACCGACCGGCCGGTGGAGCCCGAGCGAGTCGGCGGCATCGTCGGGTCCCAGGACGGCATGTACCTCGTCGTGTGCGGGGTGTTCGCGGCCGTCGGCTGCTGGCGGCTGGGCGTCATGGCGCCGCTCGTCTGGGGCTTCTCGGCCGGCTTCGTGGCGATCCTCTGGCGCATGGTCCGCCGCCGCACGCTTCTGGCGCCGATCATCGTCGGCCAGGGTTGGATCCAGCACGGCGCGGCGCGATGGACCGTCGAGGACTCGGCGGTGGTCGCAACCCGCTACCTCGGGAGCGCACAGGTGCGCGTGATCGGGCCGCCCGGCGTGCTGACCATGCAGCTCCGGACCGGGCGCACCCAGGACCTCGAGACGCTGTGGATGCGCTGGATGCACCCGCACCCGAACCTGGCGCAGCAGGCGTTCGACGCCTGAGCGACCTACGATCCACGCATGGACCGCGAGGCCGGACGCACCGTCACCCTGCACGAGGCCCTCGAGGCCGGCGGCCGGCCGCTCGGCTGGCTGCTCGCGGTGGCGGGGGTCATGATGTGGGTGATCTGGGA
Organism: Phycisphaerales bacterium; assembly: GCA_018883105.1. Classification (GTDB taxonomy): domain Bacteria; phylum Planctomycetota; class Phycisphaerae; order Phycisphaerales; family SM1A02; genus UBA966. The sequence goes on from VEQS01000226.1 coordinate 953, forward strand.
CGCGCCGAAGGACGGCACGCCGTCGCCCTGGCCCGCCGTGCGGTGGGCCGCGACGGCGCTCATCGCGCTGGCGTGGACCGTGCCGACGTTCGTGGTGCCGGTGCCGGCGGCGGCACGCGCATGGCGCTGGGCCGCGGCCCTGACGGTGCTGGCGGCGATGCTGACGGTGCTGCCGGCGCTGCTGCGCGCGCGGTAGCGCGGGCGCTTGCGGCGGTGCTGGCCAGGAACACCGTCTGCAGCCGGTCGCCCTGCGTGCGCGAGGCGACGCGGCCGACGGGCCAGTGGTCGGTGGTCTCGACGAGGACGAGCGTGCGGCCCGCGGGCCGGACGATCTTGTCGCCCTTCAGCACCGGGATCGCCGCGGCGGCCAGCATGTGCGCGTGGTCGGCGTCGCGTACGAGGTGCACCTCGCAGAGCCCGATGCTGCGCGCGAGCGACGCCAGCAGCACCGCGCGCGTGTCGCAGTCGCCGGTGCCGGTGGCGAGCGCCCAGAGCGGCATCGAGAGCCCGAATCGGTGCTTGCCGTCGCCCACCTCGGGCGACTCGCCGTAGCGCAGCTCCTGCACGAAGCTCGCGAACGCGCCGAACTCCTCGCGCAGCCCGCGTGCGCCGCGCCGGCGCGCCTCGGCGAGCACCGCGCGCGCCACCGGGCGCACGTCCTCCAGGCTCGCCTCGATCATCCATTCGTAGTCCGGTGCCAGCACGTCGCCGTCGGGGCCGTGCCGGCGCTGCACGCCGTGGCGCGCGAGCACTGCATCGAGCGAGGCGCGCTTCTGCGCCAGCTCCGAGTCGAGCTGGTAGCGGATCACCGCGCGATCGAGGTCGTAGCCGAAGGCACGCTCCATCGCGAAGGCGCGCGACACGTCGACCGCCGTGCGCACCGAGAGCATGCGGCCGCGCGCACCCGGCTTCACGACGCGCGTATCGCCGTCCCAGCGCACCACCGGCACGGTGTTGACGTCTTCCCACGCCCAGCGGCGTTCCTCGAGGTCCTCGGAGAGCGACGTGAGCGCCTCGAGGCCCGGACCGTGGGCATCGGGCGCCAGCCACGGGTCAAGCTCGGGCGAGTCTCCCTGGCAGGTCGGCAGCCGGACGGGGCCGCTTGCAGGCGGCGGGCCGGCCAGGCCGCAGCGCTCCATCTCGGCGTCGGCGGCGAGCCCGCCGAACGCCGCGCGCAGGCGGGGTTCCCGCTTCCAGGTCCATGCACCGACCGCGACGGCGATCGCCGCCAGGGCCGTCGCCCACACCGCACGCTCGAACCGTGGCACCGCCGCAGGCATGTCCGTGCTTCATCGGCTCGGCACGGGGGGTGCTTGAGGGGTCGTGGCGTGGTCCGGGAAAGTCGCGCGCCGGGGCGCGCCAGCGCGGGTCAGTTCGCGTGGGCGGGGTCGGGCGTGCGGCGCGCGCCCCACCGCGGGCGCTCGCGCTGCGGCACGTATCCGCCCAGGACGCGCACGCGCGCCACGCCGTCGAGCGCGGTGGCGAGCTT
>VEQS01000102.1 GCA_018883105.1 Phycisphaerales bacterium
GGACCATCGCCTCGATCGGCTCGCGCGCGGCAGCATGGCACCCGACCGGCTCGGGCTACCAGTTCACGCTGCTCACGCCATACCCAGGCGACCAGTTCAGTACCGCATCCGCGGTCAACGCGCACGGCGACATCGTCGGCGGATCGGGGGGCCTCGGGCTCGGCATGTATCCGCGGGCAGTGCGCTTCACGCCCTCGGGCGCGCAGCTGCTTACCGACCTCGCGCTCCCGGCGGCGATCAACGACGCGCGCATCGTGGTCGCGTGGAACACACTCCTCGACCTCGACACCATGGTCGCCACGACGGTCCCGCTGCCGCCCGGAAACTGGCAAGGCATGGTGAGCACCGATCTTGCGGACTCCGGGGCCTTCTGCGGATACGTCCAGGGATTCTCCGGCTGCAGCACCTTCCCCGTCCGATGGCACCCCGCCTCCGGCTGGGAGTTCATCGGCGGCTGCGCGACCACCACCTCGGCGACTTCGGTCAACGACCGGGGCGATGCGATCGGCTACGTGGTCAATGGGGGCAACTGGGTCTCGTTCGTCGGCGAGGCGAACATGCCGATCGGCCCCTTGGTCGACCCCGCTGACGGCAGCTGGGTCGTGATGGGCTCGTCGGAGATCACCAATGCGCGCATGATTCTCGCGAGCGCACGCCGCGGACCGACCTTCGACGTGACCGAGCTCGTGCGACTCGTGCCGGTCCGCCCCGCCGACCTCAACGGCGACGGCGCGGTGAACGGCGACGACCTCGGCATCCTGCTCGGCGCCTGGGGCCCCAGCGGCCGTGCGGCGGACCTCAACCACGATGGCTACGTCGACGGCACCGACCTCGGACAGCTGCTCGGCGAGTGGGGATGACGGGGTGCGCCCCCGGCGCACGCACGCTCACCCGCCGATCTTCCACAGCCGGCGGACGGCGCCGATGACCCGGCCCGCGACCTCGTCCGGGGTTCCCTGGCGCGCCAGCACGTGGCGCGCGATGGCCGTGCCGGCCTCGCCCTCCTCGACGATCACGGCGTTCGCGCCCGCGGCCAGGAGCATCTCGCGCTCCGCGAGGTAGCGCGCGCGCACGGTGATCTCGACGTTCGGATCGAGCTCACGCGCCGCGCGCACGAGACCGGCCATGCCGTCGGGGCTGCTGAGCGTCAGCACGAGGTGCGACGCCCCGTGGATGCCCGCGCTCTCGAGCACCTCGGCCCGCCCGGCATCGCCGTAGACGGCCGGCCGCCCATGGCGGGCGAGCGACCGCACCGTGTCGATGTTCATGTCGACGACGACGGTCCGGAACCCGGCGCCCGTGAGGAGCGCGTCGACGAGCCGTCCCACCGGGCCGTGGCCGACGATCACCGCCCGCGGCCGCTCGTCTCCGGGCCGGGGCTCCGCGGCGCCCGCCGCCGCGGCCCGCCGCGCGTGGCGCGAATCGAGGAGCCGCCACAGCCACGGGATCCGCGCGATGGCGCGCTCGATGCGGTCAACCGAACGGAAGAGGAGCGGATTCACGGTGATCGAGAGCATCGCCACCGTCACCAGCATCTCCATCCCGCCCTCGTGCAGCAGGCCGTTCTCGTCGGCAACCTGCCCGAGGATGAACGAGAACTCCCCGATCTGCGCCAGCCCGATCGCCACCACGAGCGCCGTGCGCACCGGGTAGCCGAGCACCGCCACGACCGCGATCGCCACCAGCGGCTTGACCAGCATCACCACCGCGAGGCCGGCGAGGACCAGCCCGGGCTCGCGGGCGACGAACGCCGGGTCGATGAGCATCCCGACGGACACGAAGAACAGCACCGCGAACGCGTCGCGCATCGGAAGCGCGTCCGCCGCGGCCTGGTGGCTGGTCGGCGACTGGCCCACCACGATGCCTGCGAGGAACGCCCCGAGCGCCATCGACGCGCCGAACATCGTGCCCGCCACCACCGCGATCGCCACCGACAGCACGAGCACCGTGAGGGTGAAGAGCTCGCGCGAGCGCAGCTTCGCCGCCTGCTCGAGGATCCACGGCACCACGCGCGAACCGCCGAGCAGCACGATCGCCACCAGTAACGCGAGCTTGCCGAGGGCCCAGCCGAGGGTGATCCACCACGGCTCGCGCACCGCCGCGGCCGCCGCGGACACCGCATCGGGCTCGTCGACGGCGAGCATCGGCACCACGACCAGCGCCACCACCGTCAGGATGTCCTCGACGATCAGCCAGCCGACCGCCACGTGGCCGTGCGCGGAGGCCAGCATCCCGCGGTCGGTGAGGACGCGCATGAGGACCACGGTGCTCGCCACGGCCATGGCCATGCCGACCACGACGCCCGCCGTCGGCGTCCAGCCGAACCACAGGAGGATCGCCGTGGTCGCCGCGGTGGCGACGGCGCTCTGGATGATCGCTCCCGGCAGCGCGATGCGGCGCACCGCCCAGAGGTCCCTGACGTGGAAGTGCAGTCCCACCCCGAACATCAGGAGGATCACGCCGAGCTCCGCCAGCTGCTGGGCGGCGGGCAGGTCGCCCACGAACCCCGGGGTGTTCGGGCCGATCACGATCCCCGCGAGCAGGTAGCCGACGATCGGCGACAGCCCGATGCTCTGCGTGATGATGCCGAGCACCCAGGCGCCGACGAATCCCGCGGCGATGGTCGTCAGGAGAGGAAGCGAGGACGCGGCGGCGAGCATGGGCGGGACCGGGGAGACGACGCACTGTAGCCGCGCATCCGCTGCCATACGATCGAACCGTGAACACAGACGAGCTGATCGAGCGGCTCCGCGACCAGGGTGCGTTCCCGGGTGCCGCGGCGCCATCGGTCGACGTCGCGCAGACCCATGCCTCCGTCGTCTTCCTGGTGGGAGACACCGCGTGGAAGGCCAAGAAGCCGGTCAACCTCGGGTTTCTCGACTTCTCGACCCTCGAACGCCGGCATGCCGACTGCGAGCGCGAGCTGCGGCTCAACCGTCGGATGGTGCCGGAGATCTACCGCGGGATCGCGGCGGTCGTTCGCGAGGGCGGCCGGCTCCGGGTCGTGCGCGACCCGCCGCCGGGCGCGGAGGTGATCGAGTGGCTGGTCGAGATGCGCCGACTGCCCGCGGACGGAATGCTCGACCGCCTGATCCCGGCGGGCGGCGTGACCGAACGCCACCTCCGCGACTTCGCGGGGCGGCTGGCCGACTTCCATGCGCGTGCCGACGCCGGTCCGGACGTCCGGCGCCATGGCGCACTCGACGTGGTGCGTGCACGCCAGGATGACTGCCTCCGTCGCCTTGCCGAACACGCCGCGCGTCCGGCACCCGGATTCGATCCGCCGCTCGATGCCGCCTTCGTCGGCACGCTCGACCGAGCCGCGCGCGCGTGGCTCGGTCGCATTGCCCCGATGCTCGAGGCGCGACGGCGCGACGGCCGCGTGCGCGACGGACACGGCGACCTGCAGGCGGCCAACGCATGCATGGTCGACGGCCGCATCGAGGCATACGACTGCCTGGAGTTCGAGGACGCGTATCGCTGCGCGGACCAGGCGATGGATCCCTCGTTCCTGGCGATGGACCTCGACCGCTTCGGCCGGCCGGACCTCGCGGACTCGTTCCTGGCCGCCTACGCGGATGCCGCCGGAGAACGCGGCATCGACGAGCTCTTCCGGTACTTTCGGATGCACTACGCCGTCGTCCGCGCGATGACGGAGTCGATCCGCCTGCACCAGCCGGAGACGCCGGCCGGCGACTTGCCGATCATCGCCGCCAAGGTGCGCACGTACGCGCTCCTTGCAGCGGGCTACGCCGTCGAGCCCGCCACCGTGCTGGTCATGGGACTTCCCGCCACGGGCAAGAGCACGCTGGCCGCGCATCTCGCGCACGTCATGCGTGCGCCGGTCCATTCGAGCGACCTCGTCCGCAAGGCAATGCTTGGATTCGCCCCCACCGAACGCGCCGATGCCGAGGCGTACGCAGCCAGCGCGACCGACGCGACCTACCGCGCGCTCGCGGGCATGGTCGCCAGGGCCGAACGCGCCGTCGTCATCGACGCCTCGCAGCGCACGCGCACGCAGCGCGCGCCGCTGGTCTCGGCCGCCGCCGCGCGCGGGCTGCCATGGATCCTGGTCGACGTCGATGCCGACCGCCAGACCGTCGAATCCCGGATGGCACGCCGTGCCGCCGACCCGGCGCACGTTTCCGACGCCGATCTCGCCATCCACGATCGCCTGCGCGCGGAACGCGAACCGCCCGACGAGATCCCGCCGGCGCACCGCATGCGGCTCACGAGCGAGGATCGGCCGGGATGGCTCGATGATGCCGCGGCATCGGTGCTCACTCGGATGCTCGCACACCCCGCCCCGCGCTAGCCTTCCCGCCATGCCCGCGATCGTCGCCCTCTACGCCGCCAGCGTCGTGTACGCGGTCATCCGCTACGTGGCGTTCGCCCCGAAGAACGCCGGGAACATCCCGGTCTTCATCGTGAACAAGGCGGTGGCGATGGCCGCGGTGCTGTGCATGGCGCTGGGCTTCCTGGCGGCGCTGCGCCGCATGCGGGGACGCGCCGCCGGCACCGATCCGGCGACGTGGTTCCGCGCCGGGGTGTTCGGCGCGATCTGGCACGTGCCGATGTCGCTCGCCATTCTCGACCCCGCGTACTTCAAGGAGTTCTTCGCGCCACCTGCCGATCCAGCCGCCTCGCCGCGCCTGTCGACCGCCGGCGAGCTCGTCTTCATGTTCGGCGGACTCGCGGCGGCGACCGTGTTCCTGCTGCTCCGCCCGCAGTGGACGCCACGCGAACGATGGCGCCTCTCGCTCGCCATGAGCGCCGTGCTGCTGTGCCACGTGCTCTGGATGGGCTGGTGCCGCGGCATCAACATGACCGCAAGCCACGCCTTCCTGCCGCCGATGTGGCTGCTGAGCGCCATCGGCATCGCGCTCGGCGCCTGGTGGCTGCTGCGCAGCCGGCCCGCGGACGGCGGCGATGCGTCTCCCACGCCGGGCTGAACGCGGAACGCTCAGCCCGGGCATGCCCCCCATGCGCCGAGCAGCACGCCGAGGTCGTCGCCGTTCACGAACCCGTCGTCGTTCAGGTCCGCCGGGCAGGTGCCCGTGCACGCACCCCACGCACCGAGCAGCACGCCGAGGTCGTCGCCGTTCACGAACCCGTCGTCGTTCAGGTCCGCCGGGCACGTCGATGGCGCACCGACCGTGCCTCGCACCTCCACCAGCATCCGCGCCGGCACGGGCAGCGGCGTGGTCGTGGTGCTGTTGGAGTAGTTGCCGAAGTTGTATCGGTCGACGAACACGCCGTTGGCGTCGTTCATGCCGAAGCCGAGGTACGAGCTGCCGGCCGTCGGCCCGAACGCGATGCGCCACCCGTTCTGCGTCGCCGCCGCGTTCGGGCCGGTGAACCGCGCCGCGACCCAGAAGCCGCCGAAGCCCGGGGTGGAGATCGTCTCCAGGCCGACGAGCGGTGCGCTTCCCGAGGGGAAGTCCCAGTCCACGCGCTGAGTGAAGTACTCCGCGGTCGCGTCGAGCTGGAACGAACGCGACGCGATCACCTCGCGCGGGAAGTACGTGCTGCCGTTCCACCCCATCCGCACGATCGCCAGCTCGAGCCCGACCTCGGGCGCCGGTCCGCCCGTGCCCGTCCCGTAGCGAAGGATGCCCGCGGTGATGCGCGTCGGCACGAACGGATCGCTGCCCTGCGCCGGCACGAAGCAGTTGGCATACACCCAGCGCGTGGCGACGCCATCGGGATCGAGCGGCGGGTGGTACCAGTTGACGTTCTCGCACGACCGCCCGTAGAGCATGTCGGCCGGCGGCGGCACCGGGTCGAGCGCCGCGCCCGAGGCGGACACCATGAAGCGCGCCGGGTTCAGGAGTCCCGACGTGGCGTCGTTGCCGAACGTGAAGATGCCCCACTCACCCGTCGACGGGCGCAGGATGCCGAAGTTGTTGAGCGACCGCCCGATCGACGGTTCGTTCACCACGCGCCAGCCGTTGATGTTGTTCGCGGCGTCCGGTCCGGAGAAGCGCACGCCCACCCAGAACGCGCCGTACCCGTTCGGGCCGTTGGTCTGCGTCTGAAGGTCGATCACGGGACGCGCCGACGGCTCGAGCGAGTCCCAGGAGTTCGACACGTCGACCGTGGAGGTGGCCGTCGTCGACGCAAGCTGCGTCGAGAAGGTGGCCACCGTCTCGCCAAGCACGAACGTCGTGCCGGTCCACGACATCTCCACGACGCTGACCTCCACCCCGACGGCCGGCGCAGGCGTGGTCACCGAGCCAAGGCGCCGGATGCCGACGGTCAGCGAGTCGAGCCGGAACCGCGTCGCACCGGGCGCCAGCACGTAGCAGTTCGCGTAGGCGATTCGCTGCTCGGCCGGGTCTGGCGGGCTGGTGCCGGGGCCCGGGTTGTAGCGCGTGAGGGTCTGCGAGGTGGCCGCGTAGGCGGGCGCACCGGTCTGCGCACGCGCGACGCACGCAAGCGCGAGGGAGGATGCGATCGCGACCAGCAGGGCGCGGCTCGTGGATCGATGGATCATGTGCGGGACGCCTCTCTGGGAATGGCCAAGAATCCCGAGTCCCTCGCCACCGCGACTCGCCGCAGCGTACCGGGATCCGCACCTCGATCGGGAAAGTGGAGGAATCCGCGAACTGCCCCCGATCAAGGACGTATCTTCCGGAACCGCATGGCCGTCTCCAGACACGCCGCTCGCCTGCTCACGGCGATGATCGCGCTCTGCGGCGCGTTCGCGCTGCAGCGCGCGGAAGCCTGCATCCCATGTGATTTCGCGATTCGGCTGACCGAGTGCGCGGCTGACGGGGCGCCGGGCCCTGCCGGTTCGGGCCACCAGTCCGCCGCGGCGTCGACGGCCGACTCGTCGGACGCAGCCGAGCCTGGAAGCCTCGCCGGATTCGATTCCGACCCCAGCGACGACGTTGCGGCCCCGGTCGTCGGGCACCATGAGCGCGTCCGGACCGCCGGCCTGCCGCTCACCGGGCGCCGCAGCGTGCCCATCGCGTCCGCACGCCGTGCGTCCTGCTCTGCGCGTGGACCTCCCGCGACCGCCTGACGGCCGCGCCGCGCGCCCCGCGCGCGAAACACGAACCCATCCCTGACCGCCGATGCCTCCCGGCTTTCTGCCGGACGGTGTCCTGACCGCATCCATTCCTGCGGCGTGCCGCACGCACGCGCCGATCGCCATGCACCACGACACGACGACCTCCGGACTGCGCGACACCATCGAACACGCGGCCCACCTCCTGCCCGCGCAGGGTCCGATCGAGGTCTTCATCCACCACAACACGCTGCACGCCTTCGAGCACCTGCCCTTCGAGGATGCCGTGGTCCGCGCGGCGGGGATCTACGGCACCGAGCCGTATCTGGCCGAGGCGAGGTACCACGAGGCATTGGCGCGCGGACGGATCCGCGAACGGGACATCGATGCGGTGCTCGACGCGCGCGGGGCGGACGAGGGACCGGCACTGGCGGGCGGCCGGGTGGCGCAACGCGCACTGCGACGTGCACTTCTCATGCACCACGTCGAGCTCGAGCCCGAAGCGTCCGCGCGCTGGCGCGTCGAGGAGGGCGACGGCATCCACGGCCCGGAAGCCGGGGAAACGGCGGCGCTCGCGCGCGAGCGGTGGAACGCGTGCAACGGGGCGATCGCCGCGACGCCGTGGCCGAGCGCCCGGGCCACGGTGCCTGCGCGGCTTCGCGACCTCCTCGCGGCGTCGGGCCCCGGGCGGGATGCGGACGCCCTCGTGCACCCGCTGCTGATCAGGGCATGCGCCGCGTTCCTCGACCAGGGCGTGGCCGCATGGCCGATGCCGGGCCGCGACCGGGGCTTCCTGGCCGCGGTGGTCGAGCTCTGGTCGACGCCCGGGGGCACGGCGCAGGGGTGGATGCGTGCGCTGGCACCTGAGCTTGCGCAGCTGCGCGGCCGCGACGCACTGTCGATCATCGAGGAAGAGCTGCGGCGGCTCGGCACGCCGGGCGAACTCCACGGCGAGGTGATCGAGCGCACGCTGCTCGCGCTGCGGGGATGGGCAGGCATGGTGCGCCAGCTCGAGGAACGGCCCGACCGGGCACCGCTGCTTCAGGTCCCGGCACGTCTCGACGACTTCCTCGCCGCGCGCATGGTGATGGACCGCGTCGCCGCCACCTGGATCGCCGCGCGCGAAGGCCTCGCCGGCGCACGCGACGCGGCTCCGGCGGCCTCGCTCTGGACGCAGCTGCGGAGCGGATTCGCGCTTCCCGAGCCGCCGGGACCGACGGCACGCGCGCTCCAGCTCCACCGCACCAGCCGCCTCGTGGGGCTGACGCCAGCCGAGCTCCGCTCGCTCGCACCCGCCGAGGTCGCGGGCCTCGAGGCCGCAATTGTGGGCTTCGACGGCGTCGCCCGGCGCCGGCTGCTCCACCTGGCATACGAGCGACGGCACCGGATCTCGGTGCTCGACGGCCTGGCGCTGCATGCCAGGGGCACGGCACGCGAGGAACTCCCGCGGCCGGCATGCCAGGCGATCTTCTGCATCGACGAGCGCTTCGAATCCGTGCGGCGGCACTTCGAGGAACTCGGCCCAGACCGCGAGACCTTCGGCGCCGCCGGCTTCTTCGCCGTCGCCATGAACTACCGGGGCACCGACGACTGGCACAAGCGGCCGCTCTGCCCGATCGTGGTGCGCCCCGCGCACACCGTGGTCGAGGTGCCGCGCGGCGGCTCCGAGGACCACCTCGCCGACTGGCAGCGTCTGCGCAAGGCCATGGGGAGCGTCTCGGGCGCGATGATCTCGGGGGGACGCACGCTCGTCGGCGGCAGCATCTTCGCGGCCGTTGCCGGCGCGGCAGCCGCCGTGCCCCTGGTAGCGCGCGTCGCCGCGCCGCGACTCACGCACCGGCTGTCGCGGGCCGCCTCGCGCGGCGCACGTTCCCGCGTGCAGACGGAACTGGCGCTCCTGCGCACCCAGGACGAGCCATTGCCGGACGGAACGGCAGCGGGTTTCACCACCGCGGAGATGACGGCGATCGTGCGGCGCCTGCTCGAGGACATCGGCCTGACGCGCGGGTTCGCGCGGATCGTCGCGGTGCTCGGGCACGGCTCGACCCACCGGAACAATCCGCACGCAAGCGCGTACGACTGCGGAGCGTGCGGCGGCGGGCGCGGCGGGCCGAACGCCCGGGCATTCGCGGCGATGGCCAATGACCCGGGCATCCGAGCCGCCCTGCGCCCGCTCGGGATCGACATCCCTGGCGACACGTGGTTCGTCGGCGGATCATCGGATACCTGCTCCGATGCCGTCGTCATGTCCGACGCGGACCGCGTGCCTGCATCGCATGCCGACGACCTGCGGCGCCTCCGCGCCGACCTGGCGCACGCGGCGCGCATGGGCGCGCACGAGCGGTCACGGCGGTTCGAACTGGCCCCGCCGCCCGGGTCCGGCCCCGACGCGGCGCTCCGCCACGTCGAGGAGCGCAGCGAGGACCTTGCCCAGGTACGACCCGAGTACTGCCATGCGACCAACGCGGTGTGCGTGGTCGGCCGGCGCAGCCGCACCCGCGGCCTGTACCTCGACCGACGCGCGTTCCTGGTCTCGTACGACCCGCGCGACGACGCGGACGGCGTCATCCTCGGGCGCACGCTGGCGGCGGTCGGCCCGGTGTGCGCGGGAATCAGCCTGGAGTACTACTTCTCCTCCGTCGACCGCACCGGCTACGGCTGCGGCACGAAGCTGCCGCACAACATCACCGGGCTGCTCGGGGTGATGGATGGCCACGCAAGCGACCTGCGCACGGGGCTCCCGGTGCAGACCACCGAGATCCACGAGCCCATGCGGCTCCTCGTCGTCATCGACGCGCCGGCCGCGCGGATCGAGGCAGCCGTCGCCGCGATTCCCGGGGTGAAGCAGCTGATCGACAACGGCTGGATCCGCGTCGCCTGCTGGGACGAGCGGCGCGAGGGGCTCGCCTACCTCGAGCACGGCGCATGGGTTCCCCACGCGACCGAGCTCGGCCACCTGCCGCTCGTGGAGCGGTCCGCGGACTGGTATGCGGGTCGGTCGGAGGACCTGCCGCCCGCGGTGGTCGTGTCCGCAGTGGTTCCGGCACCCGCCGGGAGGGCCGCATGAACGCCTCGTCGACGCTCTCCGTCCTCGTCACCGCGCAGCTCATCGCGCCCGCGGCCAGCCTCGCGGCCGTCGGCATGCCGGCGCTTGCAGGACGTCCACCCTCGGAACGCACTGCCTCGCGCCTGGTCATGGCGGGATTCGTCGTCGCCTTCGCCGCATCGATCGCCACGCTCGCATGGCTGGCACTCGACGGCTTCGGGTCGCACGAGGTTCACCTGGGGACGATCTTCACCGTCGGCGCGCACGAATCGACCTTCGACCTGGCGGCGGACCTGCTGTCGGTGCCGTTCACCTGCTTCTCGTCGGGGCTGCTCTGCCTCGTCGCCCTGTTCGCGGGCAAGTACATGCACCGGGAATCCGGGTTCATCCGGTTCTTCGTGCTGCTGGCCACCTTCGGCACCGGCATGAACCTGCTGGTCCTGGCCGGCAGCATCGACGTGATGTTCGCCGGATGGGAGCTGGTAGGCGTCTCGTCGACGCTCCTCATCGGCTTCTTCCACGAGCGCACCAATGCCGTCGACGCGGCCATGCGTGCCTTCGTCACGTACCGCGTGTGCGACGTCGGGCTGCTCGCCGCGCTCGTGGTGCTGC
>VEQS01000103.1 GCA_018883105.1 Phycisphaerales bacterium
CCATCCAGCTGCCCCAGATCCAGGGCACCGAGATCAACACCACCTCGACCGTCCCCGACAAGGGCACCATCCTGCTCGGCGGACAGCGCCAGGTGACGGAGTACGAGGTCGAGGTGGGCGTGCCGCTGCTGTCGAAGATCCCGGTGGTCAACCGGTTCTTCACCAACCGCATCACGTCCAAGAGCGAGACCACGCTGCTCCTGCTGATCCGTCCCGAGATCATCATCCAGCAGGAGGAGGAAGACGCGCTCTTCCCCGGCCTGCGGCAGCAGCTCGCCCCCGGCGCCAGCGGCTTCTGAGGAGCGGGGGCCCCGCCCCGTACACTTCGGCGGATGCCCCAGCAGCAGAGCCATCTCCGCGTCGTCGCCGAGCCGGACTTCACGCGCGTCGAGTTCGCGGAGAAGCACGTCATCGACGAGATCGTGATCCGGCAGATCGGCCAGGAGCTCACGAAGATCGTGGACGCCGCGCCGAAGCCGCGCCTTGTCGTGAGCTTCCGCGGCGTGGAGCACCTGTCGTCGGCGGCCCTGGGCACGCTGCTCACGGTGATGAACCGCATCCGTGCCAAGGACGGGCAGCTGCGCCTCTGCGACATCTCGCCGCAGATCCTGCAGATCTTCGAGATCACCAAGCTGAACAAGGTCCTCCGCATCGAGAAGGACCTCGACGCCGCGAAGGCAAGCCTCGGTGCCTCCGCCTGAGCCGAGCGCCATGGCCGCCGCGTCCCCTCCCTCCCCGGCCGGGCGCTTCGAGCGGCGCTGGACGCTGCGCGAGGAGCGCGAGGCCATCGAGTCGCTGCAGGCGGACGTGTGCGCGGCGCTGCACGGAGCCGGATTCCCCGAGGCGTCGGTGTTCGCGGTGCGGCTGGCGCTCGAGGAGGCGCTGGTCAACGGCTTCCGGCACGGCAACCGCGGCGACGCCGCCAAGTCGGTGAAGGTGTGGTGCGCGATCGAGGGCGGCCGCGTGGAGCTCGAGGTCGAGGACGAGGGCGAGGGCTTCGACCCGGCGTCCGTGCCCGACCCGACCGCCGAGGAGAACATCGAGATCCCCTCGGGCCGCGGCATCATGCTGATGCGCGCGTACATGTCCGAGGTGGAGTTCCTTCCGCCCGGCAACCGCCTGCGGATCGTCTACGTGATGCCTGCGCCCGGTGCGCCGGCGGCGTGACTCAGCGCGGCGCGCGCGTCCGGATGCTGTCGTAGATGCTGGCGAGGAGCCCCACCATGGGGAACTTCCCTCCCATGGGGCTCGGGCCCATGCGCCGGAGGAGCGCATGCGGCACGTGCTCGGCCGCGTCGCCGGCACCGGCCTCGTCGAGGGCCGTGCCCGGGCGCCAGAAGTCCGCCGCGCACTGCTCGAGGGGCGGCAGCCCGGCGAGGTCGTCGTCCTCGGCCGCGGTGGCGTGCGCCTGCGAGACGCCCGAGGTCTGCAGCGTGCGCTGCTCCTGCAGGCGCTCCAGGAGCCGCTCGCCCTCGAGGCCGCGCAGCTGGAAGAGGACCACGGGGTCGACCTCGATGCGCTCGGCCATCAGGTAGGCCGCGGCGGCTGCATGCTTGCAGGGCTGCTCGAGCCCGCAGTCGCACTGCGTGTGCACCGGGTCGGCGGGGCCGGGGACGAGCCGCCGGCCGATCGCCTCGAAGCACGCCTCGATCGACTCGGGCACGTCGCCGGTCAGGAGCCGCGCGGCGAACACCGCCTCGCCGGCCATCCGCTCGACGACGCGGTCCCATTCCTCGCGCGAGAGCGGCCGGCAGGTGATGCGCACCTGGTACGGGCGCACGCCGCGGCCCTGGACCGCGGCCTCGACCACGCCGGGCGCCACCGTGTAGTTGGCCACCTGGCCGGAGAGCGCGTACTCCATCGCCAGCACCTTGGCGTCGGGGCGGATTCCCTCCTCGACCGCGGCCACGAACGCGGCCGCGTGCCAGGGCAGGCCGTCGAGGCCCTGCTTGCGCCGGAACCTGATGCCGTGGCGCACGCGGCGCGGCTGCTCCAGCTTCCGCTGCGGGGGGCGCATCTCGAAGCCGCCGCCGCTCATGCGGCCTCCTCGACGGAACCGCCGCGCAGCGACAGCAGGTCGCGCAGCTGCGAGGTGTTCAGCTCGGTGAGCCACTGCTCGCCGCTGCCGATGATCTGGCTGGCAAGCTCGGTCTTCTGCTCGATCATCTGGTCGATGCGCTCCTCGAGCGTGCCCACGGTGATCATCTTGTGGACGTTCACGGTGCGCAGCTGCCCGATTCGGAACGCGCGGTCGGTGGCCTGGTTCTCGACCGCCGGGTTCCACCACCGGTCGTAGTGGAAGACATGGTTGGCGGCGGTGAGGTTGAGGCCGACGCCGCCGGCCTTCAGGCTGAGCACGAAGATCGGCGCGGCGGGGTCCTCGGACTGGAATCGCTGCACCAGCTGCTCGCGCTTGGCCTGCGGCGTGCCGCCGTGCAGGAACAGGGCCTCGACGTCGAGGTCCTGGCGGATCATCTGGACCAGGAGGTGCCCCATCTGCCGGTACTGCGTGAAGATCAGCGCGCGGTCGCCCGCGGCCACCAGTTCCTCGAGCATCTCCAGGAGCCGGATGCTCTTGCCGCTGCGGGCGCTCAGCCGGTCGGCGCGCACGATGCCCTTCGGCACCACGATTCGGGGCGCGGCCTCGGCGGACTCGCCCTCGGCCGTGCCGTCGGCCTCGTCCTCCACCGGGGCGGCGGGCGCCATGCCCTCGCGCAGGAAGTGCGCGGGGTGGTTGCAGATCTGCTTGAGCTTCACCAGCGCGCTCAGCACCAGGCCGCGGCGGCGGATGCCCTCGGCCTGGTCGACGCGCTTGAGCATGTCGTTGACCACCTGCTCGTAGAGCGAGGCCTGCTCGGGCGTGAGCGGGATCTGCTGGCGCGTCTCGACGAGCGGCGGCAGGTCGCTGATGACGTTCGGGTCGGTCTTCAGGCGACGCAGGATGAACGGGCGCACCAGCTGGCGCAGGCGCTCGGCCTGGCGCTTGTCGCGGTGGCGCTCCACAGGCAGCGCGAAGCGCTTGCGGAAGTCCGCCTGCGTGCCCAGGTAGCCCGGGCAGCAGAACTCCATGATCGACCACAGCTCGCTCAGGCGGTTCTCGACCGGCGTGCCGGTGAGCGCGATGCGGAAGCGCGTGCGCAGCGCGCGGATCGCCGCGGTCTGCTTGGTGGGCGGGTTCTTGATGTGCTGCGCCTCGTCGAGCACGACGCGGCGCCACTCCACCTGGTTCAGGAGCTCCTTGTCGCGCGTGACCAGCGCGTACGTGGTGATCACCACGTCCGAGCGCTGCGTCAGGTGCAGGAAGCGGTCGCCCTGCGGGCGCTCGAGGCCGTGGTGGAGGTGCACCGAGAGCTCGGGCGCGAACCGGGTGAGCTCGCGGTGCCAGTTGCCGAGCACGCTCATCGGCGCCACCAGCAGCGTCGGGCCGACGCGGTCGCCCTCGGTGGCCACCTGGCGCTCGGACTGCAGCAGGGCGATCAGCTGGATGGTCTTGCCGAGGCCCATGTCGTCGGCGAGGCATGCGCCCATGCCGTAGCGCTCCAGGAACGAGAGCCAGCTGACGCCGGCGCGCTGGTAGGGCCGCAGCGTTCCCTGGAAGCGCTCGGGCTGCTCGAGCATCTCCATCTTCTCGACGGAATCCGAGGGGCCGAAGACCTCGGCGGCCCAGCCCTTGGCATCGAGGCCGAGCACGGGCAGCGCGCCGTCGGCGGCGTCGACGTGCGCCAGGCGCAGTGCCTCGACGAGCGTGGTCTGGCCGCCGGCATTCGCCTTCAGGAACTTGACGCCGCGCTCAAGGTCCTCGGGGCGGATCTCGACCCACTTGCCGTTGATGCGCACCAGCGGCACGCCGCGCTTGGCGAGTGCCTGGAACGCCTCCAGCGTGAGCGGCGTGTCGCCGAGGGCGATCTGCCAGCTGTAGTTGACGAGGCTGTGCAGGCCGACGCCCCCGCCCGGGCGGCCGTCGGCGCCGGGCTCGGCGTCGCCGCTGTCGATCAGGAGCCGCGCGCCGACGCGGCTGGCGGTCTGGCCCCACCAGTCGGGGACCAGGACCTCAAAGCCGGCTTCCTGCAGCACGGGCCGCACGTTGCGCAGGAACTCGTACGCCTCGGCGGTGCGCAGGTCCATCCCGGTGGGCGCGCCCTCGTCGAGCGCGTCCTCGATGCCCGGGTACAGGCGGCTGGCGCGGCCGAGTTCCTGGAGCAGGAGGTCGCAGAGTTCCTGCGTGTCCTGCGCGGAGCGGCCGCGGCCGCTGCGGCCGCCGGCGGCGCGGCTCCACAGGGTC
Organism: Phycisphaerales bacterium; assembly: GCA_018883105.1. Classification (GTDB taxonomy): domain Bacteria; phylum Planctomycetota; class Phycisphaerae; order Phycisphaerales; family SM1A02; genus UBA966. Next base: position 4,283 of record VEQS01000103.1, read on the forward strand.
TCGGCGTCGATCACCACCGGCGGGCTGTCGGCGGAGACCAGCGAGAAGACGAGCCGCCAGGGCTGGTCGTCCTCGTGTCCGTCGGGGCCGGCGAGCAGTTCCTGCGGGGGCTCGAGGAGCTGCAGCAGCAGCCGCATCTGCCGGCCCTCGCCGACGTCCTCGAGGTTGGCGATCCACTGGCGCGCCGTGCGGACGATGCTCGACTCGACGGCCGCGGGCTGCTTCACCGCACAGCCGGCGCCGAGCAGCCCGGCAAGCCAGGCGACGTGCGGGTCGCGGTCGGGATCGCGGCCGTCGATCGCGTCGGCGTAGCTCTCCGCCTCCAGGATGTCGCGCACGGTGGCGTCGACGAACGCGCCCATCGACTGCTCGACCACCGCGGTCGGGGCGCCGGCGCCCTCGGCGGCGCGCACGACGGCGGGCACGCTGCGCACGAGCGACAGGAAGCGCGCATGGTTCGGCGCGTCCTGCAGCCACGGCCGCCATGCCGCGAACATGGCGCCGCTGCGCTCCTGCACCACGGTCGGGATGACGCGCTGGTCGGCGATCAAGTGCTCGGCGAAGCGCGAGACCGCACCCCACCAGCGTGCATCGTGGCCCCAGGCGGTGCCGTCGGCCTCCACGCCGTCGGCGAGGCAGCGCGTCAGCGCGAACGCGGTGCGCGCATCGAAGGCGATGGCCGGCACCTCGAGCGCGGCAAGCGCCTCCTCGGGCTCGGCGTCGAAGCCTGCGGCCTCGTCGAGCGCGGCGAGCCGGTCGCTCGGCAGGGGCAGCGGGCCGGCGGGGCGCTCGGCGAAGGGCAGGAGCAGCGCGAGCGAGGCGTCGTTGACCGACTCGGGAGCCCCGATGCGCGCGTCGTCGGCGCATGCAGTGCGTGCGGCGGCCAGCGCCGGCCCGATCGCGGAGCGGAGCTCCGCGACGGTGGCGGCGAAGGGATGCGTGCCGGCGGTGGTGCGCGCGGACGGCGACAGTGCCTCGGTGAATCGCCCGACGTCCTCTCCCCAGACATGCAGGGCGCCGCGGGACCAATTGGCGTGGAGGACGATCATCCGTGTGGCGTCGGTGTGGCGTCAGTGCCGGGCGCAGGCGGAGGCCAGTGATTGCGCTGGGAGTCGAACCCAGGACCTAGCGGTTAAAAGCCGCTTGCTCTACCAACTGAGCTACGCAATCAGCGGGTTCGGGGCATCGGTCGGTCGCGAAGGGGAGCGATTGTAGGGAGATCGGGTTTATGGCGCATCAGCAGGTTTGAGTAGCTAATAACACACGCGCCCACGTGCTGTCCGCCCGCTTTCCCGGAGCGTGCGTCCGACATTGCAGTCACTGCGAACCCACGTGCGTAGATCTTCTTGGACACCGTGTTTCCGGAATGCCACGGTGTCCGGGAAGGTGGGCCGGATTTCCGCGGCCAAGGGCCGGGTTCGGCTTCAGGACCACATGGTCCGTCTCCGATAAGGGTGGCGGGCATCCGTTTCCGAGAACTCTGCGCACGGGAGGCCAAAGGCCATGAACGACACCACTTCACTCCCCCTGATCAACCAGTTCCTCTCGTACCTCACGGACGAGCGGCACTTCAGCCCGTACACGGGCCGCTGCTACGGCCTCGACCTCCGGCAGTTCGTCGAGTTCATCGAGGCCCGCACCGGCACCAAGGTGGACGTGGACAAGGAGCGCAAGGCGTTCGACTCCAAGTCCGCGGGCACCGACAGCGTGACCGGCCGCATCCTGAAGTGCGACGTGGAGATGATCCGCGAGTTCCTCGCCAAGCTCGGCGAGCAGAAGTACTCGGCGGCCACCATGGCGCGCAAGATCGCCACCCTGCGGAGCTTCCACAAGTGGATGGAGCGCAAGGGCCTGGCCGCGACGAACCCCATGGTGCTCATCCGCACCCCCAAGCAGGCCAAGCGGCTGCCGAAGGCCATCTCGGTCGAGCAGATCGAGCGCCTGCTCTCGGCGCCGGACGACACCGAGGTCCTGGGCGCGCGCGACCGCGCGATCCTGGAGACCCTGTATTCGACGGGCATCCGCGTGTCGGAGGTCGTGGCGATCAACCGCGGCGACCTGAACGACACCGGCGAGGAGATCGTGATCCGCGGCAAGGGCCGGCGCGAGCGCCGGGTCCCGCTCGGCAGCCACGCCCTGAAGGCGCTCCGGCACTACCTGCAGATGATCGACGCGGAGCTGCAGTCCCGCGGCCGGCGTTCCGGCACGGATGACCCGCTCTTCGTGAACAAGAACGGCGGACGGCTCTCGAGCCGCTCGGTGCGCCGCAAGGTGGCCAAGTACCTGATCGAGGCCAATCTCGACCCGGACATCTCGCCGCACACCATCCGCCACAGCTTCGCCACGCACCTCCTGGACAACGGCGCGGACCTGCGCGCCGTGCAGGAGCTGCTCGGGCACCAGTCGCTGAGCTCGACGCAGGTGTACACCCACCTCACGAGCGGGCGCCTGCGCGACGGCTACGACAAGGCGCACCCCCGCGCCGAGGCGAGCTGAGCCCGGCCCCGCATCGCGCGCCCGCCGCGTATGCGGCGCAAAAATGATCAGGGGCGCGGCCCACGCCTGGGTCGCGCCCCTCTGATCTTTTGCCGTCGCGGGAACTGCGACGGTTTGGGCTCCGGTTTCCGAGGCCGGTGCCCGCCCTTTTCTGACTCTTTGATGCGCGCGGGAACCACACGGCGCGCATCTCTCCGCCCCGTCGTCCGGTCGTCGCGCGGGAACACGTGCGCGACTCCAGGAACAACGTCTAGCGGCGGCCAGGGCTGGCCGCCTTGATCCGGTTGTCTTCCTTTCACTCTGGTCGACCGGCCTGCGAAGGGCGCGGCGGTCGTCGTACCGAGAGGATGCCCCGAAGGCGGGACGGGGCAAGGAATTGCATCACGCGATTTTCGGGGTTTCCCTTGATGGCGATAAAAGGACCGTGTTGGACTGGCCTGAGGGTCCGAGCGCCGGATGGCGGTCACGGATCACCGCACTGTAGTGGTTTTCTCGGACTTTCTGGCCTGTCGGATGCGATTCGTACGATCTCGGCCCTGATGGATCCCTCGCCTCGCCCGCCCGTGCCCGCCGGTCCGCCCTTGGTCGGGGTCATCATGGGCAGCCAGTCCGACTGGGACACCATGCAGCACGCCTCCGCGGCGCTGTCGGAGCTGGGCATCGCGCACGAATGCCGCGTCGTGAGCGCGCACCGCACGCCCGACCGGCTCTTCACCTATGCGTCCGAGGCGGCCGGCCGCGGTCTGCGCGCGATCATCGCGGGTGCCGGCGGGGCCGCGCACCTGCCCGGGATGTGCGCAAGCAAGACGGCGCTGCCCGTGCTCGGGGTGCCCGTGCAGAGCAAGGCGCTGAACGGCATGGACAGCCTGCTCTCGATCGTGCAGATGCCCGCCGGCGTGCCGGTGGCGACGTTCGCGATCGGGCAGGCGGGTGCGACCAACGCGGCCATCTTCGCGGCCTCGATCCTGGCCACCACCGATGCATCGGTGCGCGCGCGGCTCGAGTCGTTCCGAGCGGCGCAGACGGCGAAGGTGCTCGAGCGTCCGGATCCCTCGGCGGGCGGGCGCTGATGCTGATCGGCGTACTCGGCGGCGGGCAGCTCGGGCGGATGCTGGCGCTCGCGGGGATTCCGCTTGGGCACCGCTTCCGGTTCCTCGATCCCGACCCGGCCTGCCCGGCCTCGGCGGTGGGCGAGGTGGTGGCGGGCGCATTCGACGATGCGGCCGCGATCGACCGCTTCTGCGATGGGCTCGGGGCGGCGACCTACGAGTTCGAGAACGTCCCGGTAGCCACGGTGGAGCGCGTCGCCGCGCGGGTGCGCACGGCGCCGTCGGCGCGCAGCCTGGCGGTGGCGCAGGACCGGATCGCCGAGAAGGAGTTCTTCCGTTCCTGCGGCATCCGCGTGCAGGCGTTCGAGGCGGTGTCTTCCGAGGCGGACCTGGCGGGCGCATGCGGGCGCGTCGGCGTGCCAGCCGTGCTGAAGACCCGTCGCATGGGCTACGACGGAAAGGGCCAGTGCGTGGTGCGTGCGCCCGGCGACCTGGCGCGTGCGTGGCGCGAGGTGGGCGGGCAGCCCTCGATCTACGAGGCGTTCGTCGACTTCGACGCGGAGCTGAGCGTGATCGCGGTGCGCGGCGCCGACGGCGACGTGCGCACGTACGCGCCCGGCGTCAACGTGCACCGCGGCGGCATCCTGCGGCGGACGATCGTGCCGGCGCCGGGCGTTGCGCCGGCGGTGGTGGCCGAGGCGGAAGGCGCGGTGCGCCGCGCGCTGGAGGCGCTCGGGCACGTGGGGGCGCTGGCGATCGAGTTCTTCGTCACGCGTGACGGGCTCGTGGCCAACGAGATGGCCCCGCGCGTCCACAACAGCGGGCACTGGACGATCGACGGCGCCGTGGCGAGCCAGTTCGAGAACCACGTTCGGGCGGTGGCGGGCGAGCCGCTGGCGTGCGCCGACGCGCGCGGGTTCTCGGCGATGGTGAACATCATCGGGGCGATGCCCGATCGTCCGGCGATGCTGGCGGTGCCGGGCGCGCGGCTGCACGACTACGGCAAGTCGCCGCGGCCGGGGCGCAAGCTCGCGCACGTGAACGTCTGCGCGCGCGAGGCACGCGTGCGCGACGCGGAGCTGGCGGTGGTCGAGGCGCTGGTCGAGCGCGCGGGCGGGTGAATCGCGCGGTGAAGCCCCTGCTTCACCCGTGCGTGGGATGATGCGATCGATGCCGTGGACCGTGGAGAGGCTTCCGGATGGACCGTCGCTCATGCGCGCGCTCGCGCAGGCGATGCTGCGGGCGACGCCGGCCGTCGACGGGATCGTGGACTTCGCGGATGCGCTGGCGGTGGTGCCGGCGAGCCGCGCGGTGCGGTCGCTCGAGGTGCATCTGACGGCGCTCGCGCGCGTGGAGGGCCATGCGGTGGTGCTGCCGCGCATCGTCACTCCCGGGGCGCTCGGGTCGTGCGTCGTGGTGCCGCGTGGGCGGGTACTCGACACGGTCGGCGAGCGCCGCGCGTGGGGCGTGGCGATCGGCCGGTGCGCGGAGGTGCGCGCCCTGTTTCCCGGGCTGGAAGAGGACGAGGAACCGTCGGTCCGCCAGCGTGACGCGGCGTGCGACCGGCTGGCCCGATTGCATCGAGACTGCGCCGCGGCCGGCATCGGCCTTGCCGAGGCGGCCGAGCACGTCCGCCGGGAGCTGCCCGAGGCAGACCTGGCATCGTGGGATGCCGTGGTCGCGGTCGATGCGGCACGGCAGTCGTTGCTCGAGGAATGCGGCGCGGAGGACCGTGCCTCGATGGTGCGCGACGCGGCGCGCGCGGGCGCGGTGCGCGCAGGCCGTCTCCGGCGCGTCTGGGTGGTGATGGCGGATCCCGACCCGGTGCATCGATCGCTGCTCGAGTCGCTGGCCGCGTGCGGCGTGTCGGTGACGGTGGGCGTGCATGCGGCGGGGGACGAGTTGCCCGCGCCGGTCGACGGCCGAGGATTCCCCGACCACGCGGCGTGGGGATCGGTGTCGATCGCCGTCGACGACCAGACGATCGCCGTGGCGGAGTCGCCGGCCGACCAGGCCGCGGCGGTCATGGAGGCCCTCGCCGGGATTCCCGAGCCGCGTCGCAGCGACGAGATCGCGATTTCTGCCCCCGACCAGGCGGTGGCCGCGGAGGTCGCGAGCCGCCTGCCAGCGTGGGGCGTGCGGGTGCGCGTCCCGCCCGGGCGATCGGCGGCGGAGTCGTCGGGGGGAGTCCTGGTCGAGGCGCTGGGTGCGTGGCTCGAGGACCGAAGCTGTGCGGCGCTCGGCGCGTTGGTGCGGCATCCCGCCGTCGAGCGCATGCTCGGCGCGCGCGGCATCGCCGACGTGATCGCGCGCGTCTCGGCCGTGGTGTCGTCGTCGGGCGCGGTGCACGTGGCGCGCACGCCCGAGCCGGCGTGGAGCTCGGCGGCACGGGTGATCGAGGAGATCGATGGATGGCTGGGGACGCTGTCCGAGGCGCACGGCGGTCGCGCGGTGGGCGAAGCGCTGCGCACGGTGCTTGACGACGTGCTTCGCCCGGCGAATGCGGCCGATCGTGCCGCGGGGCGGGCGATCCTGGCGGCGATCGACTCGCTCGAGTCGCTGCCGGGGCGGCTGGACGACGGGCTCGATGCCCCGTCGGCGCTCCGGCTGGTGCGTGACGCCCTGATGGCGGCGGAACTGCCGGCCGAGGGCGGCACGGACGGCGTCGAGGTGATGGGCTGGCTCGAGGCCGGCATCGACGACGCGCCGCACTTGGTGCTGACGTCGATGAACGAGGGCACCGTGCCGGAAGGGGCGTCCACCGACCCATGGCTTCCCGACAGTGCGCGCGAGCGGCTGGGGAT
>VEQS01000227.1 GCA_018883105.1 Phycisphaerales bacterium
GTTGGCGGTGCCGATGCACGCCAGGCGCAGCCGCGACGGGTCGCGCGGGGCGCCGTGCTGCAGGAACGCGGGTGCGCGGCGCGCGGCCACGCAGCGGGCAAGCGCCGGCGTCAGCGCGAGCGCGCCCGCGGCGAGGAGGAAGCGGCGGCGTGAGCGGGATGCGGGCGAAGCGGCCATCGCCGCCCGAGGCTACCGACGGCCGCGGCACGCCCTGCCCCACCATGGGTGGTGGTGCGGTGGCCCGGCGCGCCACAAGCGCGGACGGGCCGAGCGCCGGGATGTCCACAATCCGCGCAACAGGCTGGAATTGCCTTGATTCCCGCCATGGGAGTCCTAGCCTCCGCACCCGAACGGGCCCGACGAGATGCCCGTCCTGACGCCCCTTCCGAGGACCCGACTCATGGACGAGTCACGCACCGCGCGCCCGAACGTCGCCGCCACGCTCGACCACCGCCACCTGGTGCCGCCGACCCTGAGGCACCTCTGCGAGCATCCCGGGCTCGCCTCCATCCTCGACGCCGAAGTGACGACGTGCCTCGCGCGCCGCGCGCGGTTCCCGCACACGCTGCTCGTGGGCCCGGCCGACTCCTCCAAGCGCGCGATCATCGCCACCGTGGCCGCGGAGCTCGACGTCCCGGTGACCTGGACCGACGCCGCCGCGATGAGCGACTGCCGTGAACTCGACCGCACGCTGCGGCGCGCGGCACCTGGATCGATCGTCGCGATCACGGGCGCCGACGACCTCGACGCGGACGCATGGACGGAGCTCGCACGCATCGCGGCCACGCGCGAGCCGCCGCGGCTGCGCGGCTACATGGCCCTGATGCACGAGATGGAGCTCGAGCCATGGCAGCGCACGTCGATGGAACGCGGCCGCTACCCGGAGTTCACGTTCATGCTGACCTCGCGGCGCCACGTCGCCACCACCGCGCCATCGGTGCGGTGGGTGGAGCGCCAGTGGTTCGTGCCCCGCTCCAAGGAGACCGAGTCCGTGCGCCTTCGCCGGCTGTTCCGCGCCGCGGCGGTCGAGGCGGGCGACGACGCGGTCGAGACGTTCGCCCAGTTCGCGCCCGACCTCGGCATGCGCACGCTGGGGCTCGCGAACGCGCTGGTGTCGATGGCCCGTGCCCACGGCGACGGGTCGGTGGACGCGGCGGGAGACTCCGAGCACCTCGAGCGGACGCTCGCGCCCCTCATCGACCCGCGCGCCGCGATCCGGCTGCGGCGCCGCCTGGCGCGCGAGGCCAAGCGCGCGGCCGCCGCCACCGCCACGTCGGCCTCCGGCACGCAAGCTGCGATGCCGTCCGCCCCCGGCGGCACGCCGACTGATGCCGCGGCCGCACCCTGACCGATACGCGCGGGATGGACAGCAACCCGACGGCATCCGGCGCGTGGAAGTGGGCACTTGGCGGCACGGCGGCGGTGTGCCTGGGCGCGCTGCTTGCCGGCGCGCGGCCGGCTGCGAGCGCCAACGGCCGATGCGTGGGCATGTTCCTCGACTCGCCCGGCCGCGCGGGCGCGCTCCCGGACACGATCCCGGCCGACGCCACCAACCTCGCCGTGCGCGGCACGGTGCCCTGCCGCGACCAGATCATGGGCTGGAGCCCGCGCGGGCCGATGCGCGTCTTCGAGGACGGGACGGTGGAGTTCCTGGCATCCCCGGTGCCGCCCTGCCCGGGCGGCGACTACTACGTCTGGATCGCGTTCCCGAAGTGAGCGTGCACGCCGGCGCAGCGGCCCGCGACGCGCGCTACCGCCCCGTGAACGGCACGGTCGCCAGCTCGACGCCCGGGTTTCGCTGCCCGAAGTAGCGCATCGGCCACTCGTCGCTGAAGAGCACCACGCCGCGCCCCTCGTGGTCGAGGGCGAGCGACGCGTCGGTGAACACCTCGGGGAGGAAGTCCTCCGGTGCGCCTTCCTTGCGCCACCAGCGCGCGATCTTCCAGCGCGTGGGCTCCAGGCGGCACTCGGCGCCGTACTCGCCCTGCAGGCGGTGCTGGAGCACCTCGAACTGCAGAGGGCCCACCGCGGCCAGGATCGGCCGGCGCGACGCACCGTCCGGCCCCGAGAGCAGCTGGTACTCGCGCACCACGCCCTCCTGCAGCAGCTGCTTCAGGCCGAGGTTGTACTTCTTGCTGTTGCCGGGCGTCGGGTTGTGGATGATCGAGAAGCACTCCGGGACGAACGACGGCATCTCGTCGAAGCGGATGGTGCGGTCGGTGGAGAGCGTGTCTCCGATCCCGAGCGCGTCGTGGCCCACGAGCCCCACCACGTCGCCGGCCACGCCGTCCTCGACCGTCTCGCGGTCGCGGCCGAAGAGACGCTGCGCGTTGTTGAGCTTGATCTTGCGGTCGCCCTGCACGTGCGTCACCGTCATCTCGCGCTCGAAGCGGCCGCTCACCACGCGCAGG
>VEQS01000104.1 GCA_018883105.1 Phycisphaerales bacterium
CCTCGCTCGACCGCGTGCACGCGCCCGAGCTGATGAACCGCTTCCTGGAGGTGATCACCGTCCAGAAGAGCGCGTCGATGATCCTGCTCACCGGCATCAACGTGGTGCTCGGCGCGGCGATCGGGCTCACGGTGCTGGCCTTCTACCACCCGTTCCTGCTCGCGTTCTCGGCGATCCTCCTGATCGCGATGGCGGCGATCGTCTTCGTCGGCGGGCGCGGCGCGCTGGCGACGAGCATCCGGGAATCGGTCCGCAAGTACCAGGTGGTCGACTGGCTCGAGGAACTGGCGCGTTACCCCAAGCTCTTCAAGGGACCCGGCGGCGCAAGCCTGGCCATGTCGCGGACCGACGACCTCGCGCGCGGCTACCTGCTGGCCCGGCGCGCGCACTTCCGGATCCTGATCCGGCAGATCGCGTCGCTCCTGGTGCTGGAGGTGATCTCCTCGACGGCGCTCCTCGTCGGCGGCGGCTGGCTCGTGCTCAACCAGCAGCTCACGCTCGGGCAGCTGGTGGCCGCGGAGATCATCGTTGCGGCGGTGGTGGCGTCGATCGCACGTCTCGGCAAGCAGTTCGAGGCGTGGTACGACGCCGTGGCCGCGGTCGACAAGCTGGGGCTGCTCGCTGACCTTCGCCTCGAGCGCGCCGGCGGCGAGAGCCCCGCCGCGGCGGCCGGCGGCATGTCGATCGACGTGCACGAGGTGACGCGTCCCCGCCCGGACGGCACGCCTGGGCTCGCGGCCTTCTCGATGCGCGCCGCGCCCGGCGAGCGCATCGCCGTGCTGGGCGCCCGTGGCAGCGGCACCACGGCGCTGCTCGAGGTGATCGCCGGCATGCGACGGCCCGAGGAAGGCCATGTCGCCCTCGACGGCGTGGACCTGCGGTCATGGGACCTGCGCGCGCTGCGCGAGCGCTCGATGCTGCTGAGCGCAAACGACCTCTTCGGCGGCACCATCGCCGACAACCTGCGCATGGGCCGCGGCTGGGTCTCGGCTGCGGACCTGCAGGGTGCGCTCGACCGCGTGGGCGTGGGCGCAGACGTCCGCGCCATGCCCGATGCCACCGAGGCGACGATCCTGACCGGCGGACAGCCGCTCAGCGGGCGGCAGCGGGCCAAGCTCGTGCTGGCACGGGCGCTCCTGGCGAGGCCGTCGCTCCTCCTCGTCGACCAGCTGCTCGACGGCCTCGACGAGCAGTCGCGCGGGGAAATGGCGTCGATCCTGCTCGACCCGCAGATGCCGTGGACGGTGATGATCACCACGCGCGACCCGCGCGTGGCCGCGCGCTTCCCGCGGACGGTGGACCTCGACGCGGCGAGGGGGGGAAGCGCCCGTGGGTAGCGGCCATGCACCGCACCGGCGTGCGGGCGACGGCATCGTCGAGGTGCCGCTGCCGTCGCTTGCGCTCGCCGGCACCGGGCGCGGGACGCGCATCCTGGCGCGGGCGCTGTCGCTGGTGGCGCTGGCGGTCGTGCTGGGCATCGCCTTCCTGCCGTGGCAGCAGTCGGTGCAGGGTGCCGGCCGCGTGATCGCGTTCAACCCGCTCGACCGCCGGGTGTCGATCGAGGCCCCGGTGAACGGACGCGTGAAGAAGCTGCACGTGGTGGAAAACCAGCGCGTGCGCAAGGGCGACCTGATCGTCGAGATCCAGGACAATGACCCGAACCTGATCGCGAACCTCCGTTCGCAGCACGATGCGGCGATCTCGCGCCGTGCCGCGGCGCAGCAGCGCATGGACGACCTGACCGCGCAGATCGCCAACCAGGAGCTCGCGAAGCCCCAGGCCGTCGACCAGGCTCAGCAGCGGATCAACGCCGAGCAGTACCTGTTCGAGACCAACCAGCTCAACTTCAAGCGCATGCAGCAGCTGGTCACCACCGGCGACGTCTCGCAGCGCGACTACGAGCTCTCGAAGCTGGCGTACGACAGCTCGCGCGCCAACCTGGCCGCCGCCAAGGCGAACCTGGAGCGCACGGCCCGTGAGTTCGATGCCGCGATCAGCGCCACGAAGGCCAGCCGCGGCACCGCCGAGGCGGACCGCGCCGCGGCCGACCGCGAGATCGCGTCCATCGACATCCAGATCAGCCAGAGCTCGCAGCAGGTGGTCGAGGCGCCGCGCGACGGCATCGTGATGAGCGTCTCGGCGACGGAGGGCACGTACCTCAAGCCCGGCACGCCCATCTGCGTGGTGATCCCGGAGACCGAGGACCGCTTCGTCGAGGTGTGGGTGGACGGCATGGACATGCCGCTCATCACGCCGCGCCAGCAGGGCCCGGACGGCTCGATCGTGCGCGGCAGCCTGGTGCGCCTGCAGTTCGAGGGCTGGCCGGCCGTCCAGTTCGTCGGATGGCCGAGCGTGGCGATCGGCACCTTCGGCGGCGAGGTCATCTCGATCGACGCAGCCGACGACGGCCGGGGCCGCTTCCGCATCATCATCGCGCCCGAGCACCTGCAGGGCGACGAGGCGTGGCCGGGCACGCGCTGGCTGCGCCAGGGCGTGCGCACGAACGCGTGGGTGCTGCTCAGGCAGGTGCCGCTCTGGTTCGAGCTGTGGCGCCAGCTGAACGGCTTCCCGCCGGTGGTGGCGGAGAAGGAACCGGACGCGAAGAAGGCCGACGAGGAGGAGTGAGCCCCGCGCTCAGCGGTAGTGCGTGCGCACCAGCTCGACGGCCGCGTCGTCGAAGCGGTCGTCGCGCCGCATCTGCCCGAAGAGCCCGAGCAGCTCGGTCTCGGTGAGGCGACGCTTCTCGGGGCCGGAGACATCCAGGTAGACGCGGCCGCGGTGCATGGCGACCAGCCGGTCGCCGAGCGTCGCGGCCTGCTGCATCGAGTGGGTGACCATGATGGTGGTGGAGCTCGACTTGGCCACCAGGCGCGTGGTGAGGCCGATGACCAGCTCGGCGCTCCGGGGGTCGAGCGCCGCGGTGTGCTCGTCGAGGAGGAGCACGGGAGGGTTCGTCAGCGTCGCCATCAGCAGCGTGATCGACTGACGCTGGCCGCCGGAGAGCAGGCCGATCGGGTCGTCGAGGCGATGCTCGAGGCCCAGCCCGATCTGCGCAAGCAGGTCGCGCCATTCGCCGCGGCGCGCGCCCCGCAGGAGCGGGGCGAGGGTGCGCCACCGGCCGCGCTTGGAGGCGAGCGCCAGGTTCTCCGCGACCGTGAGCCCGGGCGCCGTGCCGGCGAACGGGTCCTGGAAGACGCGGCCGACCAGGTGCGCGCGCCGGTGCTCGGGCCAGCGCGTGATGTCGCGGCCGTCGACCGAGACCGTCCCGGCATCGAGCTCGAAGGCGCCGCTCACGGCGCCCTGCAGCGTGCTCTTGCCGGAGCCGTTGGTGCCGATCACCACGGTGAACGAGCCGGGAGCGAACTCGAGCGTCACGCCCGCAAGCGCGCGCACCTCGTTTGCGGTGCCGGGGTTGAAGGTCTTGCGGACCGCGTCAAGCCGAAGCATGGCCGCCCCCGCGCCTGCGCGCCATGGACTGGATCCATCCCGGGCCGACGATCGCGGCCAGCACCACCACGGCGGTGACGAGCTTCAGGTCGTTGGCGTCGAGGCCCATGCGGATCGCGATGGCGACCAGCAGCCGGAAGAGCACCGCGCCCATCACCGCCCCGACCACCGCGAGCGTCACGGATCGCACGGGCCCGACGAGCGTCTGCCCCAGGATGACGCTCGCCAGCCCGAGCACGATGACGCCGATGCCCATCTGCGCGTCGGCAAAGGCCTGCATCTGCGCGAAGAGCGATCCGGCGAGCGCCACCAGGCCGTTCGACATCGCGAGCCCCAGGACCGTCATGCGGTCGGTGCTGGTGCCGAGCGCGCGCAGCATGCGGGCGTTGTCGCCGGTGGCGCGCATCGCGGCGCCCAGCTCGGTCTTCAGGAAGAGGGCAAGCAGCGTGGTGGACGCCGCGGCCGCCAGCAGCGCGGCGGCAAGGAGCCCCACGTCGCCGCTCGGCACGGTGCGCCCGAGGATGCGCACCTCGGGGCCGAGGGCATCGCGTGCCGCGCGCTCGGCGCCCGTGAAGACGGTGTCTGCGTTGATGGGCAGGTTGCTCGCCCCCATCACCCGAAGGTTGACCGAGTAGAGCGCCGTCATCACCAGGATGCCGGCGAGCAGCGCGTTCACCTTGAAGCGGACGTGGATGACGCCGGTGATCGCGCCGGCCGCCAGGCCGCACGCGGCGCCCGCGGCGGTGGCCGCGACCGGGCCATGCCCGTCCCTCAGGAGCCGAGCCGTGACCGCCGCGCCGAGCGGGAACGACCCGTCGGCCGTGATGTCCGGCATCTGGTAGACGCGGAACGACAGGAAGACCCCGAGCGCCAGGATCGAGAAGACCAGCCCGATGGCGAGCGTGGCAAGGAGCAGGCTCATGCCGGGCCTCCCTCGGTCCGGAATGCCCAGAGCGATCCGCGCACGAAAGACGACTCGGTGCCGTCGGCCGCGCGCAACGCGTGCATCACGGCGCGCAGCGGCTGCTCGGCCAGGACCTGGCCGGCGGCGGCGACGGTGCGTGCCTGCTGCGGCATCGGCCGGTAGCCGGTGACCGCGACGTGCGCGTGGAGCGACGGCCCCGTGGCATCGCCGGAGGCGAAGGCCACCGCCACCATCGTCTCGCCCCGGTGCATGGGCTCGCCGGCGAAGCGGATGGCGCGGCGCAGGTCGTCGGTCGTCATGGCGCCCGTGGCCGCGTTCCACCGGTCCGGCGAGGAACGCGCCCACGCGCCGAAGGCGCCCGCGCATTCGCCGCAGGCGACGAACGCGACCGGCCCGCCGAGGGTGCGCACGAGTTCGCCCGCGATCGAGGAGACCGTGACGACGGCGGCGCCCGTGCCCGACGCCTCGAAGTGTCCGTGCCAGGACGGCTCGGCACTCGCCACCAGCGCGTCGCGCACCTGCACGGCGACGGTGCCGGCATCGGTCGATGCCATGCAGTCGGGGCGCGGTGCGTCGGCCGGGAAGACCACGGCGGTGCCGCCGGCCACCAGCCCGTCGCCGTAGAGGCCGGCGGCCGATGGTTCGTCGGGTGCCAGCGCCACGTGCCCGAGCGCCACGGCATGCGGGCCCGCCTGCACGCTGCCACGCGCCACGCGCGCCAGCGGGACCGGCACGTCCGGGGCGGCGGTGCGCTCGATGGAGCCGGTCCAGCCATCGCCGATCGGGCGCGACTCGCGCGCGGCGGCGGGCCGCGCGGGCCCCGCGCGCAGGCCGAGCAGCGCGTCGAGCTTGGCCACGCGCAGCATGTCGCGCACGGGATCGCTCGCCCCGACGATGACCAGCGTGCCACCGACCGCGCGGAAGCGGGTGAGCGCACGCAGGATGGTGCCGATCCCCACCGACGACACGAACGTCGTCTCGCGCATGTCGAGCTCGATGCGCGGCCGCCCAGCCCGGATGGCATCCTCGAGCGCGGCCGCGACCGACTCGCTCCAGGCGGCATCGAGCCGGCCGACCAGGGCAAGGCACGCGGCATGCGCGGCGTCGGTGCGGTCGATCCTCACGGCGCGGGGCCTCCCTCGCGCACCACGGTCGCGCCCTGCAGGATCTCGGGCGGGATGCGGATCCCGAAGCGCCTCAGGCGATCCGGGTTCGCGTAGAGCACGGTGCGCTCCGCGTCGGCGAACGGGATGCCCGCGACCGACTCGCCCGCGAGCACGCGCTTGACGAGCCGCGCGGAGACGCGCCCCACGTCCTCGAAGTCGCGGGCCACCGCGAACGTCGCGCCGGCGCGCATCGAGCCGGGCGTGAACGAGAACACGGCGATCCCCGCTCGGTCGGCCGCGCGGACGATGGTCGCGAAGCCCATGCTCGAGGAGTTGTCGCTGATCTGCGCCACCGCGTCGATGCCCTGCGTGACCAGGCCGTCGGCCGCCTCCGAGAGCTCGGTGGGCCGGTCCGCGCCGACGGCGACGAGCTCGATGCCCGCCGCGGCGAGCGCCTTGCGCCACGACTCCTTGCTGAAGACGCTGTTGGCCTCGCCGGGCGCGAACACCGTGCCCACGCGCTTCGCAGCGGGCATCGCCGCCTTCAGCACCTCGACCATCCGCGTCCAGTCGCCCTCGATCTGCGCGCCGGTGACGTTGGGCAGGTGGTCGGTCGCGCTGCGTCCGGCGCCCGCCTCGATGCCCGAGGCCACCAGCGAGAACACGACCGGCAGGTCCCTGATCCTGCGCGAGACCGCCTGCAGCGCGGGCGTCGTGAACGGCACGACCACGTCGGGCCGCTCGGCCGAGACCGCCGCGACGATGGTGCCGAGCGCCCCGATGTCGAGTTGCGCGTCGCGCAGCACGATGCGCGCACCCACGCCGTCGCCGAGGCCGATGGCCTCCATCTCGTCCAGGAAGCCGCGGTAGGCGTCCTCGAAGTTCGGGGTCCGGCTGTAGGTGATCGCGGCGACGACGGGCAGGCGGCCGCCGGCCGTGCGCGCCGCCGCCCGAGCGGCGAGCAGCTGCGCCACCGCCGGGGGAACGTCGGTGCGCCCGACCGCCTGGGTGCGCGCGGTGCCGCCCTCGACGATGCGCCCGGCCGCACGCTCGAGGTCCGCGGGGCGGCGCCATCCCGCTCCGAACCCGTCGTAGTTGAGCCAGACGGCGACGGGCACGAAGTTGTCGCATGGAATGTCCCTGGGCGGCGTGCCCGCGAGCACCAGCTCGGCGATCGCGCCCGTCGACGTCCCCATCGCCGCGTAGTCCGCGCCGTAGTTGATGGCGGCCCCCAGCTCGGCCATCGCGGGAAAGTTGGTGATCACCGGCACGCCCGAACGCCGGCAGCGCTCGATGACCGGCTTCGCCGCGGCGATCACGTTGGTGTCGGCGAGGATCCAGAAGCAGTCGATCCCACGCGAGAGGACGACGTCGGCGGCGGAGACCACCTCGGTGACGTTCGCGCCGTTCGCCTCGACGAGCTCCATGCCGAGCGTGGCGCACACCTCGCGACCGAGCTTCACCGACGCCTCGGCGTTCGGCTCGGCGGGGTTCCACACGCAGCCCACGCGGCGTGCCCCCGGTGCCGCCGCGCGCAGGGCGCCGAAGAGGAGTTCCGCCGGCTGCAGCGTGCCGAATCCCGCGACGTGCTCCGGCCGCGTCGAGCCCGGCGTCCACGGCCCGAGCGGCACGCCGATCGCCGGCGGCGACGCCACGAGCCCGAACACCTGCGGCACGCCGGCGCGGTTGGCGCGCATCACCGCCTGCGTGGCAGGCGTCGAGAGCGAGATCACCACGTCGAACGGGGGCGACGCGCCGCACGCCTGCGCGGCCATCTGCCCGAGGGTTCCCACGTCGCCCTCGGCGTTGAAGCGCTCGATCACCGTGCCCGCCGCCGCCGTGTGGCCCGCGGCCTCGAGCCGTGCGACCAGCGCATCGCGTGCGGTGTTCATCGCGTCGATCGAGCTGATCTGGACGATGGCGATCCGCTTCGGTTCCGTCCCGCCTGCCGCGGGCCGCGTGCGCGAGCGGTCCGTGAGGACGAGCACCGCCGACGCGGCGGCGATCAGCAGGAACCCGAGGAGGAGTCGACGCGCGGCAGCGAGCATGCTGGTCGCCGGCCGGTCAGGTCACCGCGGGCAGCTCGAACCCCGCTCGGTAGGTGCGGCGGACGATGGTCCGGTTCGCCTCGTCGTGGTTCGTGATCGACGCGGTGGATCGGTCCCACCGCAGCTCCCGGCCCGGGAACCGCGCGGCGCGCGCGCAGAGCAGCCCAGCCTCGGCCATGCCGGCGGCGTACTGGAACGGCGACTGCACGAAGGCGTCGTCCCTGCCCATGATTCGGTTGACCCACGCGTGCCAGTGGTTGCGGCCGCGCACCTCGCCCTGGCCTGGGATCTGCCGCCAGTCGATGGGCGCGCCCTCGATCCACACCTGCAGCTGGCCCTCGGGTTCCACGAGCAGCACGCCGCCCTCGCAGACGACCAGCGTGCCCATGCCGGGCCACTCGCCCGCCGGCAGCCCGAGCGATGCGCGCGACGGCGCCTGGCCCTTGTCGCGGTAGTGGAGGACGAAGTCGCGGCGCGCGAAGCGGTCGCCCGACACCGGGTAGGTGAGCGTCGAGGAGACGTGCTGCGCGTGGTAGAAGTCGCTCGGCGTCCGCGTGTGCGACACCACCGCCATCGGCGACGGCAGGTTGTAGGCGAAGTAGGGAACGTCGAGGAGGTGCGTGCACCAGTCCCCGAGCTGCCCCGTGCCGTAGTCCCAGCTCGAGCGCCAGCGCAGGCCGACGAGTCCCTCGCGGTGCGGGGCGTCCTCGGCGGCGCCGAGCCACAGCGGCCAGTCGATGTTCGCGGGCGGCGGCGTCGGTTCCTTCAGCCCGCCGTACCAGAAGTAGCCGTCGCCGCCGTCCGGCGGGCCGGCCACCCACACGTGAGCCTCGATCGCCTTGCCGAGCAGGCCGCGCCGCAGGATGTCGACCGCGTGCTGCCGGCCGGGCGGTCCCATCCGCTGGTTGCCCGCCTGCGTCACGAGGCGCGGCCGCGCGTTGGCGGCCGTGAGGATCGCGGGCACCTCCGCAAGCTGCTGGACGAGCGGCTTCTGCCCGTAGACGTGCTTTCCCGCGCGCAGCGCCCACATCATGATCACGGCATGGTTGTGGTCCGGGGTGCACACCACCACGCCGTCGAAGCGGTCGCCGTGGCGGTCGAACGCCTCGCGGAAGTCGCGGCAGGCGAAGGCGTCCGGGTGCTCGGCGGCGACCTGCGCCAGCGCGTCCGAGTCGACGTCGCAGAAGCCCGTGAACACCACGTCCGGGTGCTGCTTCAGCTCGTGCCGGTCGGCGCCGGCGATGCTGCCGCCCACGCCCACCTGCAGGAGCTGGAGCTTCCCCAGGCGTCCGCCGCGGGCGCGACGGGGCGCCGCGGCGGAGGCGGCGCGGCCGAGCAGCGACTCCGCCGCCAGCCCGCCGGCGGCGAGCGCGGTGGCGGCGAGCATCGTGCGGCGGTCCATCATGGATGGGGCGTCAGTCGTGGAGCTCGATGGCGACGATCTTGTCGCCCTGCTTGATCTTGTCCACCACCTCGACGTTCTGGATCACCTTGCCGAAGCAGGTGTGCTTGCGGTCGAGGTGCGCGGTGTTGTCGCGCGAGTGGCAGATGAAGAACTGGGAGCCGCCCGTGTCCTTGCCGGCGTGGGCCATCGACAGCACGCCGCGGTCGTGGCGCTGGTTGCCGCCGGAGGTCTCGCAGGCGATGTGGTAGCCGGGGCCGCCGCTGCCGGTGCCCTTCGGGCACCCGCCCTGGATCACGAAGTCCGGGATCACGCGGTGGAAGGTGAGCCCGTTGTAGAAGCCCTTGGAGGCGAGGGTGCGGAAGTTGGCGACGGTGTTGGGCGCATCGGCGTCGTAGAACTCGACGACCATGTCGCCCTTGGCGGTCTTGATGGTGGCCTTGGACATGGCCGGCGAGGATAGCCGCGGCGGCGGGGCGGGGCGCGGTGCGCCCTACAATGGTCCCCCTTCGGCGCGTCCGGCGCCGGCACGCACGAACACTTCGAGGAACCGCGATGTCCCAGGCCCCCACCATCATCTGGACGCACACCGACGAGGCCCCGGCGCTGGCGAGCTGCTCGCTGCTGCCGATCATCCGGTCGTTCGCCGGTCCCGCGGGCATCCGGGTCGAGACGCGCGACATCTCGCTCTCGGGCCGCATCCTGGCCGCGTTCCCGGAGTGCCTGCGCCCGGACCAGCGCATCCCCGACGCGCTCGCCGAGCTCGGCCGCATGTGCCTGACGCCAGAGGCGAACATCATCAAGCTGCCGAACATCAGCGCGTCCGTGCCGCAGCTGAAGGCGGCGATCGCCGAGCTGCAGGCGCAGGGCTTCGCCGTGCCGGCCTACGCCGACGAGCCGAAGACCGACGCCGAGCGTGACGCCAAGTCGCGCTACGACAAGGTCAAGGGCAGCGCCGTGAACCCGGTGATCCGCGAGGGCAACTCCGACCGCCGCGCGCCCAAGGCGGTCAAGGACTACGCCCGCGCCAACCCGCACAAGATGGGGGCGTGGTCGCCGGAGGCGAAGTCCCGCGTGGCCTCGATGGATGCCGGCGACTTCTTCGGCAACGAGCGGTCGGTCACGGTGGCGGCCGACACGACGGCGCGCATCGAGTTCGTGCCCGCCGCCGGCGGCGCCGCGACGGTGCTGAAGGACGGCATCAAGCTCGGCGCAGGCGACGTGGTCGATGGCACGTTCATGTCCCGCAAGGCGCTGGTCGAGTTCCTGGAGCGCACGGTGGCCGACGCGCGGGGGTCGGGCCTCCTGTGGTCCGTGCACCTGAAGGCCACGATGATGAAGGTCTCCGACCCGATCATCTTCGGCCACGCGGTGCGCGCCTTCTTCAAGCCGGTCTTCGAGCGCCACGGCGCGGTGCTATCGCGCGCGGGGGTCGACCCGAACAACGGGTTCGGCGACGTCGTCGCGAAGGTCGCCGCGCTGCCCGCGGCGGAACGCGCGGCGATCGAGGCCGACGTCGCGGCCGTGCACGCCGCCGGCCCGGCCATCGCCATGGTCGACTCCGACCGCGGCATCACCAACCTGCACGTCCCGAGCGACGTGATCA
>VEQS01000105.1 GCA_018883105.1 Phycisphaerales bacterium
GAGCGGCACCCGGCGCGACTCCGCGAATGCCGCCAGGCGCGCGCGCGCCTGCGCGTTCCACCCGCCGCTCGTGCGAAGGATGGCAAGCACCTGCTGGTCGAGCATCCGCGTGCGGTCCTCGGGCGGCCAGGCGCTCACGTGCCGCCACCCTTCCCCGACTTCGGAAGGCGCGCATCGAGCGCGCGCAGCCGGTCGGCCACCGGCCCATCACCGAACCCCGAGGCGAGCTGGCGCACCTGCTCGAGCATCGCGCGCGCCCGCGCCGGATCGGCCGCCGCAAGCGCCTCGACCTGCATCGCCTTGGCCTCGAACCATGCATCGCTTCCCGTGCGCTCGCGCGACAGCACCTCGCGCAGCAGCGCGGACTCTCCGGCACGGTCGCCCGTGGCACCGCGCAGGTCCGCCTCCGCCAGCATGACCGTCACCGACCCGCCCGGAGCGGCACGCAAGCTCGCGGCCGCCTCCAGCGCGCCGGCGCGGTCGAACCCGCCCGTGCCCGAACGCGCCAGCCCGGCCTCGGCGTGCAGCCACGCACACGTCTCGGACGCCCCGGGCTGCGGCTGGCCCTTCACGACTGCACGTGCCACCTCGGCACGGAGCGCGTCGGTCGCCTCGGGACTGCGCACGACCGCCGCCAGCAGCGAAGCCGATGCCACGCGCCCCCACGGTCCGGCCGGATCGAGCGATGCGGCCTCGCGGCGTGCGTCGTCGAGCCGGCCCTCGAGCGCCGCCACCTGCGCACGCCGCGCGGACATCTCGTCGACGAGTGCCGGGGCCGGTCGCTCGACACGCGTGGCCAGGAGCATGAGCGCATCGGACGCCCGCACGGCATCGTCGAGCGCGATCGCCATCTCGATGCGGCGTCGAAGTTCCAGCACGCCTTCGCTGCCCGCGCCGACCGGCTCGTCGTCGCCGGCAGCCAGCGCGCGCCGCGCCGCCGCCCGTCGTTCGTCGCCGCCGGCCGACCGAAACCGCCGGTAGAGCCCATCGACCGCGGCGCGCCGCGCGGCCGGTGCCAGTTCGGCCGGCACGCTTCCGCCGAGCAGCGCGTCGATGTCCTCGGTCGCGGGCGACTCGGCGCGCGTCACGCGCCACGCGCGCGCCCGCACCGCCGCCGAGGTCGCGGGCAAGTCCCGGACGATCGCGTCGGCCGTGGCCGCCGCGCGTGCCGCCATGGCCTGCTGCCCCTGGACGCGCGACGCCTCGTCGAAGGACAGCACGGCCAGCCAACGCACGTCGCCCGCGCGGTCGCCCGTCAGCGGTGCCGCGGCGAGCAGGAAGCTCTCCCCGGCCTCGCGCGAACGGCCGGCATTTCGCAGGATGTGCCCCTCAAGCGCGCGCGCCCCGGCGGCGATCGAGGCGGGTGCGTCGGCTCCCGTCGCCCCGGCAATCGCGGCGGCCGCGCGGTCCCACGCCGCGCGGGCGCCGGCCTCGCCGCCCGCGGCCTGCAGCCGTCCCGCATCGCTCGTCGCCTGCACCGCCGCGAAGAGGCTGGCACCCGGGCCCGCGCCCGCCGCCGGCATCGCCCCCACCAGCGCCAGGTCACGCAGCCGCCCCGCCGATGCCAGTCGCGCCACCGAATCGGTGAGGAGCGGCGCGGCCGCCGCCGCATCGGCTGACCGTGCCGCAGCCGCCGCGCCGATGAGCGCCATCGGCACGCCCTGCGGCCCGTCGCCCTCGGCGACCAGCAGCGCCGCGGCCGCGGCCAGGTCGCCGCGCGCAGCGACGAGCGCCATGCGCCACGCCGGCACGCGCGTGCGGATCGACGGATGCGTGCGAGGCTCATCCAGGAGCGCCATCCACGCGTCCGCGGTGGCCGGCGCCTGCACCAGGCCCGAGGCAAGCGCCATCCCGAGGATCGCGCTCGCGAATCCCTCCTTCGCACGCAGGTCGACCGACACGTCGGCCGGCGAGATGGCCGCCCTGTCGGGTTCGACCAGGCTCGAGAACCACCCGATCGCCGAGCCGGCGCGGTCGCGCCAGCCCGGATCGCCGCACTCGCGCCCAAGCCACGCCGCGTAGTAGCCGCTCCATGCACGGAAGAACTGCGCGCTGCGCATCACGTCCTCGGCGCGATCGGCCACGCGCTCGGTGCGCGAGGCGTCGGCACCGATCGAACGCTCGACGTCCTGCTCGGCGCGGCGGTGGCTCTGGCCCGCGCGAGCCGTGAGCGCCGTGAAGTCGGAGACCAGCTCCCCGAACTGCCCGAAGAGCGCCTGCGCTGCAGCGACGTCGCCCCTGCCGGCGCGCCAATCCTCGGCCGCCCGCTGCGCCGCGCGGTAGCGGGCCCGCACCAGCGCCAGCCGCAGCGCATCCGACGCCGGATCCTCGGGGTCGAGCCTCCGCACCAGCACATTCGCTCGCTCGGTGAGCGCCGCGCGCGCTGTGGCGTCCTGCTCGCGCTCGAGCAGGCGCGCCAGCGTCGTGGCCATCCGCTCGAGCACCGCCTGCCGGGCCGGCCCCTCAAGCTCCAGCTCGGCCTGCTGCTCCAGGTGCGTCAGCACGAGGTCCAGCCGACCGATCGACTCGAGGTACGACGCCGTCCGGTCGGCACGGTCGCGCGGAACGGCGACGTCGGGCTTGGATGTGCTCGACGCCAGCGCGTCGGTGACCGATCCGTCGCGCGCCCCGGGCGCCTCACGGAGCGCCGTCGCGCGCGCGGCAAGCATCGGCTCATCCATGCCGTCCGCCGCCACGACGCTCGCAAGCAGCACCTCCCCGCGCGCACGCTGCACGGGGTCGGCATCGCGAAGGAGTGCCGCACCGGTCGCGAAGCGCGCCCACGGCTCGAACCACGCCGGCATCGAACGCCGTGCACGCGCGAGCGCCCCCAGGCCGCCGGCGCGCTCGACCGCGTCGCGCGACTGCGACGCACGCATGGCCTCGAGCGCCGACAGCGCCAGGCGCACGTCGGCCTCGAACTTCTGCCCGGCCGCCGCGGGCGGCGGCGAATCCGCGCCGATCACTGCCGCCCACGCGCGCACCACGCGCTCCAGGCCCGCATCCTGTGGTGCCGCGAACGCGCCCAGCGCCTCGCGCGCACGCGCCGCATCGGCGGGCGCAAGCCCCATCGGAGGAATCAGCCGCGGCATCGGCACCGCCGGGTCCGCCGCACGCGCGTCCACAAGACGCATGGCGTCGGCAGCTGCCGTGCCCGGTGCCGCCGCCGTGCTCGCTCCGAGCGCCCGCCGCAGGCGAATCGCCTCGAACGCTGGTGCCACGGCCTCGGCTGCGTCGCCGGCGCGCAGCCGGGATTCCGACCGTCCCGCCGCGGCGAAGAGCGCATCGGCGCACGGGGATGCGCCCGACCACGCCTCGTGCGCCTTCGCAAAGACCTCGTCGGCAAGCGGCCAGTCGTCGCGCATGACCCGCAGCCGCGCGCGCCACAGCGCCTCGCCGGCACCGAGCCACGTGCCGAGCGCCACGGGCAGCCCGTCGCCGCGCACCCCACGCACCTCGCTCCACGCGATGGTCACGCGTCGCTCGCCCTGCTGAAGCTCGACGCCCGAAGCAGTCGCCCCGGTCACCTCGCCCTCGAGCGGAGGAGATCCACCGCGCAGCTCGACCGTGTCCGCCCGCACCGCATCTGCCGCCATCGCGAACGCCGCCGCCACGGCCGCGCCCATGGCCAGCGCCGCGCGTCCACGCCTCATCGCCGTCCCCCGTCCGCCGTCGGCCGGACCTGGCGGAACTCGCCGCCCGCTTCCTGCGCCACCTGCCGCAGCTGCGCGCTGCCGGCCTCGTCGCCGAAGGCGATCGCGTTGATGGTCACGCGCCGTCCGCGCGCATTCATGCCGCGGATGTCCTCGACCGATTCGCGCGGGATCTCGCCGTCGGAGAGGAAGAACACGACGTCGGGGCGCACGTCGAGGGCGAACACGCGCCGGAACGCGGGTACCGGCTCGGTGCCGCCGGACGGGCCCACCGTCCGCAGCCACGCGCGCAGCCGCTGCATGGTGCCGGAGCGCACGCGCTCCCAGCGGTCGCTGAAGACGAGCGGCTCGGCGCTGTCGTAGAAGACGACGTAGACGCTCGCGTAGTCGGGAAGCGCGGCGATCGATGCCAGCAGCTGCTCCTTCGCCTCGACGATGCGGCCGGTCATCGACCCGCTCTTGTCCACCACGTACGCGAAGCGGTTGCAGCGGCCGCCAACGCCGAAGAAGCTGGTTCCCCCGGAGCCGCCGCCGAGTCCGCCCCCTCCGCCGCCCGCACCGCCGGGTTCACCGCCGCCCCCGCCGAAGCCGTCGCCGCCCCCGCCACCCGGGCCGAAGCCGCCGAAGCCATCGGCGCCGCCGTCGCCGAGCCCCGTGCCCGTGGCTTCGCCGCCCGCCAGCGGATCGATCGACACCGTCTCCGCCGGCGGCGCCACCGTCTCGGACTTCGCCTCCGGTCCGTCCGGCACCTCCGACTGGCCGGCGGCCACGTCCCCGGACGGTTCGCCCGTACCGTCCTCGGGCAGGATCGCCGTCTCGATCGCCACCGCGCCGACGCGCTGCGATTCGTGCCGCGACACCCGGGTCAGCGCCATCCACACCAGGAACGATGCATGGATCGGCAGGCTGAGCGCCAGCCCAAGGAGCAGCCACTTCACGCCGGACTGCCACGCACCGCGCCGGCGCGCGCGGGCCTCGATCGCGGGATGCTCCGCTGCGTCGGCCACCGTCCCGCATGGTAGGTGCGGCGCGCGTCCGCACGGCCGCCGCGCGGCCCGGGCCTCGCGCACCTACCATGCGCCCCCTGTCCGGACCCCTGGCCCCACGGAGGACGCGTGCCCAAGCGCTATGAGCGAGTGATCCTGAAGGTGAGCGGCGAGAGCCTGGCCAAGCCGGGCGAGCTCGGGATCGATCCCGAGGAACTCGCGCTCCTGGCCTCGGAGATCGCCGACGCCTACCGCAACGCCTCGCCGCTGCAGCTGGCGGTGGTCGTGGGCGGCGGCAACATCATCCGCGGCGCGCGCCTGGCCGAGGCCGGCACCATCGACCAGTCGACCGCCGACTACATGGGCATGCTGGGCACCGTGATCAACGGCCTGGCGCTCAAGGAGGCGCTCGGGCACGTGGGCGTCGAGGCCCGCTGCATGAGCGCCATCAACCTGCCCGCCGTGGCCGAGCCGTTCATCCGCGCGCGCGCGCTGCGGCACCTGGAGAAGGGCCGCGTGGTGATCCTGGTCGCCGGCACCGGCAACCCCTTCTTCACCACCGACACCTGCGCCAGCCTGCGCGGCATCGAGCTCGGCGCCCAGGCGATCCTGAAGGCCACCAAGGTGGACGGCATCTACACCGCCGACCCGAAGAAGGACCCGAAGGCCACCCGCTACGAGCGCCTGCGATTCTCCGAGGCGATCGAGAAGCAGCTTGCCGTCATGGACCTCACCGCCCTCACCATGTGCATGGAGCACGAGGTGCCGGTGGTGGTCTTCGACTTCCGCCGCTCCGGCAACATCCGCCGCGTGCTCGAGGGCGACTCCGCCGTCGGCACCGTCGTCACCAACTGACAGGACACCCTTCCATGGACATCGACACCGTGCTCCTCGAGGCCGAGGACAAGATGACGGCCGGCACCGAGTACTTCCAGCGCGAGCTGCGCGGCGTGCGCACCGGCCGCGCCACCACCGCGCTCGTCGAGCACGTCAAGGTGGACTACTACGGCTCGAGCACCGACCTGCGCGAGCTCGCCGGCATCACCGTGGCCGACGCCACCACGCTCATGGTCAAGCCCTTCGACCCGGGCTCGAAGTCCGAGATCGTCAAGGCGATCGAGAGCGCGGGCATCGGCGTGCGCGCCGTGGCCGAGGGCAACGCGATCCGCGTCAGCGTCCCGGCCCCCAGCGCCGACCGGCGCAAGCAGCTGGCCACCCAGGTGCGCAAGATGTCCGAGGACTCGAAGGTCGTGGTGCGCAACGAGCGGCGCGACGCCAACAAGGCGGTCGACGCCCTGCTCGCCGACAAGAAGTCCGGCGTCACCGAGGACCAGGCCAAGCGCGCCAAGGAGTCGATCGACGAGCTGACCAAGCAGTTCACCACGAAGCTCGACGAGCTCGCCGCGAAGAAGGTCGCCGAGATCGAGGAGATCTGACCCGGCCGTGCGGTGCCCCTACTGCGAGCGCGACCGGGACAAGGTCATCGACAGCCGGCCCACGGAGGCCGGCGACGCCATCCGCCGCCGCCGCGAGTGCCTGGCGTGCCGCAAGCGCTTCACCACGTTCGAGCGCGTCGAGCGCACCGAGCGCCTGATGGTGGTCAAGCGCGACGGCACCCGCGTCCCGTTCAGCGCGGAGAACCTGATGCGCGGCATCATCGCCGCCTGCGGCAAGCGCCCGGTGCCCGCCTCCGAGAAGGAGCGGATCGTCCGCGAGGTCGAGGAGGAGATGCACCGCGAGCACGACCGCGAGGTGCCGAGCCTGGCGATCGGCAAGCGCGTCGCCGACAAGCTGCGCGCCGTCGACGACGTCGCCTACATCCGCTTCGCAAGCGAGTACTACAAGTTCTCGACCGCCGGCGAGTTCGCCCGCGAGATCGCCGAGATCGCCGAGCGCCCGGTGCCCGACCCCAAGCAGCCGGACCTCTTCGGCCCGCCCGCGGGAAGCTGACCCGAACCCGCTTTCGGTAGCCTTCCGGGCTCCATGCCCCGGATCACGCTGCCCGACGGTTCCGTCAAGGAGTTCGCCCAGCCCGTCACCGCCGCCGAGGTGGCCGCGTCGATCGGCGCCGGCCTCGCCAAGGCCGCCGTGGGCGCGAAGGTCGACGGCGAGCTGCGCGACCTCTCGGCCGTGCTCGACCGCGACTGCTCGATCGCCATCGTCACGCCGAAGAAGCGCGAGGGCGGCGCCGACGCCGACGCGCTGTTCCTCATCCGCCACAGCACGGCGCACGTGATGGCCGAGGCGATCCAGAAGCTCTTCCCGCACGCGCGGCTCGTCTACGGGCCGCCGCTCGAGACCGGCTTCTACTACGACATCAGCTTCGAGGGCGGCAAGGCGATCTCGACCGACGACTTCCCCGCGATCGAAGCCGAGATGGCCAGGATCGTCGCCGAGAACCGCCCCTTCACCCGCTACGAGATGCCCGCCGCCAAGGGCATGGACAAGCTGAAGGCCGAGGGCAGCAAGTTCAAGGTCGACAACGCCGAGCGCGCCTGCGAGGCCGGCAGCACCGCACTCAGCTGGTACGCGACGGGCGCCCCCGGGAAGGACTGGGAGGACCTCTGCCGCGGCCCGCACGTGCCAGCCACCGGCAAGATCGGCGCGTTCAAGGTGATGAGCCTCGCGTCGAGCTACTGGAAGGGCGACGAGGCGCTCGACCGCCTCACCCGCGTCTACGGCACCGCCTTCGCCACCAAGGAAGAGCTCGCGGCGCACCTCACGCAGCTCGACGAGGCGAAGAAGCGCGACCACCGCGTCCTCGGCAGGCAGCTCCGGCTCTTCCACATCGACGAGATGGTCGGCCAGGGGCTGATCCTCTGGACCCCCAACGGCTCGATCGTCCGCCAGGAGCTCCAGAACTTCATCAGCGACGAGCTGCGCAAGCAGGGCTACACCCAGGTCTTCACGCCGCACATCGGCAAGCTCGACCTCTACCGCACCAGCGGCCACTTCCCGTACTACCGCGAGAGCCAGTACCCGCCCATCATCGAGCACGACCAGCTGTCGCTGCTTGCGAAGGAGGGATGCACCTGCGGCGAGCTGGCGAACCGCCTGGAGAAGGGCGAGATCGACGGCTACCTGCTGAAGCCGATGAACTGCCCGCACCACATCCGCATCTTCGCGAGCGCGCCGCACAGCTACCGCGACATGCCGGTGCGCCTGTCGGAGTTCGGCACCGTCTACCGCTGGGAGCAGTCGGGCGAGATCGGCGGCATGACGCGCGTGCGCGGCTTCACGCAGGACGATGCGCACCTCTTCTGCCGCGAGGACCAGGTGGCGGATGAGCTGCTCGGATGCCTGAGCCTCGTGAAGCTCATCTTCGGCACGCTCGGCATGAACGAGTACCGCGTGCGCGTGGGCCTGCGCGACCCCGACAGCGCCAAGTACGTCGGCGACCCCCGCAACTGGGACAAGGCCGAGGAGGCATGCCGCACCGCGGCGCGCACGCTCGGCGTGCCCTTCAGCGAGGAACCGGGCGAGGCCGCCTTCTACGGCCCGAAGATCGACTTCGTGGTGAAGGACGTGATCGGCCGCAGCTGGCAGCTGGGCACCGTGCAGGTCGACTACAACCTGCCCGAGCGGTTCGACCTCAGCTACGTCGGCGCCGACAACCAGCAGCACCGCCCGGTGATGATCCACCGCGCGCCGTTCGGCAGCATGGAGCGCTTCGTCGGATGCCTGATCGAGCACTTCGCGGGGGCATTCCCGCTCTGGCTCGCGCCCGAGCAGGTGCGCGTCCTCCCGATCAGCGAGAAGAGCGCCGGCTACGCGCGCGAGCTGCACGCGGCGCTCAAGGCCGCGGGCCTGCGCGCCTCGCTCGACGAGTCGAACGACCGCATCCAGGGCAAGATCAAGGACGCGAGCGACATGAAGGTGCCCTACTGCGCCGTCGTCGGCCCGCGCGACGCCGAGGGCCGCAAGGTCAGCGTGCGCGCCTTCGGCATCGAGGCGAACCTGGGCGAGGTGGGCTTCGACGCGTTCGTCGACGGGCTGGTGCGCGAGTACCGCACGCGCGGGGCGGAGACGGTGCGCTCGACGTTCGGGAAGTGACCCGCGCAGCCGTTTCGACGCCGCTACGCCGCCTGGGCCCGCGACGGGTTGCCGTCGATCGGCGACAGCGAGACGATGAGGGCGACGTCGATCACCTCGGCGACCTCGCGGTCATGCGCGAACACGTGGGCGACCCGGCCCGAGGCGTTCATCGCAGCGAACTCCGAATGCGGCACGTCGAACGTCCGCTGGTCCACCAGATGGATGCGGAAAGGGACGAATGGCGCGGCGCGCAGGGCCGATCGAAGCTGATCGGGAGTCACGGGCATGCCTCCTTGAGTATGCATGGCACCCTACCCCGGTGCAATGCCCCTCCCGCGACCGGCCGCCAAATCGCCGTCCGCTAGCCTCCGGCGCATGCTCGACGTCCCCGGGCAACCGTCCGCCACGCGGGCGATCGACCTGCCCCGTCCGGAGCGCACCCAGCCGGGCGCACTGCCCGACGTGCGCTGGTCGGACGACGGCAGCCGGATCCTGGTGTCGCGGCCGGTCGATGCGCGGGCGTGGCCGCTCCTCGACGCGGCGCGCCCGGACATCGGGGCGATGCTCGTCATCGGCGGGCTCGTTCTGCTCGCCGCCGGCATCGCACGCGTCGTCGGCCGGCCACGCGTTCCCGGCCGCTCGTACTGCCGGCGCTGCAACCACGACCTGAACGCAGGCCCCGGTGCGCGCCCGTCGTCCGATCGCTGCCCGGAATGCGGGCTCTCGCTCGGTGCACGCGCCATCGCGCGAGGCGCCACGCGCGCGCGTCGCCTCGCGCGCGTCCTCGTCCCGTCGCTTGCGGCGCTTGGCCTCGGGGCGTGGCTCTTCACCGCGTCGGTCCGCGGCGCAGGCGCGCGGGCGACCTCGATCGGCATCGCATGGCCGATCGCCGCGGCGTCACAGGTCGCTGGCTGGCCATGGATGCGGACCTCCACGATTGACACGCCATCGAGGCCTGCGCGCCGCATCGACGTCATCCGCGTCGAGCCCGATGCGCTCGTGCTCGAGTCCCCGTGCATCATCGATGCCTTCTCGCCGAACCCGCTGGCGAGCGCGGACGGCACCGTGATCGCCTGGGTGGAACACTCGTTCACGACCGGATGGGTCCCGACCCTTCACTGGTTCGACGCGACCACGAGCCGCAGCGGATCCGTCGGCATCGCCCCGGCGCACGCCGGGTTCCCGTCGCTGTGCGGCTGGACGCCCGATGGCCGAGAGGTCGTGGCCCTCGTGCAGCGCACCGACGTCGACTACGACCGCCGCGACGACGGCACCGCGATCTTCGAGGTGGACGTCGTGGCCGTGGACCCGCGCACCGGCGCCGTGCGCCCCGCCGGCCGCGGGCGCGGCCGTGCCACCGGCGGGGGCAGCCCGTCGCAGGGCTGGAACCTCGGTCCGGCCATCGCGGCGATCGGCGCCGGCCCGTCGCCCCGGACCGTCACGGTGACCGCGGAGCAGGCCGGCGCGTCGCGCGGCGCGGCGAGGGGCGAACTCGTGCTGCGCGAACTCACCGTCAGCGAGGGCACGGAGTCGCGCGTCGTGCCGCTTGGGGACGTGGGCGTCGAGGGAGTGTCCGAGTTCCGCCGTGCATGGCTCCGCCCCGATGGCCGGCTTGGCGTCGAGTTCTCCTCGCCGTTCTCGTACGGCAATCCCG
>VEQS01000106.1 GCA_018883105.1 Phycisphaerales bacterium
TAGACGACGTCCGCGGCCGCGCTGCCGCAGATCGAGACAGCGGCGATCGCGGCAGCGGCGCGGTGCGTGAGGCGCTGGATCCTGGCCGAGCTCGGCATGTCGCACGCTCCTGGTCGGTGGATGCTCGGCCCGCGTGCCGCAGTCGGCCGGATGGCGGTCCGCCCTTACAAACGAGAACGGCCCCCTCGAGCCATCACCGAAGGTGCCGGATTGGCCGATTTTCCGCTCAGTCGCCCCGGATCACCGCCCCGATCGCGGCGATGTCCCCCGCCGGCGGGCGGTCCCCGGCGAGGCGGGGCACCCGCGCGCGTACCTCCGCGTGGAGCGCCTCCACCCCGGCGCCCGACCGGAGCGGGCGCTGGGCTTCCAGCCCTTCGGCCATCACCAGCAGTTCGATGGCGATCACGTCGGTGGCCAGGCGCACGGCGGCGCGCAGGTGATTGGCGCTGGTGGCGCCCATCGAGTTGATGTCCTCGATGCCGGCGCTCGTCGGCACGTTGTGCGCGCTGGCCGGGTGCGCGAGCACCTGCAGCTCGTTGCAGCACGCGGCGGCGGCATACTGGGCGATCATCAGGCCGCTCTCGGTGCCGGGGTTCCCCGCGAGGTAGGGCTTCACCGGGTTGTGTGCGTCATGACCGGAGAGGATCCAGAACGTGCGTCGCTCGCTGATGTTGGCCATCGGCACGAGCGCCATCTTGGCGGCATCGAGCGCGAGCGCGAGCGGCATTCCGTGGAAGTTCCCGCCCGAGACGATGTCCGCGGCGCCGCCGTCGGCGAAGACCAGGGGATTGTCGGTGACGCCGCCGAGCTCGCGTTCCACCACGCCGCGCGCGAAGGCGATCACGTCGCGCGCAGCGCCGAGCACCTGGGGCGCGCAGCGGAACGAGTAGGGGTCCTGCACGCGCGGGTCGTTCTCTCGGTGCGCGGCAAGCACCTGGCTGCCGGCAAGCATCGCGCGCAGCCCGGCGGCGACCTCGGCCTGCCCGGGCTGGTTGCGCGCTGCGTGGATGCGCGCGTCGAGGAACGCGTCGGTCGCGCGGCACGCGTCGATGGCAAGCGCCGTCGCACCGGTGGCCACGTGCACCAGGCGCGCGAGGTCGTGCATGGCGAGCGCCCCGACCGCGCACATCAGGTGTGTGCCGTTGATGAGGGCGAGCCCTTCCTTGGCGGCCAGCGCCACCGGCCGCAGCCCCGCCGCGGCGAGCGCGTCGCCGCCAGGCATGCGCCGTCCCGCGTGCATGGCCTCGCCCTCGCCGATCAGGACGAGCGCCAGGTGCGCAAGCGGCGCCAGGTCGCCGCTTGCCCCGACCGACCCGCGGCTCGGCACCACGGGCACCACGCCGGCGGCGAGCATCGCCAGCACCAGTTCCACCACCTCCGGCCGCACGGCGCTGCGGCCGCGTGCAAGGCTTGCGGCGAGCACCAGCATCATCGCCCGCACCACCTCGGCGTCGAGCGGGTCGCCGACGCCGGCCGCGTGGCTTCGGATCAGGTTCACCTGCAGCGCGGCCAGGTCGCCGGCCGGGATGCGTACGCGTGAGAGCGACCCGAACCCCGTGTTGATTCCGTAGAGCGCCTCGCCGCCGGCCGTGCGCCGCTCGAGCGCCGCGCGCGAGGCCTGCATCGCGGCCCGCGCGGACGGCGCCAGGCTTGCGCCGCGGCCGGCACGCGCGACGTCGACCACCTCGGCGATCGTGAGTGGCCGTCCATCGAGGACCACGGGTTCGCGAAGCTCGGAAGCGGGGGCCATCTGCGTCACGATACGGCCGCTTGCGCGCCTCCGCCGCCGCGGGTACGACACCGTGCATGCAGCACCCGGTCGCGCGCTATGCGGTCCTCGTCGTCGGCATCGCCGCGTGCGTCATGCTCGCGCTCCCCGTCCTCCCGTGGCTCACGAGCGCGCGCGGCGTGGCGGGGCCGGGGGCATCCGACGCCGCGCATCCGGTGCCCGCCGCGATGGCGATGGTCCTCGGGGCCGCGGCGTTCACCGCGGTGGCGTGCGTGGTCGGGCGGCTGATCAACGCCGCGGTTGGGCTGTTCGTCCTCGGGTGCGGGCTGGCGGTCGTCGCCGGCCGCACCGGAACGGTGGTCGACGCCGCCTTCGACGGCGACACGCTCATGCCGCTCGCCTGCGAGACGCTCGCCTGGGGCGTGGCGGTGCTCGGCATGTCGATGGTGGTCTTCAAGGTGTCGGGTCCGCTGATCGACCTGCCGGCGCGCAAGCCGGGCGGCTCCTTCGTGGCCGAGGTCTTCAATGCCGACGCGTGGCGCGGCATCGTGGCGGCCGCGGCGGCGGTGGCCGTCGCGTGGCTCCTGCTTCGCAACGAGACGAAGGGACAGGCGATCGGGGTGGTCGCGGTCGGCGGGGTCGCGGCGGCCTATCTCGCGCGGCGCGTCCAGCAGGACACGCAGCCCATCCTCCTGATGGCGCTGCCGGTCATCGCCTTCGGCATCGCGCAGGCGATCGTGGCGGCCTCGAGCGCGGTGCCGCTCGACCGCCTGGTGGCGCAGCGAGCGCTGCCAGGCTGGTCGATGGCCATGCCGCTCGACGTGGTGGCGGGCACCCTGATCGGCGTGCCGATCGGCCTCGGGTGGTCGAAGCCCTCCGACGGCAGCGACTGACCGGGCGCGCCGCGGCGGGCTGCGTACACTCGCCCGGATGCCACTGCTCGTCACCGGCACCATCGGAATTGACACGCTCCACACCCCGACCGGCGAGGCCTCCGGCGTCCTCGGCGGCAGCTGCGCGTACTTCGCCGCCGCGGCGTGCCAGCTCGGCCCCGTGCGCGTGGTGGGGGCGGTGGGCGGCGACTGGCCCGAGGCGCACGAGCGCCAGCTGCGCGGCTTCCGGAACGTCTGCCTCGACGGCCTGGAGCGCCGCCCCAACAGCCAGACCTTCGCGTGGGGCGGCCGCTACTTCGAGAACATGAACCGCCGCGAGACGCTCTTCACGCGCCTGGGGGTGCTCGAGGAGGCGCCGCCGAAGGTGCCGGCCAAGTACCTCGACAGCGCGACGGTGTTCCTGGCGAACACGCACCCCCTGGTGCAGCTCGACACACTGAAGCAGTTCCCGAAGCGACCCTTCGCCGTGTGCGACACGATGGACCTCTGGATCAACATCGCGCGTCCCGAGCTGATGCAGCTCCTCTCCGAGGTCGACGGCGTGATCATGAACGACGAGGAGGCGATGCAGCTCACCGACTGCCGCAATCCCGTCACCGCCGGCCGCAAGGTGCTCGCGAACGGCCCGCGCCACTTCGTGGTGGTGAAGAAGGGCGAGCACGGCGCGATCCTCATCCACCGCGACGGCGTCGCCAGCGTCCCCGCCTACCCGGCCGACGAGGCGCAGGTGATCGACCCGACCGGCGCCGGCGACACCTTTGCCGGCGGCTTCATGGCGCACGTCGCACGCAGCGGCCAGCGCGACTTCCAGGCGCTGCGCCACGCGATGGCGTGGGGAACGGTGCTCGCGAGCTTCACGATCGAGGCGTTCGGGCTCGAGCGCCTCGCGCGGCTCGATGCGGGGCAGGTCAACGACCGCTTCCGCGCCTACCGCGACATGACCGCCTTCGACCTCCACCGCTAGGAGCCATCCATGGACGTCCGTCGTGCCTTCCTCGTGCGGCTGCCGTCAGGGGCCGCGATCACGCTGTCGGCCGCGATCGCCGCGGCCGGTGCCTCGGGTGCAGCGCACGGACAGTGGGCGCCGCTCGACCAGCTTCCCGGGAGCGAGCAGGTCAAGGGCATCAAGGCGCCGGGCGCCGGCGCGGGCCGCGTCTCCGAGGTGCGCTGGGACATGGACGCGCGCAAGGCGTGGTTCCAGTACGCGGGCGGCTGGAAGTGGGTGTCGCTCGACGGCGGCGCGGTGCAGGAAGGCGGCGAGCCGCCGGCCGCCACGCCCGCGGAGAAGGGCTACCGCCCTGCGCGCGGCGGGCGCGCGAGGCAGGCCACCGAGGTGACAAGCCCCGACGGCGCGTGGACCGCGGCCTTCAAGGACTGCAACGTGGTGCTGCAGCCGAAGGAGGGCGAGCCCGTCGCGGTGACCACCGAGGGCGCCGGCAAGCGCTGGTTCGGCAGCGCCGACTGGGTGTACGGCGAGGAGCTCGACCAGAACACGGCGATGTGGTGGTCTCCGGACTCGAAGCGCATCGCCTACTACGACTTCGACGAGTCGCCGGTGAAGGACTACTACCTGCTGGCCGGGCTCTCGGGCCTGCGCACGCGGCCGGTGTCGGGCGGCTATCCGAAGCCCGGCGAGCCGAACCCGGTGGCGCGCCTGGAGATCCACGACCTGGCCGCGAAGACGCGGACCACGGTGGACGTCGGCCCGTCGACCGACCAGTACGTCTATGGCGTGCGCTGGTCGCCGAAGGGCGACGCGCTCCTATGGTTCCGTGCGCCGCGGCGCCAGGACACGGTGGAACTGATGGTGACCGACCCGGCCACCGGCAGCTCGCGCGCCCTCATCACCGAGACGCAGCCCTCGTGGCAGGAAAACGCGCCGACCATCCGCTTCCTGGAGGACGGGAAGCGGTTCCTGTGGGAGTCCGAGTCGAACGGCTTCTCCAACTGGGAGCTGTGGGACCTCGATAGGGGGCGCCTCGCGCGCCTGACCGACGACCCGTGGGTGGCCGAGTCGATCGTCGACGTCGACGAGGCGGCCGGCTGGGTCTACTACTCGGCGCGCTCGAGCCCGACCGCGATCTGCTCGCAGCTGCACCGCGCGAAGCTCGACGGCTCCGCGCGCGAGCGCCTGACCATCGGTGACCTCCACCACTCGTCGTTCCACGTGGCCCCGGACCACTCGTGCTTCGTGTCCACGTGCGAGTTCGTCGACGTGCCGCCCTCGGCGTCGCTGCGCGCGATGGACGGGCGCGAGCTGGCCCCGCTCACGAAGCCGTTGCCCGAGGCGTTCTCGAAGCAGGGGCTGGAGCCGCCGGAGTTCATCCGCTGCCTGGCCGCCGACGGGAAGACCGAGCTCTACGGCCTCCTGTGGAAGCCGCCGGGGTTCGACCCGGCGAAGCGCTACCCGCTCGTGATCGACGCCTACGGCGGGCCGCTCATCGCCACGGTGTCGCCGCGCTTCGGCGGCGTCGATCCCGACGTGGGGCGCGGCGTCCTGGTGGCGCGCGTCGACAACCGCGGCACCCCGGGGCGCGGCAAGGCGTTCGAGTCGGCCACGTACATGGCCCTGGGCGGGCCGGACGTCGACGACCAGGCGGCGTTCGTCGGGGAACTGGCGAAGCGTCCGTACGTGGATGCCGATCGCGTGGCGATCTGCGGCCACAGCTACGGCGGCTACATGTCGCTCATGGCGGCGCTGCGGCACCCGGAGACGTTCCAGGTGGCCGTCGCCGGTGCGCCCCCGACCGATTGGCGCCAGTACGACACCATCTACACCGAGCGCGTCATGCGCACCCCGCAGGAGAACGAGGCGGGCTATGACGCCGGCAGCGCGGTGAAGCTCGCCCGGAAGCTGAAGGGCAGGGTGCTGCTGCTGCACGGCATGATGGACGACAACGTGCACGTGGCGAACACGTTCGCGCTGGCCGATGCGTGGCAGTCGGGCAACGTTCCCTTCGAGATGCAGCTCTTCCCGACCGCCGACCACGGGATCGGCAGCCCCGCCTACGAGAGCGCCAAGTGGAGCTTCATCCTGCGCAACTTCGGAATGTGGTCCCAGCCGCCGGTCGGCGGCCGATGAAGGCCGGGTGAGCGTCGTCCGCATGCCGCTTCCCCCGGACCGCAGCCATGTCCGCACCGAGGCGCGGCACCCCGCCTCCGCGGGACTCGACCGCCTCGACGCCGCGGGCGTCGTGGCCCTGATGGCCGACGACCACCGCGCCGTGGCCGACGCCGTGGCCGCCGCGGCGCCCGCGATCGGCGCGCTGGTCGAGTCGATGGTGCCGAAGTTCGCCCAGGGCGGGCGACTCGTGTACTTCGGCGCCGGCACCAGCGGCCGGCTCGGCGTGCTTGACGCGAGCGAGTGCCCGCCGACCTTCATGAGCGACCCGGGACAGGTGGTCGGCGTGATCGCAGGCGGCGACGCCGCGCTTCGCCGCTCGAGCGAGGGCCGCGAGGACGAATGGGACGGCGCGCGCGCCGAGATCGAGCGCCTGGCGATCGGGCCGCTCGACACGGTGGTGGGGATCGCGGCCGGCGGGACGACGCCCTATCCGCGCGGCGCGGTGCGCCTGGCGAAGGCGCGCGGCGCGACGACGGCGTTCGTCGCGTGCGTGCCGATGGAGGCGCCGGAGGGGTGCGATCACCTCGTCGTCGTCGACACCGGGCCCGAGGTGCTGACCGGCAGCACGCGGCTCAAGGCCGGCAGCGCCACGAAGCTCGCGCTCAACGGCATCACCACCGCGCTCTTCACGCGGCTGGGGAAGGTGCGCGGCAACCTGATGGTCGACCTGTCGGCCACGAACGACAAGCTCGTCGACCGCGCGATCCGCACGGTCATGCAGTTCGACCCGTCGCGCACGCGCGAGGAGGCGTGGGCGCTGCTCGAGGCGAACGGCCGCTCCGTGAAGCGCGCGATCGAGGTCCCCAACTGGCAGCCCACGCTCGCAGGCGAGCGGGTGCGCCTGCGCCCGCTGCGCGAATCCGACCGCGACGCGCTGCACGCGGCGGCGTCCGACCCGCTGATCTGGGAGCAGCATTCCGCCCGGGACCGCCACATGCGGCCCGCATTCGACCGCTACTTCGACGGGCGGATGGCCTCGGGCGGCGCGCTTGCGGTCGAGGATTCGGACGGCGCGGTTGTCGGCCTCTCCGGCTACTACGACTGGAACCCGGTCGACCGCTCGGTCGTGGTCGGCTACACGTTCCTCGTGCGCCGCCTGTGGGGCAGCGGCGCGAACGCCGAGCTCAAGCGGCTCATGCTCGACCACGCCTTCCGCTGGACGGACGTCGTGTGGTTCCACGTGAGCCCGGGCAACCTGCGCTCGCAGCGCGCCCTCGAGAAGCTCGGTGCGCGCCGCGACCGCGAGGAGTCCGTCCCCGTCGACGGCGTGCCGAGTCCGCGGGTGATCTACCGGATCGAGAAATAGGTGCCAGGAACGGGTGTCCCCATTTTCCTCCGGAAAATGGGGACACCCGTTCCTGGCACCTATATGAACGGGCCCCGCCGGAGGCGGGGCCCGTTCGTCGAATCAGGCGTCGAAGCGACGGTCAGCCGACCATCGACTTGAGCGACTTCATCGGGCGGATCTTGATCTTCCGCGAGGCGGGCTTCGCCTTCACGGTCATCATCTCGCCCGGCTTGAAGGGGTTCGGCTTCTCGTACGCCTTGGTGGAGGGCTTGTTGACGACGACGATCTTCATCATGCCGTGGACCACGAAGGTGCCGGTGCCCTTCTTGCTGAGGTCCTTCTTCATGATGTTGCCGAGCTCCTCGAACACCGCCACGACCTGCTTGCGGGGAAGCTTGGTCTTCTCGGCGATCATCTTGAGGGTCTCGCCCTTGCTGCGGGGCTTGCTGGAAGTGGCCATCCTGACATCCTTCTTTCTTCCGGGCCGCGCATCGCTCCGATGCGCCCCGAATGCTTGCGAAACCGGGTCCAACGACCCGGGACCCGCGCAAAGATAGGGATTTCCGCACGGGACGCAAGGGGTAACGGCCGTTTCCGAGGGGTTTTTGCGCCGATTTCCCCAGTTTCCATGCTTTCAGGCGGTTACCCGAACGTCCGGGCGCCGTTTGGCGCCGACCCAGCCCAAAAGCGACGCGATCCGGCCCGGGGTGACCGGGCCGGATCGCGGGAGGTTTCAGGGGGGCATTCGGGCTGGGCGCCCGGGGGCGGGGCCCGGCGGTCAGGCCTTGGCCTTGCCCGCCGTCGGCCGGCCCACCGAGTGGTACTCGAAGCCGGCGCGCTCCATCTGGTCGAGCTTGTAGAGGTTGCGGCCGTCGAAGATGACCGGATGCTTGAGCCGCCGGCGAATGTCGCCGAAGTTCGGCGAGCGGAACTCGTTCCACTCGGTGCAGATCACGAGCGCATCGCAGCCGTCGAGCATGGCATACATGTCCTCGCTCACGGCGATGTTGGGCTCCTCGCGCTGCAGGTTGTGCATCGCGACCGGGTCGTACGCGATCACCGAGGCTCCGGCCGCCATCGCCTTCTTCATGATGGCGATCGACGGCGCCTCGCGGATATCGTCGGTGCGCGGCTTGAAGGCCACGCCCCAGAAGGCGAACTTCCTGCCCTTGAGCCCGTCCTTGCCGAAGCGCCGCTCCATCTTGGCCCAGAAATGCCG
The DNA here is from genome assembly GCA_018883105.1 of Phycisphaerales bacterium. Taxonomy (GTDB): domain Bacteria; phylum Planctomycetota; class Phycisphaerae; order Phycisphaerales; family SM1A02; genus UBA966. The sequence continues at coordinate 8,254 of VEQS01000106.1, forward strand.
GCGCTGGTCCTGGTTGACCACGTGCACCGAGGCGTTCAGCTTGCAGTCGAAGCCGTTGGCTCGCCCCATGCCCACCACCGCCTGCGTGTCCTTCGGGAAGCAGCTGCCGCCGTACCCGAGGCCGGGGTACAGGAACTGGTTGCCGATGCGCCGGTCGGCGCACATGCCCTCGCGCACGGCGGAGACGTTGGCGCCCATGTACTCGCAGAGGTTGGCGATCTCGTTGATGAAGCTGATCTTGCAGGCCAGCATCGCGTTCGAGGCGTACTTCACCATCTCCGCGCTGCGCACGTCCATCACGTAGATCGGGTTGCCGTTGCGCACGAAGGGCTCGTAGAGCGCGCGCATGGCCGCCTCGGCCTCCTTGCTCTCGACGCCGCAGACGATGCGGTCGGGCTTCATGAAGTCGTTGATCGCGTCGCCTTCCTTCAGGAACTCCGGGTTGTCGGCGATGTTGAAGGGAACGCTCGTGCGGCTCTTGATGAGGTCGCGCACCGCGTGGCTCGTGCCGACGGGCACGGTGCTCTTCACCACCACGGTCTTCGCCGGGCCGGCCGGCCCGATCTTCTGCAGGGCGTCTGCGATGTCGCGCGCCACCGCCAGCACGTACTGCAGGTCGGCGCTGCCGTCCTCGTCGCTCGGGGTGCCGACGCAGATGAAGATCACCTCCGCCTCGCGGTAGGCCTCCATCTTGTCGGTGGTGAACTGGATGCGCCCGGCCTTGATGTTGGCCGTCAGCATCTCGCTCAGTCCCGGCTCGTAGATCGGGCTCTCGCCGCGGCGGAGCATCTCGATCTTGCGGGAATCGATGTCGAGGCAGGTGACGTGGTTGCCGGTCTCGGCAAAGCAGGCGCCGGTGACGAGCCCGACGTACCCGGTTCCGACCATCGTGAGCTTCATGGCGTGGGTGTCCCTGTGGAGGAAAAGGGGGAAAGAGGGGAAGAGTCTATCGGTCGCTTCCGCGCTCGACTTCCTGCAAGTGGCGCTTGATGGCCAGGGAATCCGGCCCGGAACTGCCCGAGAACCCGCCTGGGCGCCCGCCGGAGGCCGCCACGCGGTGGCAGGGCACCACGATCGGCAGGGGATTCCTCCGCATCGCCTGGCCCGCCGCCCGCACCGCCGCCGGGCTTCCGGCCGCCGCCGCGAGCCAGGCGTAGGTCCGGGTCTCGCCGCGGGGGATGCGCCTGCACGCGTCCCAGCATGCGCGCTGGAAGGGCGTGCCGCCCGGGGTGGCGATGTCGTCGAAGCCCTCGCCTGCGCCCGCCATCCAGCGCTCGACGCGCGCCCGGAGCGCGTCCGGCTCCATCCCGTCCGGCACCTCGAGGTCCAGTGCGCCGGGGCCAACCTGCACCCGGATCATTCTTCGCGGCCGTCGTCGATCGCGGGCGTTCCGCATGGACCGAATGCTAGGCCCCGCGGGGCTACGATTTCGCGCCATGACCACCGCCGCCCCCGCCGCGCTCGCGCCCGCCTCGCTCGACCCGATGTCCCGTGAGCTCGTCGAGCTCGTGGCGGCGCAGGACCCCGAGGTTGCCTGCTTCATGGCGCAGGAGGCCGAGCGCCAGGCCACCACGCTCGAGCTGATCGCAAGCGAGAACCACGTCACGCCCGCCGTGATGCACGCCGCCGGCAGCTGGCTGACCAACAAGTACGCCGAGGGCTATCCCGGCAAGCGCTACTACGGCGGCTGCGAGTTCCACGACCGGATCGAGGACATCGCCCGCGAGCGCGCCAAGAAGCTCTTCAAGTGCGGCTTCGCGAACGTGCAGCCCCACTGCGGCGCGAACGCGAACATCGCCGCCTTCATGGCGCTGCTCGATCCGGGCGACACGGTGCTGAGCCTGCCCATCAAGAGCGGCGGGCACCTGAGCCACGGCCTGAAGCCGAACTTCAGCGGCACCTTCTACAGGATCGCCGAGTACGGCCTCGACCCGAAGAC
>VEQS01000107.1 GCA_018883105.1 Phycisphaerales bacterium
GACGTACATCCAGTTCTCCGCAAGCATGCGGCCCATGTCGGTGTAGTTGCCGAGGGCCATCTCGGCGACCGCCCAGCCCATGGCCGCGAGGGCGAGGGCGGCGGCCACCAGCGCACCGGCGGAGAAGCCGGAGAACTTCGGGTCGCGGGCCTCGGCCAGCTGCTGGGCGCCGAAGGCGATGGCGGGCGCCGTTCCGACGGTGACGGGCTCGGCGGGCTCGGCCGAGCCGACGTCGCCGCCGAAGAGCTCGCCTGCCTCGTCGGGATTCACGGCGGCCTCGTCGCCGCCCATGCTCTCCTCGATCATCTGCGCGCCGAAGAAGCTCTCCTCGCTGCTGATGTCGAGCAGGCCGCTGCCGCCGCCGACGGTCTCGAGCGTCGCGCCCGAGTTGAAGGACATGGAGTCGCCGCTCTTCGTCCCGGCCGAGGTGCCGGCGGCGGAGCCCGCCGCGCTGCGCGCGGGGGCGTCCTCCATCATCATGCTCTCGGCGCTGCTGTCGGCGAGTCCGATGCCGGCGGCCGGAGCCACGGGCGCAGCAGGGGCCGAGCGCGCCGCGGCCGCGGGGGCGGGCGCGTCGTCATCCGCCAGGGTCAGGTCGTCGAAGCCGATCGAATCGTCGGCACCGCTGGCCGCGATCGGGGCCGCGGGTGCGTCGTCGAGCTTCAGGTCATCGTCGAGGCGCAGGTCGTCGCCGAGGGACAGCGCGTCATCCTCGAGCTTCAGGGCGTCGCTGCCGGACGTGGCGGACGCAGCCGCCGGTGCACCCGCCGACGAATCCTCCAGGCGAAGGTCGCCGAGGTCGTCGAGGCCGCCGGAGCCGGTGAGCGAGAGCGAACTTCCCTCGTTGCCGACGTCCAGGCTCTCCAGGCTGAACGAACCGCTGCCCTCGTCCTTCACCAGCGAGTCGATGGCGGAGCGCCGGAACAGGGTCTCGCCCTTGTCCTGCAGTTCCTGGAGCTGCCCGTTGCGGGCCATGTCCATGACCTGGTCCGGGGTCTTGTTGAGCCGGTCGGCGGCTTCCTGAAGCGTGTAGAACAGCTTGGCCATGGGTGGGTGTTCCGAAGGGGCCTTGCGGCCGATCCTGGGGGATCCAGGAGCGAGGAGGGATACGCTACCTGCGCCCGCCGCAGCCCCGCAAGCGCGGGGCGCCGCCTCCGATGGCCATCCGCACTCGCCCCGCTCGGGGTTCCAACCCTCCGCCGGACGCCGGCTGGCCGTCGATCCAGGACCCCGCGTCTCTCGCGCGGGCGCTGGAGGAGTGGTTCCCGGGGGAGGCCAGAAGCCTGCCTTGGCGCCGGGAGCGCTCGGGTTATCGAGCGCTGGTGAGCGAGCTGATGCTCCAGCAGACGCAGGTGTCGCGGGTCATCGGGGCGTTCGAGCGTTTCGTGGAGCGCTTTCCGACCGCGGCCGCGCTCGCGGGCGCCCCCGAAGACGAGGTGCTCGCCGCGTGGCAGGGCCTCGGCTACTACCGTCGCGCGCGGCTCCTTCACGCGGCGGCGCGCGCCGTCGTCGAACGCCACGGCGGCGACGTGCCGCGCACCGAGCACGAGCTGCGCGCCCTGCCGGGAATCGGCCGCTACACGGCCGGTGCGATCGCGAGCATCGCCTTCGGCGAGCGCGTGGCGATCGTCGACGGCAACGTGCTGCGCGTGCTGTCGCGCGTCGCGGGCGCGCCGGCGCGCGTGGCGGACGCGGCGTCCGAGCGCTGGGCATGGGAGCAGTCGGCGCGGCTCGTGGCGCAGTCGTCGTCGCCCGCGGTCCTCAACGAGGCGCTGATGGAACTGGGCGCGACCGTGTGCACGCCGGCCGCGCCCCGGTGCGGCGGATGCCCGGCCGAAGGCGGGTGCGCGGCGCGGCGGGCCGGCACGCAGGCGGCGATCCCCGCCCCGCGGATCGCGGCACCGCGGCGCACGGAGCGATGGACGTCCCTCGTGTGGATCGACGGGAACGCGGTGGCGCTCGAGCGCCGGCCCGACCGGGGCATGTGGGCCGGCATGCACCAGCCGCCGACCGTCCCCACGCCCGGCGGGGGCGACGGGCCTGCGTGGCCGTGTGCCGTGCGCGAGGTGGGTGCGTTCACGCACGTCACCACGCACCGGACGATCGAGTTCACCGTGGTGGTTCCGGACGGCGCGGCCCGGATTCCCGCGGATGCCGGCTGGACGCGCGCGCCGCTCGGCGGCCTCGATGCCTACGCGCTCTCGAATGCCGCGTGGCGCACGCTCGAGGTCGCCGGCCTCGACGTCACGAGGCCACCCGCGGCAGCGGCCGGTCGTCGCGCGCCTCGCCGCGCAGCGACGGGTAGCTGATCCGGCCGTGGTAGATGGCGTTGAGGCTCTTGATGATCGAGTCCTCGACGGAGCGCAGCTCGCGCAGGGTGAGCGGGCTGTCGTCGAACTGCCCGTCGACGAGCCGGCGGTGGCTCAGGTCGCGCACGAGCTGCTCGATGCGCGCCGGCGTCGGCTCGCTCAGCGTGCGGCTGGCGCTCTCGACGCAGTCGCAGAGCATGAGCACCGCGGCCTCGCGCGTGGCGGGCTTGGGGCCCGGGTAGCGGAAGTCGGCCTCGTTGATCTCGTCCTCGCCGGCGCGCTTCTGCGCGGCCCGGAAGAAGTACTCCATGAGCGTGGTGCCGTGGTGGCTCTCGATGAAGTGGCGGACCTGCGCGGGAAGGCGGAACTCCGCGCCCAGCTCCATGCCGTCCTTCACGTGCCCGACGATCACCAGCAGGCTCATTGCCGGCGACAGCCGGTCGTGGCGGTTGGTGCCGCTCTGGTTCTCGACGAAGTACTCGGGCTTGTTGATCTTGCCGATGTCGTGGTAGAGCGCGCCGACGTAGGCGAGCAGGCCGTCGGCGCCGATCGACTCGGCCGCGGCCTCGGCGATGTTGGCCACCTGGAGCGAGTGGTTCCAGGTGCCCGGCGCGCGCCGCTGCAGCTCGCGCAGGAGCGGGTGCTTGGGGTCGCGCAGCTCGACCAGCGTCAGGCCCGTCGCCTGGCCGGAGAAGCGCTCGATGGTCGGCAGCAGGCCGATCATCAGGAAGCCGACGAAGAGCGCCGTGACCAGCGCGATGAGCGACTCCCCGAGCGCGATCGAGATTGCCTCCGGGTCGGCCGCGCCGGGTGCCGCGGCGCCGAGGAGCACCGCGCCGGCCGAGACGAGCGCGGCCGAGACCGAGGCCGTGACCAGCGTCGAGCGGTGGCGCACGTCGCGCAGCAGTGCCGCGTAGATCACCGGTCCGGCGAGCGCCGCGATCCAGGTGGTTCCCGGCGCGATGGCGAGCGCGAGCGGCTGCTGCGCGAGCACCGTGACGAGCGACACGCGCAGCCCGAACGCGACCGTGGCGATGCCGGCGGCAAGGAGCGACGCGCCGATCGCCGCGAAGCCGACCGCGCGCGGGTAGGCGAACACCATGACGGCGACGATCGCCGCTGGAAGCAGGACGAGCCCCAGTGCCGAGGCGAGCCGCCGCCAGCGGCGGAACACGTCCGGCGCTTGCTGCGCGAGGAAGATCGCGGCCAGCACGCCGATCCCGAGGGCGAGCGCCGCCGCGGCCGTGAAGGGCATGGCCACGCCGGGGTGCGATTCCGAGCCGCGGTGGCGCGCGTGCTCCGCGTGCGCGCGGGACACCTGCTCGGCGGTGAGCACGTCGCCCGGGGCGTAGAGCGCCTCGCCGCGCGGGTGCACCACCTGCACGGGCGGTGCCTGCTGCGCGGCATCCTCCTCGGCGGCCTTCGTGGCGGCGGCGTCGAAGGCGATGGTCGGCTTCGGGTCGGCGAGGATCGGCGCGACCGCGGGCTGCGCCAGCTCGATCGGGAACCCGGCCTCGGTGGCCTCGGCGACCAGCCGGGCACGCATCGAGGGTGGATCCTCCGCGCGCAGCTCGATGGCGCCGCGGCCGACGCTCGCCAGCCTCGGTCCGGGGTCGGGCCCCTCGGCACTCGGGGGCACCGCGACGGCGCGGCGCGCGGCGGTCGAGAACGCATCGAAGTCCGCCGACGCGACGATCGGCACGCCCACGACCAGCTCGTCGAGGAACGCGTCCGTCCAGTCGCGCCAGCGCAGCAGCGCATCCGGGTCCTGCACCGCGCGCAGCGCCTCGAACGACTCCTCGTCGAGCGCGTAGCGCGCCACCGTCGCCGGCTGCAGCTCGGCGATCGACTGCTTGTCGCGCACCAGGAGCGGCAGGCCCTCGATCTCGCCGCGGATGCGCTCGACGTAGTCGGCGTTCGCGGCGTAGATGCGCGGCGCGGCCTTGCGCGCCTCCTGCTGGCGCTGCGCGGTTGCGGCCACGTCGGTGTCCGTGTACTCAAGCCGGTTGACGCGACCGGCGGACGCGCGCTGCCCGACGTACTCGCGCGGGAAGGCATCGGCGAGGGCCACGATCCCGCCGGCCACCAGCGCGAAGCATGCCACCACCAGCACGGCCGCCGCATTGCGCTCCTCACGCAGCCACGCCAGGAGCGGCGAGGTGCGCCGGGGGAGCTTCCGTCGGAGGCGGATTCGCCGTCCGGACCGGGGTGCACGGCCGTGTGTGTGTCCGAATGCCATCGGGCGCCGGAATCCGCGCGGGGCGGAAACCACCAAGTCTATCGGTCCCCCCGCGGGCCCCTGCCGCAGCCATCGTTACGATGCGTCCGTCCCGGCGGTCCGGCGACTCCTGCGATGCGCTCGATGACCTTTTATCGGATGCTTGTCGTGCCCGTCTCGCTGCTCGCCGCGGCGGTGGCGGGCTGTGCGCGCGACGCAGCGTCGGACAACGTGCGCTGGTCGGAGGATCCGTTCTCCCCGTCGCTCGCGATGGAAGGCCGCACCGCGGACGCCGCCGTGGGCGCCATGCGCGGCCCGGCAGCCGGCGCGCCGACGCGCCCACTGGCGGCGGCAAGCGCTCCGCGCTGGGTCGACGTGCCGATGGCGATCCGCAACGTGGCCGGGGTGTCCTTCATCGGCATCGACCGCGTCGACGCCGACGACCGCACGTGCGTGGCACGCACCGAACGTCCCGACGGCCAGGACGGCACGGTGACCGTCCGGCGGCTCGCCGACGGCTCGCTCGAGTGCTCGGCGCAGCTGGGCTTCTCGCCCGGTCCCGACGATGACCGCTTCGTCCGCGACCTCGAGCGCGAGCTGCGCCGCCTCGCGGCGATCAAGCGCCCGCAGTGACTGCGCCCTCGGGGCGCGCCGTGCGCGGCGCAAGCGCCCGCTCGAGCATGCGGGCCGCGCGCACCAGCCGGTCCTCCTCGAACGCGTTCGCCTGCAGCTGCACGCCGATCGGCAGGTGGCGGCCGTCGCGCACGGCGTAGCCTGCGGGAAGCGACACGCCGCAGATCCCCGCGATGTTGGTGTTCACCGTGTAGACGTCGCAGAGGTACATCGCCAGCGGATCGGCGTTGGCGCCGAAGCGGAACGCGGGCGTCGGCGTGGTGGGCCCGAGCAGCACGTCGCAGGACGCGAATGCGCGGTCGAGCTCCTCCTTGATGAGCCGGCGCACCTGGAGCGCGCGCTTGTAGTAGGCGTCGTAGTAGCCGCTCGACAGCATGTAGGTGCCGAGCATGATGCGCCGCTGGACCTCGGGCCCGAAGCCCTCCGCGCGCGTGCGTGCATAGAGCGTGGCGAGGTCCTCGCCGGGGGCGAGCGTGGCGCGGTGGCCGTAGCGGATGCCGTCGTAGCGCGCGAGGTTGCTGGAGGCCTCCGCGGGCGCGATCACGTAGTAGGTGCTGATGCCGACGTCGGTGAGCGGCAGGTCGACCGGGAGCACGGTGGCGCCCATGGCGCGGAAGGCGTCTTCCGCGGCGGCGACGGCCGCGTTCACCTCTGGATCGTTCGCGTCGCTCAGGTACTGGCGCGGGACGCCCACGCGGAGCCCCTCGATCGGCCGTTCCACCGAGGCGGCAAGCTGCGTGGGCGGCCGGTCGGCCACGGTGCTGTCGCGCGGGTCCACGCCGCTCATCGCGTCGTGCAGCAGCGCGGCGTCGCGCACGCTCCTTGCCATCGGGCCCACCTGGTCGAGGCTCGAGCCGAATGCCACCAGCCCCCAGCGCGAGATGCGGCCATAGGTGGGCTTCAGCCCGACCACGCCGCAGAACGCGGCCGGCTGGCGGATCGAGCCGCCGGTGTCGCTTCCGATCGACGCCTGGCACATGCCCGCGGCCAGCGCAGCGGCGCTGCCGGCGCTGCTCCCGCCCGGCACGCGCGACGTGTCCCAGGGGTTGGCGACCGGGCCCCAGCGGCAGTGCTCGCCGGAGGAACCCATCGCGAACTCGTCCATGTTGGTCTTGCCGACGACGACCGCGCCGGCGCGCTCCAGGCGCTCGACGGCGGTGGCGTCGAAGGGCGACCGGTAGGTGCCGAGCATGCGGCTCGAGCACGTGGTGTGCCCGAAGCTCGTGGCCAGGTTGTCCTTCACGGCGACGGTCATGCCGGCGAGCGGCGGCAGAGGCCGGCCCGCGGCGCGGTCGCGGTCGACGGCGCGGGCGCGCTCCATGGCGCGTTCCTCGAACGTCTCGTGGAACGCGTGGATGGCGCCGTCCCGCGCGCGCACGGCGCGGAACGCCTCGGCGCAGACCGCCTCGGCGGAGACGGCGCCCGACGCGACCGCGTCGCGCAGGGCGGTCATGTCCTCGTGGGCGGGCAGGGCCACGTCAGGATTCCTCCGCCAGCACCTTGGGCACGGCGAGGAAGCGTCCCTCGACCGCCGGAGCGTTCATGAGCACCGCCTCGATCGCAAGCGGCGCCTCGGGCACGTCGTCGTCGAGGCGGTTGTGGCTCTCGAAGGGGTGGGCCATCGGCTCGACGCCGGCCACGTCGAGGGCATCGATGCGCGCGATGTGCCCGAGCACCGCGGCGAGCTGCCCCCGGTAGCGCTCCACCGCCTCGGGCGTGACCTCGAGCTTGGCAAGCCGTGCCACGTGGGCCACCTGCGCGGCGGTGAGCGGCGCGGGATCGGCGTGTCCGTGCTGGTCGGAGACCATGGGAGGGGAAGTGTACGGACGGGCGCTATCTTCCCCCGCGCATGGCACGCAGCGAACTCGCCGCCGGCATCGACCTCGGCGGCACCAACATGACCGTCGGCATCGTCGACCGCAAGGGCCGCATCCACGGCCGCGCGCGGAAGAAGACCAAGGCCTTCGAGGGCCGCGACTCGGTGCTGGAGCGCATCGAGTCGGCGGTGTCGGCCGCATGCGAGGACGCGAAGGTGCGCCCGGCCGACCTGGCCGCCGTGGGGATCGGCGCCCCGGGACCGGTCGACTTCGGCCGCGGCGTGGTGCTGGCCTCCGGAAACCTCGGCTGGAAGAACGTGGCGCTCGGCGAGCTGCTGCGCAAGCGGCTTGGCGTGCCGGTCTACGTGGACAACGACGCCAACGTCGCCGCGTGGGGCGAGGCCACGGTGGGCGCGGGCCAGGGCTGCGGGTCGCTGCTTGCCGTCTGGGTGGGAACGGGCGTCGGTGCGGGCATCGTCGTGAACGACGCGGTGTGGCGCGGCGACCTGCACACGGCCGGCGAGTTCGGCCACGTCATTGCCTACGCCGGCGGCCAGGCCGGCAGCCGCACGATCGAGGACTTCTGCAGCCGCACGGGCGTCGTGCGCACGCTGACGACGCTCGCGGGCCTGCACCCGGACTCCGCGTTCCACGCGGCGCTCGCGCGCCATGCCGCCGACGGCAAGGCGGGGCCGCTCGGGAGCGGCGCCATCGCCGCCTGCTACGAGGCCGGCGACCCGCTGGTGTGCGACGTGGTGCACGCGGCCGCGGACCTGCTCGGCCTCTCGATCGCCAACTGGGTCACCATGATGTCGATGCGCACCGTGGTGCTGGGCGGCGGGCTCACCGAGGCGATCGGCAAGCCCTGGGTGGACCGCGTCGAATCGGCCATGCGCGCGCGGATCTTCCCGCAGGCGATCGCCGGCAAGGCCTCCGTGCGCCTCACGAAGCTGCGCGACGAGGCCGGCGTCCTCGGCGCGGCGATGCTTGCCTGGGACGCGCTCGGCTGAGCCGGGCGCGCCCCGGGGACCAGGTCACTTTCGGTCGTTGGCGGCCATCGCGGCGCGGAAGGCGAGCTTCAGCGCCTCCATGTAGACCCAGACCAGCGTGACCATCAGGCCGTAGGCGAAGTACCACTCGTACTCCTTGCCCACGCGCGCGCCCACGGCGTCCTCGATCTGCTGGAAGTCGACGATCAGCCAGAGCGACGCCACCACCAGGATGACTCCGTTCACCGCCAGTCCGATCCACGCGCCCTGGCCGCCCTGCATCGCGCTCTCCAGGCCGATCCCCGGGATCGAGATGCCCCAGAAGCCCAGGATGAACTGCGCCAGGTAGGTGAGCGCGATGCCGATGGTCAGCGTGGTGAGCACGGCCACGAACGTCTTGCCCGGGCGGATGAGCCCCGCGCGATAGACGACCAGCATGGCCACCGTGATGGCCAGCGTGATGACGAAGGCCTGCAGCCCCAGGCCGCCGAGCGCGGTGATGCCCTTGCTCGCCAGCACCGAGTCGAGCAGCAGGGCCGTGACGCCGAGCATGGCGCCCTGGGTCACGCTGTAGAGCGGGGCGGCCCAGACGGCACGCGCGGGGTTGCGCCACAGGGCGAAGAAGCAGACGAGGCTCGCCACGAGCGATGCGATCCACACCCCGATCATGGCGCCGGGGCCGACCGCGCGCACGAGCGCCGCTCCGCACAGTCCGCCGAGCACCGCGAGGGTGACCGCGAAGCCCGTCTTCTGGGCAACGCCCGCGACGGTGGCGGGATTGGCGACGGGACCGGCGTGGGCCTGCGCGACGAGCTGGTCGTCGGCGATCACGGGGTTGGACGATCGGAGGTTCAGCATGGCGGGGGATTGTATTCCGCCCGTGCCGCACCGTCCGCCGCCCGTGCGGCGTCAGAGCACCTCGGCCGCCAGGCTCGCCAGCTCGCTGCGCTCGGTCTTGGACAGGGTGACGTGGCCGGCGATCGACTGGCCCTTCATCCGCTCGATCGCGTGCGCGAGGCCGTTCGAGGCGGCGTCGAGGTAGGGGTTGTCGATCTGCCCGATGTCGCCGCAGAGGACGATCTTGGTGCCGTCGCCCACGCGGCTGACGATCGTCTTCACCTCGTGCGGGCTCAGGTTCTGCGCCTCGTCGACGATCATGAACTGGTGCGGGATGCTGCGGCCGCGGATGTAGGTGAGCGGCTCCATCACCAGCTTGCCCGTGGCCATCAGCTGGTCCATGCGCTGCTCGGCGCTCTTGGACTCCGCCTCGCCGCTGCCGCCCGAGCGCGTCGAGAGCAGGTAGCTGACGTTGTCGAAGATCGGCTGCATCCACATCGAGAGCTTCTCGTCCTTGTCGCCGGGCAGGTAGCCGATGTCGCGGCCGAGCGGCATGATGGGGCGCGCCACCAGCAGCTTGTCCAGGCGCTCCTCCTTGAGCACCTTCTGCATGCCGGCGGCGATCGCGAGCAGCGTCTTCCCCGTGCCCGCGGGGCCGATGAGCGTGACCAGCTTCACGTCGTCGTCGAGCAGCAGGTCGAGCGCCATCGTCTGCTGCACGTTTCGTGCCATGATGCCGTAGACGGGCTTGCGCGGCCCTGTCACCGGGATCAGGTGGCCGGTGTTGCCGAGGACGCGTGCCAGGCCCGTGTGCCCGGGATCGTCGCGGTCGGCGAGGATCACGAACTGCGCCGGCACCAGCGCGTCGCAGCGGATCGGCTCGCCGTCCGGCGTGCGCGCCTCGTACTCCCCGAGCGAGTCGCGCGACAGCTGGCGCTCCTGGTAGAGCGCGTCGATCACGTCGGTGGGCACCTGCATCGTGCAGTAGCCGGAATAGAGCCAGTCGGCGTCGACCCGGTCGGCCTCGAAGTCCTCGCAGGAGATGCCCAGCGCATCGCACTTGACGCGCGCGTTGATGTCCTTGGTGATGAAGATCGTCCGCAGCCCGCGCGCGTTGAGCGCCGCGGCCACGCCCAGGATCAGGTTGTCGTTCTTCTCCAGCTCGAGCGACGGCTCGCCCGCGATGCGTTCGGAGCGCGCCACGCGGATCGACCCACCCTGCTCGTTCCAGGTCACGCCCTCGAAGAGGTGGCCGAAGCTGCGCAGCTTGTCGAGCGAGCGCACCACCTGGCGCGCGTTGCGGCCGGTCTCGTCGTTGTTCTTCTTGAACTTGTCGAGCTCCTCGATGACCGTCAGCGGGATGACGACCTCGTGCTCCT
>VEQS01000228.1 GCA_018883105.1 Phycisphaerales bacterium
CCTTGTCGGCGTAGGCGGGGCCGATGCCGCGGCGCGTCGTGCCGATCGAGAGGTTGCCGCGCGCGCCCGAGGTCTTCGCGCCGAGGTACTCCTCCAGGGCCGCGTCCTGCTCCTTGTGGTAGGGCATGACGACGTGCGCGCGGTCGGAGATGCGCAGGTTGGTGCCCACCCGGATGCCGCGGCCGCGCAGCGTGTCGATCTCCTGGAGGAGCTTCTCCGGGTCGACGACCACGCCGTTGCCGATCACGCAGGCCTTGTCCGGGTAGAGGATGCCGGACGGGATCAGGTGCAGCGCGTAGCGCTCGCTTCCCACCTGCACGGTGTGCCCGGCGTTCGCGCCCCCGTTGTAGCGCACGATCACGTCGTGCTCGGAGGTGAGCAGGTCGACGATCTTGCCCTTGCCCTCGTCGCCCCATTGCAGGCCGACGATCGCGGTGTGGGGAGGGGTGCTGGCGGCGTGCGTGGTCACGGCGGAATGGCCTCTGGCCCGGGCCCGGGGCCGAAGGGGGAGGATGCTACCCCGGGCCTAGGATGGCCGCGCCTCATGGGAATGCCGCTCCATGTCATCGCGCCGGGCTCGCGTGCCTCGGACGTGCCGGCGTCCGCATCCGAGGCGCTCGCCGGCGTCGAGCCGCGCTTCGAGGGCCTCTACGTCCATGTCCCGTTCTGCTTCCACAAGTGCCACTACTGCGACTTCTACAGCTTCGTGGACACGGAGGATCGGCAGCAGGCGTTCGTCGAGCGGCTGGAGCGGGAACTGGCGGCGCTGGCCGCCTGGGTCCGCGCGCCGCTCGGGACCGTGTTCGTGGGCGGCGGCACCCCGACGCTGCTCGCGCCCCCGCTGCTGGAGCGCGCGCTGCGCGCGATGCGGGAGCGGATGCCGCTCGCCGCGGGCGCGGAGTGGACGGTGGAGGCGAATCCCGAGACCGTGGACGATGCCGTGGCCGGAGCGCTTGCGGCCGCCGGCGTGAACCGCGTGTCGCTCGGTGCCCAGAGCTTCGATCCCCGGCACCTGAAGACGCTCGAGCGCTGGCACGACCCGGATTCGGTCGCGCGCGCGATCAGGCGCCTGCGCGCCGCGGGCGTCGCGCGGATCAGCATCGACCTGATCTTCGGGATCCCGGGGCAGACCCTTGCGGAGTGGGCATCCGATCTCGACCGCGCGCTTGCATTGGGGACGGACCATCTCAGCTGCTACGGGCTCACCTACGAGCCGAACACGGCGATGGCCGTGCGGCTGTCGCGCGGGGAGTTCGAGCCCTGCGACGAGGGCGTCGAGGCGACCATGCTCGAGGAGGCGGTCGCGCGCCTGGCCCGCGCCGGCTTCGACCGCTACGAGGTGAGCAACTGGGCGCGCGTGCGCGATGGTGACCGCACCGCGGAACGCTGCCGGCACAACGTGCTCTACTGGCGCAACCGCGACTGGCTGGCTGCCGGCCCGAGCGCTTCCGGCCACGCGCAGGGCGTGCGCTGGAAGAACGTGCCGCGCCTCGGCGACTGGCTCGCGAGCGAGGGGACCAGCCCGGCCGTGGACGTCGAGCGGGCCGATCCGGACACCCGCGCGTGCGAGCGCCTCATGATGGGGCTGCGGCTCGTCGACGGCGTGCCGGAGGCGGAGGTTTCGGAGATCCTCGCGCTCGGCGCGCGCGGGTCGGCACGCGCGGCGGCGATCGCGCGCGCGGAGTCCGCGGGGATGCTCGAGCGCGTGGGCGGGAGGCTTCGCTTCACGCCGCGCGGGATGATGACCGCGAACGCGACGCTGGCGGAGCTGGCGTAGGCGTTCGCGTATAGTCGGTCGGATGCCTCTGCGGTACTCGCTGCGTGACCTTCGGCACCTCGTGAACCCCAAGCGGCGCACGAGTTGGTCCCAGTACGCGGAAGACCTGGTGCTGATCGACGTGCTCGGCGTGACCCGCCGGGGCCCGGCGGGCACGTACGTGGACATCGGCTGCAACCACCCGAAGCGGCTTTCCAACACCTACGCGCTGTATCGCGCGGGCTGGCGCGGCATCGCCATCGACCTCAACCCCGAGCTCTGCAGGCTGTTCGCCCTCGCGCGGCCGCGTGACCGAGTCGTCTGCGCGGCGCTCGGCGAACGCCGGGAGCGGAAGACCGTCTACCGGTTCGCCAGCAGCGAGCTCAGCACGTTTGACCCCGAGTGGGCGAAGCGATTCGTGTCCGAGGGCCAGCGGGCGGTCGGGCAGCATGAGATCGACGTCCGGACGCTCGATGACGTGCTGCGCGAGCACGGCGACGTGCTCGGGGGCCGGATCGACCTGCTCGCCATCGACGCCGAGGGCGCGGACCTCCCGATCCTCAGGGG
>VEQS01000108.1 GCA_018883105.1 Phycisphaerales bacterium
GACCAGAGCTGGTCGCTCGCCGACATCGTCGCCCTGCGCCCGGCGCGCTTCGGCAGCGGCGAGGACTTCGACGCCATGCCCGACCAGGCCGGCGACACGAGCGCCAGCCGGGCCGCACGCGCCGCCGAGTTCGCGCTGCTCTCGACCGGCCCCGACCGCCGCTGGAACCCGCAGGTGCGCGCCGACGAGGCCGGCTTCAACGAGGACAACCTGGTGAGGTTCGGTCCGTGACCGGACGCGGGAGGGCCGTCCCGCGCGCCGCCCAGCGCGCGTTCACCCTGCTCGAGATCATGATCGTGATCGGCGTGATCCTCACGCTGATGACGCTCGTGCTCGGCGTGGGATCGGCGCTCCTGCGCAACGCGGAGAAGAGCCAGGTCGAGAGCGCCATGGCCATCATGGAAAGCGCCCTGAACGAGTACGAGGCGCAGCTGGGGCGGCAGATGACGTTCAACGGGGCGTGGAACGCGGGCGGCACGCAGCAGCTCTTCCCGCCGGGGATCAATCCCGGCACCGGGGACGCGCTCTTCGACGTCCGGGATGCGGGCACCCCGCCCGCGCCCGCCAACGGCGCCAACGCGCCGATCATGTGGGCGGCCCGCGCGCGCGGGGCGGGGGTCTTTGCGGTGAACCTCCTGCGCCAGCTCGAGTCGGTGCGGCCGATCCTCGCGGGCATCTCGCCGGGCCTGCTGCGCCCGGAGCCGAATGCGCCGGACTATCCCGCCCGCAACATCGGCGGCACGGGTGCCACGCTCTACGTGCCGTCGGCGAAGCAGACCGCCGGCCCGCGCGACTCGTCGCGGTCCGAGTTCGTGGATCCCTGGAGCAACCGCATCGCCTTCGTGTTCCCGGGGCGGGCGTACCGATTCGGCTCCGAGCAGCCCGGATCGCTCCCGGACGCCGACGGCACCGTGCGCACCCCGTACGAGAACGTGTTCGGCGTGTGCACCAACCGCCGCATCTGCCTCGTCTCCGCGGGCGCGGACGGCCTCTTCGGCCTCCCGGGCGAGATCACCCCCGCCGCGCAGGACACGGTCACCGCGCGCGCCATCTCGGCCGCCGACAACATCTACCTCTATCCGCTGGATCCCCCGCAGTGAGCGCCCCGGCACGAGCGACCCGCACGCCGTCGCGCGCCCCCCGGGCGCGTGCGGCGTTCACGCTGCTTGAGCTGCTGGTGGTCATGGGCATCCTGCTGATCCTCGCCACCCTGACGGCGATCAGCGTGGGCAAGGTGACGCGCGACGCCAAGCTCGCCAACGCCACCAATTCCCTGGTCGCCGCGCTCGGCAACGCGCGCGCGATCGCGATCCGCGACAACGCGTACGTGATGGTCACCTTCCGCATCGCGCCCGACCGGCGGGGCCGGGCGCTGCCGCGCGAGCCGCAGGCGGTGCAGGTCGTGACCGCGCGCTGGACCGGCGAGGTCGTCACGTCGAGCACGCCGTTGCCGCCCGCGGCGACGCCGCCGCTCGTCCCGCCGGTCCGTGCCTTGCCGGACGACGTCTTCGCCGACCGCTTCATCGCCGTGCCCGGCGTCCCGACGCGCGAGCTCCCCACCGGCATCCTCGTCGCCGGCCCGGCGTTCGGTTTCGTCACCGATGCGGCGGTCGGCCGCAACGACGACCAGTGGCGCACGCAGCCGAGGTTCGCGGGCGCGGCGAACCCGTCGGCAACCCCGCCGACCTACGCCCCGGACCTGACGCGCACCGAGCTCGGGTGGGCCATCGGGGTGCTCTTCGGCCCGGACGGCCGCGTCCTCTCCCGGAACCCGGAGCAGGTGCTCGAGGTGGTGACCTCCGCCGGGGGCAACCAGAACGCGTACGTCAAGGCATTCGTCGACGCCAACGGCGACGGCCATCCCTACTGCGGGAACACCAACGTCTACGGGAGCGGGCCCAACAACGTGGACTACTTCATCTACGACGAGCCGCTCGACGAGCCGCTGGTCGACTACGTGCCGTTCCTCGCGGTGTTCAACGACGCCGAGGCACGCGACCGCTTCGAGGGCTCGGTGGCGTCCTGGCGCGGGACCGGCGCGGGCGCGATCGGCGGCAACGGCACGCCACCGCCGCGCATCCGCGACCAGTCGCTCTTCATCGACGAGCAGTCCGACCGCATCACGTTCAACCGCTTCACGGGCGTGCCCGGGATCGTGCCGAAATGATGCGCCGCGCCTTCTCGCTCATCGAGCTCCTGCTCTCGGTCTTCATCCTGGCGATCGGGATCATCTCGGTCTCCGCGCTGTTCCCGGCCGGCATCGCCCAGCAGCAGCAGACCACGGACGACCAGCTCGGCCCGGTGGTGGCCGAGCAGGCGCTCGGGCTCCTGCGCAGCCGCGTGCGGCCCGAGGACTTCGGTTCCTTCGAGGAGTTCGGGATCCTCGGGGTGCTGGGAGGCTCCACCACGACCGGCAGCTACGCGTACCGCCCGGCGCCCGGGGACTGGAGCTGGATCCGGCCCGGAGTGATCCGCACCGCGCAGCCCGACGTGCAGCTGCCCGCCGCCGAGCAGCCGGGATCGATCGACCTCTTCAGCCGTGTCGCGCAGCGGACCAACGGCACCTCGGCCGAGTTCTGCGAGTTCCCCCAGGGGATCGAGGGCAGCGCGATCACGCTGTACGGCGCGCCCTACAGCACCTCACGCTCGCTGACCGCGCCGCTGCTGGTGGTGAGCCAGCGCGAGCGCTGGTGGCCGGACGTCGCGTCCGGCGTGGCGGTGCAGGGCGCTCCGCAGTATGCCTGGGAGTGCATGTTCCGCCGCGCCGGGGGGCGGGTGCAGGTGGCGATCTTCGTGTTCCGGGTGGTGGGCGTCGGCGGCGCGGTGCGCGAGTGGCGCGCCTTCCGGCAGGGACAGGCGTCGTCCTACGACCCCGCGGTCTCGACCGGCGCGACCTCGATGGTCCTGCCGCCGGTGCCGTACCGCCGCGTGCTTGCCTCGACCGGGACCACCGCCCAGACGGCGACCACCGGCGACGACTCCGTCGCGCAGGTCGCACCCGGCTGGGCACAGCCGCTCACGCCGGCGCTCGACATGGGCCAGCCCGGGCCCTTCACCACGGGCCTCCTGGGGCAGGGCGTGGCGGCCAACCCCGGCGCGCTCGGCCAGGGCCTGCTGCCCGGCGACTTCCCGACCGCGACGCTGCCGCCCGTGCAGCACCAGTGGCAGTTCCCGGGCCAGTGGATCGTCGACAACAACGGCAACGTCCACCGCGTCGCCGTCGGCCGACGCAGCCCGAGCGACGCGGTCCAGGTCCGCTTCTCGGCGCCCGTGCCGCGCGTGCCGGCGGCGCAGGTGCACGTCGACTACGAGGCGGCGGCGCTCACCAGCCGCGGCGTGCGCACGTTCCACTACGTGCCGGCCATCATCGACGGCAACGGCACGCAGCTCGTGCCGGTCTACGCGACGGTGAGGGACCTCTGATGCGGCGCGCCTTCACCGTCATCGAGCTGCTGGTGGCCGTGGTGGTGCTGCTGGCGGTGATCATCGCCACCAGCAAGGTGTTCAACACCGCGAGCAAGGTGGCCTCGACCGGCGAGGCGAACGCCGACGTGCTGCAGCAGTCCTCGGTGCTCGAGGAGCAGATGCGCCAGGACCTGGAGCGGATCTGCCGCGACGGGTTCCTGGCGATCCAGTGCGTCGAGGTGCCCAACGACATCAACGTGGCGGCGGGCGGCCCGCTCCTCAACCCGCAGCTGCCGGCGACGGAGCTGCTGCGCTGCGACCAGGTGGTGTTCTTCACCGCCGGCACGGAGATCTCCGCCCGCTGGGCGGGTCCCGGCGACCTGGTGACCTCGGGCGGCGGCCAGCA
The DNA here is from genome assembly GCA_018883105.1 of Phycisphaerales bacterium. Lineage (GTDB taxonomy): Bacteria > Planctomycetota > Phycisphaerae > Phycisphaerales > SM1A02 > UBA966. Next base: position 3,812 of record VEQS01000108.1, read on the forward strand.
GGCGCGCGCCACCATGGTGCGCTACGCGCACGGCGTGCAGGTGCCGCGGCTCACCACCGACGTGCTCGCGAGCGCGAACCTGTTCCCGCCGGTCATCTCCCGGGTGACGGGCGGGGCCGGAGGGCTGTCGGCGCTCGTGCCGTGGACGTGGATCCCGGGCGTCAACCGTGCCCTCGAGTTCCGCTCCGGCACCAGCAGTCCCACCACGACGCCCGCGGGTGGGCTGCCGCCCATCGACCCGAACCAGCCCGAAGCCCGGCAGTGGGTGCTCGCCCGCAAGACGGCGCTCCTCGCCGACGACGGTGGGTACGCCGTCTTCTATCCCGAGCCGCGCGACTACGTGGTGGCGGAGACGCTCGGTCCGTCGTCCGCACCGTCGGTCTTCGGCGACCTCTCGAACGGCCAGGCATCGCCGTTTCCCGTCGGCAACAACTACCGACGCTGGTTCTGGCGCGAGGCGCGCGACCGCAACTGGATCGAGACCAGCGTGAACATGGTGCCGAGCCAGCTCCTGCAGTCCGGGTGGGTGGACATCGCGGCGAGCGACCTCGACAAGGTGCGGCGGCAGATCGCGCCGACGCTGCGGCTCCAGGATCCGCTCGACATCGGCAACCTGGTGGGCTACGTGCAGTCGGTGTCGCTGCCGTGGTCGATCGGCTTCGGGGGCTCGCCCGGTGCGCCCCTCGGATGGCCCTCCGGCGCGGGAGCGCCGGCGTGGCCGGCCGGTGGGCAGATCGTCGGCATCGGCAACAACCAGCAGCTCGGCACGGTGGCCGACTTCACCTCGCAGCGCGACCGCATCATGCGCGGTTGCTTCGGCACGCCGGCGAACGGCACCGTGCCGGCCGTCGGGCTCCTTGGGTGGCCGCGCGCCGAAAAGGCCGTGACCAACACCGACCGCAAGACCGAGATGCTGGTCTCGCCGTCGCTCCTCACCAACTGCAGTTCGTTCCGCGTCGACTGGACGTGGGAGCCGGGGACCGGCCGCCAGACGGACGCCGCGGGCGCCATCCTCCGGGCCGTCACCGGCCTGGGTTTCAACGCGGGGAACGCGAACAACGTGTGGTCGATGCGCGGCTATGAGCCCTTCGCGGCCGCGCCGTGGCCCGAGATCGAGGTGAACCCGTCGACGCGCGTCTCCGACCAGCCGTGGTTCGGGCTGCCCGATCCGTCGGCGGGCGTGCTGCTCGCCCAGGACGGCGCCGTCATGCCGTTCGTCCCGCACCAGAACGTCTTCGGCGAGGTGGCCAACCGCCACATGGCGCTGGTCGCGCAGACCGTCGAGGGAATCGGCACCGGCGGCGCGAGCCCGGCCGTCACGACGCCGTTCCCGGGCCAGGACCGCATCCGCGTCTACACCGCCGTCTTCGGCTTCAACCAGGACGAGGCGTACGTGGTGACGCCGGACGGCACCGTGGTCCTGCGCGACGACTTCACGCCGTGGCCGACGCAGATCCGCGTCACCGCCGTGATCCACGACCCCCGGCTCGTCCTCGACCGCGGGCGCGAGGTGCAGTTCGTGCTCGATGTCCCGAAGCGGCGCAAGGACTGACGTGACCCCAGGCAGGACCCCGTGACGACCCCGACCACCGCCACCCGACGACCCGCCGCCCGCCGCGCCAACACGCTGGTGCTGGTGACGGCGATCCTGGTGCTCCTGGTGATCCTGGCGACCGCGTTCCTGGTTCGCTCGCAGTCCGGGCGCGCCCAGGCGGCGGCCGAGCAGAAGGCGACCGGGCGCGGGCACCGCGTCGAGGCGGTGGCCTCGGAGATCGCGCAGCACGTGGCCGACGCGCTCTTCGTGCGCCGGATCGACCCGTCGAGCCTGCCGTCGCAGGTGACGGACAACCAGGCGACCGGCCTCTCCGGCCAGCCGATCTTCGGCGAGTTCCTCGCGCGCAGCGACTACCCGCGCCTGCCGCCCGAGCCGCTTGCGGTGCGCTACGGCGTCGACTACGTCGACACGGTGAGCAACGTCTCGCTCGCCGCCGCGGCCGGAGGCGACGGGTTCATCGACGGCTACAACTACGCGCCGTTCTCCACCATCCCGTTCACCAACTGGCCGGCGCGCTACCGCGGCGTCGCGGGCGAGGGGAACCCCAACGGCAACCCCGGCTTCGGCGACAGCCGGTGGCTGGCGAGCACCGAGCCGATGCGGGCGCTGACCGTGGCGCAGGCGAACCAGCTGAACGTCGTGCCGGCACCGCCGGGACCCCGGTTCGCCGAGTTCACGCCGGCGAACAACTGGAGCAACCTGGCGCTCCAGGCGCTTGATCCGTCGAACCCCGGCGCCGGCGCCGTCGCGGTCCTCTCGCCGGAAGGCCTCGGCTTCAGCCACTGGGCGCACCTGAGCTGGATCGCCACCGCCGACAACGGGTTCCGGCTGTGCTGGGACATCTCCGACGTCGAGTCGAACTGGGACCACCTGACGGTGGCGAATCCGAGCCCCCAGCAGCGTGCCGTGGCCGGCGAGCTGAACCTCGGCGTGCCCTACGAGCAGTGGCTGCCGTACGTGCCGCCGCGCGAGCCCGGCCTCCTCGGCAAGGACGGGCGCGGATACCTCGTCCTCGACCCGAACGACTGGCTGAGCCGGCGCAACCAGTGGTTCAACGTCGGGGTCACCGCGTTCAACGCCGCCAACCCGCCGCCGCACCAGGCGATCATCACGGGCGCGCCGAATGCCGCGCGTCGATTCGACGCGCTTCCCAACTTCCTGCAGCTGTCCGCGTTCGGCACGCCGGCGGACGAGTTCAAGGTGATCACGGGGACGGAACCCGGCTTTCCGGCGGGCGCCTATCCGGTCGGCTCGCCCACCCCGCGCAGCCTCATTGCCCGCACCCTGGCCGATGCCGACGGCGACGGCTGGACCGACTCTTTCTGGTTCGCCGCCCCGACCTCGAGCGACCGCAGCACGCGTCAGCTGGTGGCGGTGCGCATCATGGACAACAGCGCGCTGCTGAACGTGAACGTGGCCAGCCGCTTCGAGCGCACGAACACCATCGGCCAGACCCCCGCGGACCTGGCGCTCGTGACGCGCCGCGAGTCCTACGACGACTCGGCGGCGGTCGGCCAGCAGGCGGCCTGGTACGACGCGCCGGTCGGGTTCCTGAACTCGCCGGACAACGACCCGGAGTGGCGCGTGAGCGGCACGCCCGTCTACCAGCCCGCGGCCCCGGCGGCCATCACGCCCCAACGCCTCGTCTACGGCGTGGCCGCGGGCGCGGGCGGGGCGCCGACCGGCGGCGTCGACGTCGGCTTCGCGCCCATCCGCTGGGAAGGCCGCCAGGTGCAGCCCACGGGCGCGGCCGCCGCCCCCGTGTACCAGCCGAGCGTGGCACGGCTCCTTGGCCTCGTCACCGAAGGGGCGCCCGGCGGGCGCAGCCTTCCCATCCCGCTCTTCGACGCCACGAACGACTTCCAGCTCGGCGGCTCCACGGGCGCGGGCGACTTCTTCGTGCTCTCGCGGGCCCCTGACCGACTCACCTACTTCAAGGCGATGGCCAACAACGGCGAGCTGGTCGACCCGATCACCGCCGCGCGCATCGCCACGCTCACGCCCTTCGGATCCGACGACGAGATCGAGCTGCGCGGCGCGAACGGCCTGAACGCACCGCAGACCGTCAGCCGGCTCGAGTCGGCGCTCGGCGGCCTCGCGGCCACCGGCGCCTCGGCCCCCGCCACCAGCACCGAGGTGGTGCCCGGGCAGTTCCTGCGTTCCTCCCGCTCGCGCGAGGAGACGTCGCGGTTCCTGCTTCCCGGCGATCCGCGCGTGCAGGACTGGCGTGCCCGCTTCGCCTGGAACGGCCCGAACGCACCGTTCGCGGCGCGCTCGGGTTCGGAGATGCTGCTCGACCACCGCCGCAAGCTGACCACGGTGTCCGGCGCGCGCAACGAGATGCTGCCGCCGCGGCTCTGGACCCTGGTCGACCACTCGAACCTGGGCACCGAGCTCGACGTGACCCGCACCTCGGCGGCGTTCGTCCGCCGCGGCGTCGACTTCGACGGCGACGGCGCGCCCGACGACGTGACCGGCGACGGCGTCGTCGACCTGCGCGACGACCTGGTGCCGTACCACCCGAACATCATGTTCCCGGCGGCGGTGTTCATCCCGCCGGGCGGCAACAATCCCTTCGGCCTCCCGGTGCGCGACACCAACGGCGACGGGCGCATCGACGTCAGCGACTTCGAGAACGCGCGCCAGCGATTCCTGGTGGACAACCGGAAGATCGACCTGCGCCGCCCGAACGACGTGCCGATCGCCGGCGCGGTCGCCACCCCCGTGCAGGTCGCGGCCGCGGACCGCCTCTTCGCGATCGACATGCAGCGCATGATGCGCCGCGCCTTCCTCTACGAGGAAGGTGACCGCCAGACGCACTCGTCCTACTTCGGCCGGCCCGGAGACACCGCGGCCGACCGCGACGCCGCGATCGCCCAGACCCGGATGATGACGGCCAGCATGGCCGCCAACGTCCTGAGCTGGCGCGACGGCCTTCGGCGCGTCACCAACACGCTCTACCTCGACCAGCCGCTCCACCCGCAGGAGGCGATCCGCGTCCCGCCGGATGCCATCCCGCCCACCAACCCCGCGCTCCAGCAGGCGGGCTTCATCGGCGTCGAGAAGCAGCCGTTCCTGATGGAGGTGTTCATCGCCTTCGTCTACCCGAAGACCGAGCTGACCCAGGCGCAGATCGATGCCGCCGCCACGGGCGTGCCGCCATGCCCGCCGGCGTCCGCATGCTCGCTTGGCGGGGACACGTACTCGCTGCCCCCGTGCACCATCAACGGCGCCGGCGAGCACTTCGTCACCTTCGACCCGGCGAACCCGGACACGCAGCCCGCCGTGGTGTTCGTGGCGCAGGTGGCGAACCCGTGGAACACGCCGGTGAACCTGGCCGACTTCGAGCTGCGCATCAATCCGGCGAACGGCGCGCCGCAGCGGTTCTTCTTCGGCGTGCCGGACCCTGCGGGCGGCCTCTCGCGCAGCGGCAACATCTACGGCCCGGACGTGCAGCTCGGGCCGTGCACGCCCGAGGAGCCGCGCACCGCGATCGTCTTCGCCATCCCGTCCACCTTCCCGAACGGCGACCCGTTCCCGCGCCAGGCGTGGCTCGACTACCTCGACATCGGCGCGCCGATCGACGCCAACGGCGACGGCGTCATCAGCGGCCCCGAGGCGAGCCTGGCCGACGACCCGCAGCCCGGCCAGCCGTTCGTCCCCGATGCGAACGCGATCTTCGAGCCCGCGTGGGGCGGGCCGACCTTCGGCACCAACACCTTCGAGGCGCAGTTCGCGCGCCGCGGCACGCTGTACTTCGACGCCACCCGGACCCTGACGTACCCCGGCCTCGACCCGCGCGCCGGCGTGAACCGCTGGACGCCGTCGCAGAACCTCGGCGGCTCGCCGCCGAACAACTCCTTCGTCGAGCTTCGCCGGGCGATCTACCCGAGCCTGGGCGGCGCGCCCACCTGGACCGTGGTGGACCGCTTCGAGAACGAGCTCGATCCCGCGCAGGGCGGCCAGAACGGGCAGCGCTTCGTCGACCGCGTCACCCGCCTGCTGGCGGCCGGGCCCGGCGGCTCGCTGCCGCCGCCCCTCCAGATCAACTGCCGCCCAGGCGGCCTGGCGATCGACGGCATCCGCATCCGCGACGGCGACATGTTCGTCGCCTGGGCCCGCGGCGGCCGGCAGTGGCTCTTCGACACGCAGGCCGGGCAGGTGGGCACGCCGCCCGGGCGCGGCGTGATCTCCGCGGACGAACGGACGCCCCGGTACGCCTTCGCCCGCTCGACCGGCACGGCGTCCGTCGACCGAGTGGTCCAGGACGTGTTCGTCGGCGGTGTGCAGGAGACCCAGGGCCGCACGGGCGACATCATGTCGCTCGAGTCCCCGCCCGACCGCGCCTACGACGGCAACCCGCAGTACCTGCGCTGGCCGACGGCGATGCAGTACTTCAACCTCTGGGGCGAGCCCCGGCGCGGCAAGCCCACGTTCCTGCCGACGCGCATCCCGGAGTTCAACGGCCAGCGCATGTACGCCTATCCGGCGTGGCGCATCGCGCCCGGCACGACGCTCTCGAGCCTGGGCATCGGCAACATCAGCTACGGCGAGAAGGGCGTCACCGACGCCCGCTTCGTCAACGGCACCGACCACCGCAACTTCGTGGCCCCGATGCGCCTCTTCCAGAAGGACGCCGACTTCGACCACGTGGCCGAGATCCTGGACGTGCCGATGTGGGGGCCGCTGGTCGCGATGGACGCGACGGGGCGCGCCTACGCCACGCTCCCGGAGATCCTGGCCCAGCCTGCGTCCTCGCGCGGCACCGCGAGCGTGTTCTTCC
>VEQS01000229.1 GCA_018883105.1 Phycisphaerales bacterium
GGCGGCGGCGATCACCGCGTCGAGGCGGCGGCGCGTGCGCGCGGAGAGGGGGGAGCCGTCGGGCTCGCGCGTGCTAGCGAGCACGGCGAGGGCGGCGGTGGTCGATGGGAGGGGGCGGGCCATCAGGCTGCCCCCCGCGCGGCAACGCTCTCGCGGTGGATCTCGCGCATGATCTCCGTCGCCGCCTCGCACCGCTCGGCGCGCCGCCCGCGCGTGAGCTTCGGGTCGCGGTCCCACCCGTGCGCCAGCCACTGACAGATCTCGGCGGCGCGGGTGCGCTCCTCGCGCCGCGTGCGGTTGGTCGCCGTCTCGGTGGCGATTCGCTCGCGCTCGCGCGTCACCGCCGCAGCCTTCTCGACCTGCTCTGCGAGAATGTCGCGGTCGCGGCGCAGCGCCTCGTAGCGGCGCAGCAGCTCCGCAAGCTCGTTGATCGGCGCCTCGGCGCGATTGTCGGCGGCGTTGATGCGCGTCTCGATGGCCATGGCCTCATCGAGCGTCCGCGCGTCGCCTCCCTTGATCTCCAGCCGCATCAGCAGCGGCCCCGGCGTGTGCTTCGGCATGATCACGACTCCTCGGTGAGCACCACGCACACTCGCGACAGGAGATTGCGGAGCGTCTGGTGCTCTTCCCACTCGCCCGCGCGCGGTGCGATGGGTCGCTCTGCGCCGTCGTCCGGCGGGTCGTTGTAGTGGAACGCCGCGTGGATCTCCGCGATCACGGCCTCCCGCATCTCTTCTCGCCCTTGGCGCCGGAGTGACCCGGCTTCGGTCGTTTCGCCCATGTTCATCTCCTACCCCGTGGGGGCGTGTGCGGCGCGTCGTGCGCCGTCCCCGAGGCTCCGCACGGGAGCGCCGGGGACGGGGCGCGGAGCCCCGCGGGTGGTCACCAGCTGTAGTCGTCGAACGCGCGGGTCACGACCGCCTTGACCTCGTCGGTGAAGTCCGTGCTGTCGCGCATCGTGGCCGACGTGCGCCCGAACGCCCTGCCGACCGCACGCACATCGGCGCCGGGGAACGCGGTGCGCACCGCGTCGAGGATGTGCTTCTCACACGTCGCGCACTCCTCGTCGGAGCCCAGGCCCTGCGGGTCGATCGTGTCGCGGCCGACGTGCACCGTGATCGAAGCGCCCGCGTGGGTGGGCGTGGGGGCGCGGACGGCCAGTCCGCAGGCCGCGAACGCCGCCGCGCTCGGCGCCTCGTAGATCCGGCGCAACGCGGTCCAGTCGTGCCCGTCGAGGTCGATCCCCATCAGCTCTGCGGCCTCGGTCACGGCGTCGGAGTCGCCGTCGAGCCACTCCGCGGGCGCCCAATCCTCGCCGGTGGCGCACTGGTCCGCCGCGAGGGCCCCGCAGGTCTCGGCGACGGCGCGGACGTAGGCGACGGCGAAGTCCTCGGCGCTGTCCGAACCGTCGGGCATGTTGCTGTGCGCGAGCTCGCGGGCGGCGGCGTCGAGGGAGGGGGCGATGGCGGCGAGGGTCTCGGCGGTGATGGTGGTCTTCACGGTGGCTGCTCTTTCTGCCCCGGGTCCAGCGGGGCGTGGTCTCATCAGCGGGCGCATCACGCCCGGACGCCCCGGAGGGCGTTTCGACCTGTCAGGCGGCAAGCGCGGCCTTCTCATCCGCGTAGCGGGTTCGGGCCGCGGCGAACCCGCCGAGGGCTTGGATCATCAGGAACGTGCAGGGCTTGCCGGACCAATCGCGAACGCCGCCGGTTGCGCGCATCAGGAAGTCGATCCATCGCGCGTTCTCGGCCGCTGCCTCAGCGCGTCGAGCAGCCTCTGCTCGCTCTTGCTCCGCGCGGTCCGCGGCATCGGCGCCCTTGCGAACCTCTGCGACCTGGAGCTTCAGCGCCCGCGCGGCGCAGGTCACGCCGAAGAAGAGATCCTCGCCGGTCTCAAGGTTCCGAATCGCGACTGTGCTCTTCAGGTCCTTCTTGCCGCAGCAGTCGCAGGTCGTGTGGTCATCCGTGGTGCCGAGAAACTGAAACTGGCGCATGGTGGGCTGCTCTTTCTGTCGGCTGCGCTGTCCAGTGCGCTGCTGACTCCCTATGTATACGGCCGATTAATCGGCCGTGCAAGCCCCCGCCGTCACTTTTCTCCCCGCCGTGTCGCTTTTCTCGCAGACGCTTGTATTCCAGGCGTTTTCGCGCGAGTCTCTGCAGGTGGCGCCGTCGGGGTACGCGCGCGGTCGCTGGCGGGTGCCCCGGTCCAGCGGCGCCACCCTGTCAGACGCGCGAGGGTCAGTCGATCCCGGCCATCCCGTAGCAGGGCAGCGAGTAGCGCCAGCTC
>VEQS01000230.1 GCA_018883105.1 Phycisphaerales bacterium
TTGCAGGGGGCGGATGCGCACCTAGACATGCAGCTCTTGACCGGCGAGTCTCGGCCGGTGCGCGTGGCGGCAGGCGACCAGGTGCACGCGGGCGTGCGCACGACGTCGGCGCCCGTGCGGGTGCGCGTGACGGCTGCGGGCGACGCGACGCGTGCCGCGGCGATCGCGCGGATGGTCGAGGAAGCGGCGGGGCGGCGGCCGCCGGTCGTCGAGTTCGCCAACCGGATCGCGGGGTGGTTCCTGGTGGCGGTGATCGCGGTCACTGCGGCGACGGGCGTGGCCTGGTGGTTCATCGATCCCGTGCGCATGCCGGGGATCGTGATCGCGATGCTGGTGGTGACGTGCCCGTGCGCGCTGGGGCTTGCGACCCCGCTCACGATGGTGGCGGCGCTCGGAAAGGCGGCGCGTGCCGGGATTCTGGTGCGTGGGGGGGAGGTAATCGAGCGGCTGGCTTCGCCGGGGACGTTGGTGCTCGACAAGACCGGGACCGTCACCGAGGGATCGATGCGCGTCATGCGCGTCGAGGGCGACGCGGCGGCGCTGGCGCGCGCGGTGGCACTTGAGTCGCGGAGCGTCCATCCGGTGGCGCAGGCGATCGTGGAGTGGGGGCGGGAGTCGGGCGGGCCAGGCGCGGAGTTCGCTCGGATGCATCACGTGTCCTGCGTGCGCGAGGTGGCGGGGCGTGGAATCGAGGGCGTGGTCGACGGCGCGATGGTTGCGGTCGGCAGCCGGTCGTTCGTGGCGGGTGACGGCGGTTCGCTGGAGCGGTCATGGAGCGATGCCGCAGACGCGATGGAGGCTGATGGGCTGTCCCCGGTGTTCGTGCGCGTGGATGGCCGCGTGTGCGCCGCCGTCGGCGTCGGTGACCCGGTGCGCCGCGATGCTGCGGCGTTGGTCGAGTCGCTCGCCTCGCGTGGATGGTCGGTGTGGCTCTGCTCGGGCGACGTGCCGACGCTTGCGGAGCGCGTAGGCGAAGCGATCGGCATCCCGGCGAAACAGGCGATCGGCGGGCGCTCTCCCGAGGAGAAGCTGTCGTTCGTGGCGGCGCGGGTGCGTCTCCCGGTGGTCATGGTGGGTGATGGCGTCAACGACCTTCCGGCCATGGCAGCGGCGGACGTAGGCATCGCGGTGCGTCAGGGCGCGCAGGCCACGGTCGAGCGCGCCGACGTGGCGCTGACCGGCGGCGGGCTGGCGCAGGTGGTGTCGCTTCTGGATGGCGCGCGGCGCACCATGCGGACGATCCACGTGAACTTCGCGATCAGCGTGGGCTACAACGTGGTGGGCGCCGTGCTGGCGGCGACGGGGACGATCAATCCGCTCATCGCGGCGGTGATGATGCCGCTGAGCGGGCTCACGGTGACGGCGGTCGCGCTGCGCATGCCGAGGTTCCGCGCGCCATGACGCTCCTCACGGTGGCCATCCCGGTGGCGCTCCTGGTGGCGGCGGCCGCGGTGGTCGCCTTCATCTGGGCGGCGCGCACCGACCAGTACGAGGACCTCGATACGCCGCCGCGGCGGATGCTTCTGGACGATGCGCCGGTCCGCGGTGGCGAGGCGCTACCTTCCGCGCATGGCAGCGATCGCGTTCCTGCGCCCGGTCAGGCCGGGCTTCCACCTCGATCCGAGCGCCGATGAGCTGATGGCCATGGGGGCGCACCTGTCGTTCCTGCGCGAACTCGCGGTTCGCGGGGACGTGACGGTCGCTGGTCCGGCCGAGGATGGATCGCAGGGGATCGTGGTGTTTCCGCACCTGGATGCCGCGCGTGCGGAGCTCCTGATGCGGTCCGATCCGTGCGTGGCCGCCGGCATCTTCGAGTGCCGCGTGGAGCCGTGGCGCATGAGCGTGTTCGGTACCGGAACCGGCCGCGACTGGCATGGCTTCACGCAGGCAATCCACGTGCGCGCGCAGCCGTCGGCGCTGTGGCGGATGGTGGCGACGTGCGATGGGCTGGAGCGGTGGTTCCTGGCGCGTGCGGAGGCATGGACCAAGGACGGACGCGAGTGGCCGCGGGACCGGGCGCTGGAGGCCGGCGCGCGCCTGCGGATGACATGGGCCTGCGCGGGCGTGCCCGATGCCCGCGGCGTGGCGCTGCCGGCCGAGTCAAGCGAGGACAACGGCGTGGAGAACGCAGAGCCGCCGCTGCGCGTGCGCATGGGGTGGTACGCGGGCAAGGGGTGGATCGAGTTCCGGATCGTGCCGCACGTCCATGCGGGCATGGTGACGGTGGAGCTGGAGCAGCGCATGCACCCGACGTCCGACTTCAAGGCGCTCGAGTCGGCCTACG
>VEQS01000109.1 GCA_018883105.1 Phycisphaerales bacterium
CGCCCGCGGCGAGCGACACCGGCTCGCCCGGGCGCAGGTCGAGGACGCGGGCCTCGGTGCGGCCGAGCGCATCGACCAGGCGCAGCCGACCGGCCTCGGGTCCGGCGACGAGGAGCGCAAGCGCCAGGCCGTTGCCCGGCTCGTACCCGACCTCGAGCGTGCCGTCGATGAACGACTCGCCGCCGCGGCGCATCGCGGCCATCGGGTCCTCGCCGGGGCGAAGGTCGCGCGTCAGCGTCGGGTCGTCGAACACCCAGCGGCGGAACTCGCCCGCAGGCGTGCGCAGGTCGACGATCGCCACGCTCACCTCGCGGCCGGCGATCGCCAGGTCGTCCTGCACGGCCACCACGCGGTAGGAGTAGCCGGAGTCGGCGGCGCCGATCGGACGCCACGGCGCGTTCGCGTCGGCGAGCGCCGCGTCCTTCACGCGCTCGCGCTGCTCGATGCGCCGGCCCGGCACCTTGAAGGCAAGGCTCGGCTCGGCGCGGAATGCCTCGACCTGCGACTCGTCGGACACCGAGCGCAGCGCGATCACGCCGCCGTCGCCGGAGCGGCGCTGCGGATCGCGGCCGACCAGCGTGTACCGGGCGGCGCGGCCCTCGCGGTCGGCCACGCCCACCTCGGCGACGGGGTTCGGCGGGTCGTCGGGGCCGCCGGCGCGCCACCGCGCGCGCTGCTGCGCGTAGCGCAGGTAGCCGGTGGCCTCGAGCGTGACGTCCGGCGCCGGATCGGCGGGATCCACCGCGGGGATCGCGATGCGGATCGGGTGCGGGGCGACGTCCATGCCGGGAGCCAGGAAGAGCTCCTCCGGCGCGCCGACCCAGTCGTTGTAGAGCGGCATCCCCTCGATCGGCCGCTCGACCCAGCGCGCGTCGCCCGGCCGGCGCACGTAGAGCGCCCAGCTCTTGACGAGGTCGTTCTTCAGGTAGAAGGAATCCTGCGGCCCATAGTCGAGGGCCACGAAGAGGCGCTCGTCGACGAGCGGCTTCCCCGTCTCCTTGATGGCGCGCTTCATCGGCCGATCCGGGTCCTGCGAGGAGATCAGGTCCTCCGTGTACTGCGGCCGCCCCGCGACCAGCTGGCGCATGAAGCGGCGCTCGGGCGAGTTCACCGCGAGCGTCACGCTGTAGGCGCGCGAGCCCTTGTCGTCGCCGGTGAGCACCTCCCAGTCCGGGTCGATCGAGCGCACCTCGACGTCGTAGCGGTCGGCGCCCTCGCCCACCGTGATGCGGTTCCCAGGCATCGCGAGCATCGAGGCGGACGCCACCAGCGACCCGCCCGGCGCGTCCAGGATGCCGACCGTGACCGCGCGGCGGGGCACGGCGGCCTCGCCCTCGACCTTGGTGCCGAAGTAGATGACGCTCCCCACGACCAGGACGACGATCCCGGAGTGGATGCCCCACACGCCGTAGTTCACGGGGCGGAACGGGATGCGCCGCACGGTGGTGATCGCCAGGTTCGCCACCAGCAGGCCCAGCAGCAGGTCGAACGGCCACCAGTGGAACCACTCGAACTCGGTCATCTCGAACGGGCGCCACTGGCGGACCTGGGCGTGCACCCACGCATCCGGATGGAACAGGTTCGGGTGCACCGGATAGACGATGCCCGCCGACCCGACCGACATGTAGACGAAGAGCACGGCCAGGATCGCGATGCCGAACCGGACGCTGCTGAAGAGGTCGAGGATCGGGCGGAACGGACGGTGCATGAAGCCGAAGATCCTATGCCTCCCGCACGCGCGGTGTGCCGTCGCCGGGGATCGGGGGCTCGTATGATTGCCTGCCCACCGAGGACCCACCGACCATGTTGAACCGCTCCATCTCGATCCGCGCGCTCGTCGCCCCCCTGGCCGCCTCCATCGCGATCGCGATGCCCGCCGTCGCACAGGACGGCGCGGCCCCGGCCGCCCCCGCCGCGCCCGTACAGGCGCCGGCCCCCGCGCCCGCGCCGGCGGCCGCCGGCGTGGTGTTCGTCAAGATCACCACCAGCAAGGGCGACATGCTGCTCGAGCTCGACGCCGTGAAGGCGCCGATCAGCGTCGACAACTTCATGAAGTACGTGAAGGGCGGGTTCTACGACGGCACGGTGGTGCACCGCATCGTGCCCGGCTTCGTGGTCCAGGGCGGCGGCTTCGACCAGGCCATGGTCCAGAAGCAGACCAACCCCGCCATCAAGAACGAGTGGAAGAACGGCCTGAAGAACGGCCGTGGCACCATCTCGATGGCCCGCCTGCCCTCGCCCGACACCGCCACCAGCCAGTTCTTCCTGAACCTGAAGGACAACCCCGCGCTCGACGGAGCCAACGGCCCGGGCTACGCGGTGTTCGGCAGGATCGTCGTCGGCCTCGACGTGCTCGACGCGATGGGTGCGTCGCCGACCATGTCGAAGGAAGTCACCGACCAGGCCGGCCGGAAGCAGGTCTTCTCCGACGTCCCGGTCGAGGCGATCGTCATGACCAAGGCCGTCGAGATCGATGCCGCGTCCGCGGCGTCGATGATCGAGGCCGCGAAGGCCAAGCCCGCGGCGCCCGCCGCCCCGGCGGCGCCGGCCGGCGACATGCCCGCCCAGACGAAGTGAGGCACCGATGGCCAGCGACCTCCTGAAGCGGCTCGGCATCGCGCGCGACGCGCGCCTGCTCGGGCGTTCCACGCACACCGCGTCCATGCTCGCCGAGGGCAAGGCGGTCGACAGCCTCGACCCCGCGACCGGCAAGGTGCTCGCCACCGTGCGGCTCGACGGCGTGCGCGAGTACGGGCGCGCGGTGGACGCGGCGCAGGCCGTGCAGCACGAGTGGGCCATGCTCCCTGCCCCGAAGCGCGGCGAGATCGTCCGCCTGATCGGCGAGGCGTTCCGCACGCACAAGGATGCGCTGGGCGAGCTGGTGACCCGCGAGATGGGCAAGATCCACCCCGAGGGCCTTGGGGAGGTCCAGGAGTGCGTCGACATCGCCGACTTCTCGCTGGGCCTGTCGCGCCAGCTCTACGGCCTCTCGATGCACAGCGAGCGGGCACGCCACCGGATGTACGAGCAGTGGCACCCGCTCGGCACGATCGGCATCATCACCGCCTTCAACTTCCCCGCCGCCGTGTGGGCGTGGAACGCGATGATCGCGGCCGTCTGCGGCAACACCATGGTGTGGAAGCCGTCGCTCGTCACCCCGCTCACCGCGATCGCGATGAACCGCGTGGCGCAGGACGTGATGCGGCGTCAGGACGTGTTCCGGCCGTCGAAGGGCAAGGCCGAGGACGTCTTCGGGCTCGTGATCGGCAACGACGCCGACGTCGGCGAGACCATGATCGCCGACCGCCGGCTTCCGCTCGTCAGCGCCACCGGCAGCACCCGGATGGGCCGGCGCGTCGGGCAGGTGGTGGCCGGGCGCCTCGGGCGGGCACTGCTCGAGCTCGGCGGCAACAACGCCATCATCGTGATGCCGGACGCGGACATGGACCTCGTGGTGCGCGCGGTGCTGTTCGGCGCGGTCGGCACCGCGGGCCAGCGCTGCACCACGACGCGGCGGCTGATCGTCCACAAGGACGTGGTCGGCGACCTGTCGAGGCGCCTCGCGAAGGCCTACCGCACGGTGCCGATCGGCGACCCGATGCGCAAGGGGACGCTGATGGGCCCGCTCATCAACGCGCGCGCCGTCGAGCAGATGCGTGCCGCGATCGAGCGCGCGCAGAAGGACGGCTGCACGGTGCTCGCCGGCGGCACGAAGGGCATCGACCGGTTCAAGGGCAAGGCGGGACACTTCGTCGAGCCGACGCTCATGGCCGTGCCGAAGGGCAAGGTGCCCGAGATCTGCCGCGAGGAGACGTTCGCGCCGATCCTCTACGTGTTCACGGTCTCGTCGCTCGACGAGGCCATGCGGATCAACAACGGCGTCGACCAGGGCCTCTCCAGCGCGATCTTCACCGACAGCGTGCGCAGCGCCGAGCGGTTCCTGAGCCACGAGGGCAGCGACTGCGGCATCGCCAACGTGAACATCGGGACCAGCGGCGCCGAGATCGGCGGCGCGTTCGGCGGCGAGAAGGACACCGGCGGCGGACGCGAGTCCGGCAGCGACAGCTGGAAGCAGTACATGCGCCGGCAGACCTGCACCGTGAACTGGTCGAAGGACCTGCCGCTCGCGCAGGGCATCGTGTTCGGCTGACGCCAGGGAGGATGCCCGTGCCACGCGACCGCAACCAGCTCGCCGCCCGCGCCGCGCTCGAGCTCCGAGACGGCTTCTACGTGAACCTCGGGATCGGCATCCCGACGCTGGTGGCCAACCACGTGCCCACGGGCATGAAGGTATGGCTGCAGTCGGAGAATGGCCTGCTGGGGATGGGACCGTTCCCGCGCGAGTCGGAGATCGACCCGGACCTGGTGAACGCCGGCAAGCAGACGGTGACCGCCGTGCCGGGCGCGAGCTTCTTCTCGAGCGCCGACAGCTTCGCGATGATCCGCGGCGGGCACATCGACCTGGCGATCCTCGGCGCGATGGAGGTGAGCGGCTCGGGCGACCTGGCAAACTGGATGATCCCGGGCAAGCTGGTCAAGGGCATGGGCGGCGCCATGGACCTGGTGGCCGGCGTCAAGCGCGTGGTCGTGGTGATGGAGCACTGCAACAAGAAGGGCGAGAGCAAGTTCCTGCCCGAGTGCACCCTGCCCCTCACCGGGCGGTCGTGCGTGCACATGCTGATCACCGACCTGGCGACGTTCGAGTTCGACCGCGACGAGCGGCTGTTCCGGCTGACCGAGACCGCGCCGGGCGTGACCGTCGAGCAGGTCAAGGCGAGCACCGCGGCGCGCATCCTGGTCGACCGCCCCGTCGCCGAGAAATAGGTGCCAGGAACCCCTGTCCCCATTTTCCTCCGGAAAATGGGGACAGGGGTTCCTGGCACCTATTTACGCGCCCCGCCGGGTCACGGCGGGGCGCGTCACTCCCTTCGGATGGACCCTCCGCGGGTGGTTCTCAGAATTCCTTGAGCCGGTGCTGCATCTGCGCCTTCAGGCGCGCGAGGATGCTCGAGTGCATCTGGCTGACGCGGCTCTCGGAGAGGTCGAGCGTGAGCCCGATCTCCTTCATGGTCATCTCCTCGTAGTAGTAGAGGATGACGATCAGGCGCTCGGCGCGCGACAGGCCCTTGGTGATCAGCGCCTGCAGGTCGCCGCGCTGGACGATCTCCGAGGGGTTCGGCTGGCGGCCGTCCTCGATCACGTCGACCTCGCGCACGTCACGGCTCGAGTCGCTCTCGAAGGCCTTGCGGTCGAGGCTGACGATGCCCACGGGCCGCGAGTCCTTCTGCAGCTTGTCGTACTCGGCGCCCGAGACGTTCATCAGCGCCGAGACCTCGTCGTCGGTCGGGCGGCGGCCGTGGGTGAGCTCGAACTCCTTGCGGACCTTCTCGAGCTTCGCGGTGCGGCTGCGCACCAGGCGCGGCACCCAGTCCATCGAGCGCAGCTCGTCGAAGATCGCGCCGCGGATGCGGGGCGCGCAGTAGGTCTCGAACTTCACGCCGCGCGCGGGGTCGAACGCGTCGATCGCATCCATGAGGCCGAACAGCCCGGCGCTCATCAGGTCGTTGACGTCGACCTCGCTCGGCAGGCGCGTGTGCATCCGCTCGGCGGTGAAGCGGACGACCTCGTAGTAGCGCTCGATGAGGCGGTTGCGCAGGTCCTGCACGCGCGCCAAGTCGTTGCGCGCGCGTGCGTCGCCGTAGGCGGTCCACAGCGCGTCATGCGTCGCGGGAACGCGCGGGGCCACCACCTCGACCACGCGCACGGGGGCCGGCGGCGGCGCGGACGGGCGCACGGCGGTGACCGGAGCCTTGGGCGCGGAGCGCGAGGCGGCGGGCCGGGCGGGCGTCGCCGCACGTGCGGCGGGCCGCGCGGGCGCGGGACGGCTCGCGGCTGCGCGGGCGGGTGCACGCGCAGGCTTGGCAGCCGGGCGCGGGGCAACGGCCACGGCCGACGACCGGGCGGCGCCTCGCTTGGGTGCGGGCTGGGACAAACGCTTCGATGCGCTGGTGGCCGTCTGCCGTGACGACCCCCGCGCCTGGCTCTTCGACATCGGTCGCTCCTTGACCTGCGAGAAGAGAGTGCGGATAGCACGTTGACCGGGTTCGGCGGATCCCCGCCTGGCCCGATCGCGATGAAGGGCTCCGGTGTCCCGCAGACCGGGACAGACCACCGTCACCCGTTGGACCCCAGCATCCATGCTGAGGGTGCCTTGACGACGTCGATCCGTGACGACCGCCTTGGCGCGTCCAATATAACAAGCCCCCACCCCCGCCTGCAAGGGGGAAAGTCGGAGGTCAGCGAATTATTTTCACCTTGGCATCGATGCGCCGGTGATGGCCGCGCCGCCCATGGCAGCGGCCATCGCCCCCGCCACGCGCACGCCAAGGCGAGCTGCGAGCGCCGAGAAGAGGTCGGGCCGGGCCGAGGGCTCCGGCAGGCCGGCAAGCGACCCCTCGATCCGCCGGATGGCGCGCGCCGCGGGCGACGCGGGTTCCGCCGCCAGCAGCGGACGGCCGGCGCGCACCGCGCGGCGCACCGACGAATCATCGGGGACCGAGCCGGCGTCGTGCATGTCGACCTCGAGGTGCCGCGCCACGGCACGCCGCAGGCGCTCGACCGCGCGCGCACCGTCGGCAGCATCCGTCGCCATCGAGCACGCGACGTTCCAGCCCGCGCGGCGTCCGCCGCGCACGCATGCCTTCATGAACCCATAGGCATCGGTGAGCGCCGTGGGCTCCGGCGTCGTCACCATGAGCACGCGATCCGCGGCGCCCGCGAGCTCGAGCGTGCCCGCGCCGATGCCCGCGCCAAGGTCGAGCACCATGAGGTCAACGTGCGATGCGACGCGCGACAGTCCCTCCACGAGTCGCTGTCGCTGCGCCGGCGAGAGATCGGCCATCCGCGCCAGCCCCGACGCACCGCCGAGGAGCCACATGCGCGGTGCCACCGCGACGAAGCACTCTGCGAGCGTCACGCGACCGCCGAGCCAGTCGGCGGCGGAATGCGCCGACCGCACGCCAGCCATGATGTCGAGGTTGGCCATCCCGAGGTCGGCATCGACGAGCACGGTGCGCACGCCCCGCTCCGCCGCTGCCATCGCGATGCCGAGCGCCACGGTGCTCTTGCCCACCCCGCCCTTGCCGCTTGCCACGGCGATGGTGCGCGCCAGGCGCGCCGGGCCGGCGCCGACCGCGGGTCGATCGCCGGCAACCACGGGGCGACCTCCCACGGCACCGAGTCCAGCGGCCGATGCACGCGCGCGGAGCTCGCGGGCCTGCTCGTCCATCAGCCGCGCCTGCCGGCCTCCATCGATGCATCGGTCGCCGTCATCGGCGTGACGGACGGCGGCGGCCCGACGAGCCGCTCGGCGAAGGTCCGCGCATCGGCGCGCTCGAGGTCGTCCGGCACGCCCTGCCCGGTCGTGAACCACGCCGCGGGACGGTCGCTGCGCCGCACCGCGCTCACCAGCGCACCCAGGCCCTCGCTCTCGTCGAGCTTGCTGAGCACCACGCGCGTGGGCGCGACGGCACGGAATGCATCCGCGGACTCCGACAGCATGCCCGCCGACGCCGACCCGGGCAGCACCAGCAGCGACTCGTCGGCACGCACGGCCCGCACGGTCTCGGCCACCTCGCCGATCCGCAGCGCGTCGCGATGCCCGCGGCCCGGGGTGTCGACCAGGACCACGTCGCAGTCGGCCAGCCGGGCGAGCGCCTCCGCCGCGGACGCCGGGCCATGCGCTGCCTGGACAGGTGCGTCGATGATGCTGCCATAGGTGCGCAGCTGCTCGACCGCGCCGACGCGGAACGCGTCCGCCGCCACGATCCCGACGCGCAGCCGACGGTCGACGCGCCACGACGCCGCGAGCTTCGCAAGCGTGGTGGTCTTGCCGACGCCGGTCGGGCCGGCGAGCGCCACGACCCACGGCCGGCCCAGGCTTCCGACGGGCGCGGGGTCGACGGGCACGTCGACCGGAAGCAGCTCGCCCACCGCCTGCACCGCTGCGGCGTGCATGAGCGCCGCCGCCTCCTCGGCGCGTGCGCCGTCGAGACGGTCCTCGACGCGCGCGATGACCCATTGCACGAGCTCCGGCGCGAGTGCCTGCGCACGCAGCCGCGCCCCGAGCCGCGCGACGGCCGCGCTGGTCGCAGGACCGAGCTGGGAACGCACCACCGCCTCCGCCTCCGCGTGCGCCAGGCGCGCCGCGACGACGGCGCGCGCCAGCGCCTCGCGTGCGGCGCGGCGCGCGCGCACGGAGGAACCCGACGCGTCCACCACCACCTCGAAGGCGGGACGGGCACGAAGGCCGACCCCACGGCGCGGCCCCGCCTGCAGCACGGGCACCTCCATCCCGTGGGCGCGGCGGGCGGCGGAGATGGCCTCCGCCAGGGTGTCTGCGATGTAGCGAACGCGGGTCATGCCGCGGCCTCCTGGGGTTGGGCGGCGAGCTCGGCCTCGCCGATCCGGTCGACGTCGATGCCGCGCACCAGCTCCTCGAACGCGAGGACGGCGCTGCCTGGGATGTGCGGGGCGATGAGCCGGGCCAGCGCGGCACGGGCGCCGCGCGAGCTCACGACGACCACGGGCAGGCCCGCCGCGGCGAGCGGCCGCGCGGCACCGGCGACGGCCTGTACCACGCGCGCGGCGTCAGCCGGGGAGAGCGCGATCGACGGCTCGCCGTCGCCCTCGCGCACGCTGCCGGCGACGAGCGCGTCGAGCCCCGCGCCCGCGACCACGCATGCGAGCACCGGGCGCCCGTCGTCGTCGGGACGCGCGTACTGCTGGCAGATGGTGCGCCGCAGCGCCAGCCGCGCCGCCTCCGCCAGCGCATGCGGGTCGCGCGAGCGCCGCGACGCGTCGGCCACGGCCTCGAGCACCGCCTCGAGGTCGCGTACCGGCACGCGCTCGCGCAGCAGGCACTGCATCACCCGCTGCAGCTCTCCCGGCCGGATGCATGCGGGCACCGTGTCGGCCACGAGCCGCGGCGCATGCCGCTCGAGCTCGGCGAGCAGGTCCGCGACGTGCTCGCGCGTCAGCAGCTCGTCCGCGTGCCGGCGCACCACGGTCGCGAAGTGCGCGCCGAGCACCGACTCCGGCGCCGCCACCGCGCACCCTGCCGACTCCGCCTGGCGCCGCAGCGACGGCGCGATCCAGAGCGCATCGAGCCCGAAGGCGGGCTCCCGGACCGGGATGCCGGGGAGTTCAGGCAGCGCGCCCTCGCCGGGCATCGCCAGCAGCTCGCCCAGGCGCAGCTCGCCCTCGCCGACCGCGGCGCCCCGGATGCGGATCCGGTAGCCGCCCGCGGGAAGGGTGCGCTCGTCGCGCACCCGCACCGGCGGCACCACGATGCCAAGGTCCTGCGCCACCTGGCGCCGGACGGACTCGATCCGGCGCAGGACCGGCGACGCGTCGCCCTCGCGCACCAGCTCCACGAGGTCGGCGCCCACCTCGACCTCGAGCGGCTCGATCGAGAGCAGCGCGCCGATCTCCTCGGCGCGGCGTCGCGCCGAATCGTCCTCCGGGAGCGTGTCGCCGCCCGCCGCGGCGCGCGCCGCCGACGCGGTCGCGGACATGCCCGCGGCGCGCGCCACCAGCATCGCCAGGCCGGCGCTCACGGCGGCGGCCGCAAGGAGCGGCACGGTCGGCAGCGGCGTCAGCGCCAGCACCGCGAGGAACCCGCTCAGCATCCAGAGGGCGCGCGGACCGCCCACCACCTGCCGGGGGAGTTCCTCGCCGATCGACTTTCCGCGTCCGGCGCGGGCAGTCACCAGGCCCGCGGCCACGGCGATCACGAACGCCGGCACCTGTGCCGCAAGTCCGTCGCCGATCGTGAGCACCGTGATGGCACGCGCGGTCTCCGCGAGGCCCCACCCGTTCTGGAGGACGCCGACCAGCATGCCCCCGACCACGTTCACGCCGGTGATCACGAGGCCGGCGATCGCGTCGCCACGCACGAAGCGGCTCCCGCCGTCCATCGCG
>VEQS01000110.1 GCA_018883105.1 Phycisphaerales bacterium
ATCTGGTACCAGGGCGAGTCGAACGCCGGCAGCGAGCAGGAGACCACCGAGTACCGCTCGCTCCTGCAGCTGGTGATCCGCAGCTGGCGCGCGGCGTTCCAGTACCCCGACATGCCCTTCGGCGTGGTGAGCCTGGCGGCGTTCCGCCAGCACCAGCCCGACAAGGCGACGCACGGCACGTGGCCCGGGCTGCGCGACGCGCAGCTCAACACCGAGCGCAACTCGCCAAGCGTCGGCACGATCACCACGATCGACATCGGGGACGCGGAGGACATCCACCCGCGCGACAAGCGGACGGTGGGCGATCGGCTGTCGCGCTGGGCTGCCGCGACGGTCTACGGTGCGGCCGACGTCGCGTGGCGCGGCCCGCGCACGAAGAACGCGCGGCGCGACGGCGACGGCCTGCGCATCGAGTTCGACGTCGAGGGCGGGCGCCTGCACACGCGCGACGGCAAGCCGATCGCGGGATTCGCGATCGCGGGCGCCGACGGGAAGTTCGTGCTCGCCGACGCGGAGATCATCGGCGCCACCGCGGTGAAGGTGCGGAGCAGCCAGGTGGCCGAGCCGTTCGAGGTGCGCTACGCCTGGCAGGACAACCCCGCGAGCGCCAACCTCGCCGACGAGGTCTCCAGGCTGCCGGCGCACCCGTTCAGCCTGCGCGTGGAGGCCGACCCGGTGCGGCTGCCCCAGCGGCCATCCACCGCCGCACCGCAATGAACGCCCCGAGCGTGCCGAGCGACGCCACCGCGTAGCCGACCGCGTAGGAACGCGCCGACGCCGCGCGCACCCGCTCGAGGAGCGGATCGGACTCGGCGTCAATGCGCGCCTTCACGTCGTGGCTGCGCAGCATCGAGCGGATGCGGACGACCTCGTCGTGCGACAGGCCGGGATCGCCGCGCTCGAACGCCGCGAGGCTGAGGGCGACCGTCGCGGCGATGGTCGCGACGCCCACGCTCCCGCCCACCTGGCGCATCGTCTGCACCAGGCCGGACACCTGGCCCCGCTCCGAGTGCGGCACGCGCCCCAGCGCGTCGGTGTTGGTGGGGCTCATGGTGAGCGAGATGCCGAGGCCCAGGAGGAACATGCCCGCGGCCATCACGGGATAGCTGCGCATCCACGCGCCGCCGGCCTGCACCAGCATGCCGATGGTGGCGAGCGCCGTCCCGAGGGAGGCAGGAGGTCGCGCGCCGGCGCGGTCGTACCAGCGTCCCGCCACGTGCACCACGAGGATGACCGGGAGCAGCATGGGAAGGAGCGACAGTCCCGCCTCGGTGGGCGAATACCCGAGCACGTCCTGCGCATAGAGGCTGCCGGCGATCACGAGGCCGGTCATCGCGAACTGCATGCACGCGATGGTGATGGCATCGGCGGCGAGCGCGCGGTCGGCGAAGAGCCGGACGCGGATCAGCGGCCGCGGGTGGTTCCACTGGCGGCGGATGAACGCGGCGAGGACCACGGCGCCGCAGAGGAGCGCCACAGTGGTCGTCGTCGAGATGCCCTCCGACATGCCGGCGCCGGCCTCGGGTCCGAGCTGCTGGATGCCGAAGACGAATGCGGGCAGGCCCGCAAGGAGCAGCACGCCGCCGAGCCAGTCGATGTCGCGGTCGGCGCTCGGCGGGTCATGCGGCCGCGCCACGAGCGTCAGCGCGATCGCCGCGGCCGCGACCGGCAGGTTGAGCCAGAACACCCACGGCCAGCCGAAGTGCTCGACCACCCAGCCGCCGGCCGCGGGACCGATCGCCATGAAGACGAGCGGCAGGCCGACGTAGGCGGCCATCGCCTTGCCGCGCTCGCCCGGGGCGAAGGCGCCGATCACGAGCGCACCGGAGGCAGGCTGCATGAGGCACGCAGCGATGCCCTGCAGCACGCGACCGACGATCATCTGCGTGCCCTCGCGCGCATCGGCGCACACCACGCTCGCCACCGCGAAGAGCACCACGCCCGCCAGGAACGCGCGCACCTTGCCCAGCAGGTCCCCC
Organism: Phycisphaerales bacterium; assembly: GCA_018883105.1. Taxonomy (GTDB): domain Bacteria; phylum Planctomycetota; class Phycisphaerae; order Phycisphaerales; family SM1A02; genus UBA966. The sequence continues at coordinate 1,980 of VEQS01000110.1, forward strand.
ATCCGGCCGCCGAGGGCCATCAGCGAGGCGAGCGTGAGCAGGTAGGACGTGACGATCCACGCCTGGCCGCCATCGCCCATCCCAAGGCTCGAGCCGATCCTCGGCAGCGCCACGCCGACCACGGTCATGTCGATGAAGATCATCGACAGGCTGCCGGTCATCGCGGCGAGCACCAGCCAGCGCCGCGACTGCGCGCCGTCGTGTTGGCCCGGAGGCGCGGTCATCGCGTGACGTCGGGTGCCGTCGGCCGCAGCGGCGCGGCGCTGAAGCGACCGGACTGGGAGAGGAAACGCTCCGGATTGGCGAACGTGACCTTGCGCACGAGCGCCTCGAGGTGCCCGCGGCGGCGCATCTCCATCTGCGCCTTGGGCACGGCGAGCGGGTCGCTGTGCCCCCAGTCGCCGGCGGAGTTCATCCAGATCCGCTCGCTGCCGTAGCACTCGATGATGTCGACGGCGCGCTGCGGCGTGCACTTGGTGTCGGGGTAGAGGGTCATCCCGCACCAGAAGCCGCGGTCGAGGACGTGGGGCGCCGTGTGCTCCTCCACGTGGTCGATGAGCACGCGTCCGGGATCGAGCTTCGGGAAGCGGGCGATCGCGTCCATGATCAGGCGCGTGCCCTTCAGCTTGTCCTCGAGGTGCGGCGTGTGCACCAGCACCAGCAGGCCGTGGTCGGAGGCGAGCTGCAGGTGCGCCTCCAGGATCTCCAGCTCGTTGCGGCTGTTCTTGTTGAGGCCGATCTCGCCGATCCCCAGGACGTTCTCGCGCTCCAGGAAGCCGGGGATGAGGCCGATCACCTCGCGCGCGAAGACCGGGTCCTCGGCCTCCTTCGGGTTGATGCAGAGCCACGCGTGGTGGCGGATCCCGTACTGCGCGGCGCGGCGTGGCTCGAACTCGGTGAGCTGGCGGAAGTAGTCGAAGAACCCCTTCGGGCTCGAGCGGTCGTAGCCGGCCCAGAAGGCGGGCTCGGTGATGGCGGCACACCCGGCGCGCGCCATGCGGACGTAGTCGTCCGTCGAGCGGCTCACCATGTGGACGTGTGGGTCGATGTACACGGCTCAGGCCTTCGATGGATCGTGCGCGCCGGTCGCGCCCTTCATGCCCGCCTTCGCGACGGGGTCCTTGGTCGGGTCGCTCAGCTCTTCCAGGATGCGGCGCGCACGGTCGGGGCCGCCGTCCCCGAGGATCGCCACGCACCGGCGGAAGGCGCGCATGCGGAAGTCGTCGTTGCCGGCGCCCGCCCGGTCGACGCGGTCGAGGAACGCGGCGACGTCGAGGAGGCGCGCGCGGTGTTCCATGAAGTAGGCGTCGACGACCTGCGCGCGGGTCATCGGGAAGCCTTCGGCGCGGCCGGCAGGGTCCATGGGCGTGAGTCTAGGCCCGCAACGCGCTCAGCCCGCAAGCGACGCGATCGCGCCGCGCAGGAGCCGCTCGTCAAGCTCGTGCACGTCGACGGGGTCGCCCACCGCGCGCAGCAGGGTGATCGTCAGCCGTCCGCCGAGGTGCTCGCGGAACTCCTCGAGCCCGGCGACCAGCGCATCGGGATCGGAAAGCAGCGGGTGCGACGTCGGCAGCGAGAGCGCCCGCAGCACGGACATCACGCGGTCGGCCTCGGCCGGCGCCAGCATGCCGGCGTTTGCGGCGTAGGCCGTGTCGACGGCGATGCCGATCGCCACCGCCTGCCCATGCGGCAGCGCGCCGTCGGTCAGTCCCTCCAGCCGGTGCGCCAGCCAGTGGCCATGGTCCAGGGGCCGCGCGCTCTGCGTCTCGAACGGATCGCCACCGAGGGCGATGTGCCGCCAGTGCAGCTCGGCGCTGCGCACGATGACGGTCATCGCCGCATGCATGTCGCGCGCGCGGATCGCCGCCGCATCGCGTTCGATGTGCGCCAGCAGCGCAGGATCGCGCAGCAGCGCGATCTTCACCGCCTCGCTGAAGCCGCCGATCCATGACCACTCGGGCGTCGACTCCAGGAACGCCTCGTCGCAGATCACCGCATGCGGCACCGCGAAGGTGCCCACGTAGTTCTTGCGCCGCCCGAGGTTGATGCCGTTCTTCACCGCCATGCCCGCGTCGTCCTGCGACAGCACGGTGGTGGGCAGGCGCACCAGGCGGCAGCCGCGATGGGCGATGGCCGCGCCGAATCCGACGGCGTCGAGCACCGCGCCGCCGCCGATGGCGATGACGCACGACTGGCGGTCGATCCGGTGGTCGACCGTGGCACGCACCACGCGGTCGGGCACGTCCATGCCGGCCTTGGCGCGCTCGCCGCCGGGAACGCGCTCGACGCCGCACAGTTCAGGCATGCCCGGCCGCGCGGCGAGCGAACGCCCGAGCGCCACCGCCAGCTGCGGATGCGCCTCGGCCACGCCGTCATCGACGAACGCGATGCAGCGCGCGCTGCCCGAGAGGGCCTGCGCCAGCGCCGGATTCCCCGGATCGAACACGTCGCGCGTGAACGTCACGCGGTGCCGCGCGGGCACCTGCATGGGAACGTCGAACGTGGCGCAGACGGAGGCACGGCCCATGGCGGACCGGACATCGTAGGGCTCGTTCGCTGCGCGCCCGTCAGGGCTGGCCGCGGAATCGTCCGGGCACCACCACGCGCGGTGCGGCGCGGCCGGCGGCGACGGGCACCGACGGCGTGTCCTCGAGCTTCGCCGACACGGTCATCGCGTCGCCGGCGCGGACGATCTCGACGTCGCAGTCGGCGCCGGGCTTGCACATGCGGATCGCGCGGGTGACGCGCATCATGTTCGGGGTGGCGTCCCCGTTGACCTTGACGATGATGTCGCCGGCGCGCAGCCCCGCGCGGTCGGCAGGACCGCCCGCAACCACGTCGGCCACCACCACGCCCGAGCCCCTGAAGCCTGTGCCGGCGGCGACGTCCGGGGTGAGCGGCTGCATCTGGATCCCCAGGAAGCCGCGCGCGGGCGCGCCGCCGGCGATGATCGAATCCACCACGTCCTTCGCCATGTTGGAGGGGATGGCGAAGCCGATGCCGTCGGAGCCGCCGCTGCGGCTCTCGATGGCGGTGTTGATGCCCACCACGCGCCCGTCCATGTCGACGAGCGGGCCGCCGGAATTCCCGGGATTGATGGTGGCATCGGTCTGCAGGTAGTTCTCGAGCGGGCTCAGGCCCACCTGGCGTCCCTTGGCGCTGATGATGCCTGCCGTGACCGAGTCACGCAGCCCAAACGGCGCGCCGAGCGCGATCACCCAGTCGCCCACCTCCGCCGCATCGCTGTCGCCGAAGGCGATCGGCTGCAGGTCCGCGAGGTCCACCTTCAGCACGGCGAGGTCGGTCTCGACGTCGGTGCCCACGAGGTCGGCGCGTGCCTCGCGGCCGTCATTGGTGCGCACCATGATGGAGCCGCCCACGCGCACCACGTGGTTGTTGGTGACCACGTGCCCGTCCTTCGACACGATGAACCCGGTGCCCACCCCTTGCGGAACGGCCTGGGGAACCATCATCGGGACCGGCACCTGCATGCCGCGCATGCGCACCATGCCGCCGACGGGACGAACGTCCGGGCGCACCTCGATGGAGACGACCGACGGCGAGGCGTGGCGGGCGATGGCACGGAAGGCCTGCGACAGCTTCTTGGCATGGGACGCCGCCTCCTGCACGTCCGGGGGCAGCACCGGCTGCCCAACACCGGACGGCAGGCCGTCCGCCCACGCGGCGGACGTGGAGGCGAGCACGAAGGCCGCAAGCACTCGGGGCATGCTCGACGAGGACGTTCGCATGGCCCGGTTACGCCATCGCACGCGCCCGGTTCGCGAAAATTCGCGGGGCGCGTGCGATTCCCGTTATCCGGTCTCCTGGACCCGAGCGGGAGGGCGGTCGCCCCACACTTCGGCGAGGCGTGCCAGCATTACGCCCGCCGCCACCCCCACGTTCAGCGAATCCACGCCGGGGGCCATGGGAATCCGCGCCCGGTGGGAGCAGGCCCCGAGGGCCGCCGGCGTCAGTCCGTCAAACTCCGCGCCCACGAGCACCGCCACGCGCCGCGGTGACGCACGGGCGAGTTCATGCGCCGTGGCCGCGAGCGTGCGGTCGCCGCCGCCGGTCGCCCCGACGAGCGCAAGCCCCGCGCCTTCCCGCAGCCACGCGAGGTCCTCGGCCCACGACGAGCTGCGCGCGAACGGCACCCGCAGCGCATGGCCGCAGCTGACGCGCAGGCTCTTGCGGTAGAGCGGGTCATGGCACGCCGGCGACAGCACGACCGCCGCGCAGCCGAACGCCGCGGCGTTGCGGAACAACTGCCCGATGTTGTCGATGTTGTTCACGTCCTCGACGACGAGCAGCAGGCAGTCGCCCGAGGCCGGCACCACGTCGCGGACCGAGCGCGGTGCCGGACGCCGGCCGATCGCCAGGAACCCGCGGTGGATGTTGAAGCCGACGGCCGCGTCGAGCACCTCGTCCGGCGCGAGCAGGATCTCCGGGTCGGGGCGTCCCGTGCGGCATGGACGTGCGGCGTCGACGAGCGCACGCGCGCGCGCCTCCTGGCGTTCGCTCGCGAGGATGGCGAGCGTCTCGACCGACGCGCGCAGCATCGCCTCGATGACGAGCGGGCTCTCGCCGACGAAGAGACCGGGGCGCCCGTCGGGCCCAAGCGCATCGCGGTCGCGCACCTCCAGGAACGGAGCCAGGCGAGGATCGGCGGCGGACTCGATGCGGGCGACGATCATCGTTCAGATTCCGTTCAGGAAGCATGTGCGCGGCCCACGCGCGGCCGTCGCGGGGCCACCATACCGCGATGGTTCCCGCCGCCCTGATCGCCAGTGTCGCCATCGCGCAGGCCGCGCCCGCCGCGCCGGCGCCGCGCGGAGCGCACCTCCACCTGCTCGGCACGCACTCAGCGGGCGTCTTCGACCGGAGCGCAAGCGAGATCGCCGCCTTCCACCCACGCACCAAGCGCCTGTGGGTGGTGAACGGTGCCGCCGGAATCGACGTCCTTGACCTCTCCGACCCGACCGCACCGCGGAAGGTGGCCACGCACTCCATGCCCGCGCCGACCTCGGTCGCGATCCATGGCGACATCGTGGCCGTGGCGGTGCCCTCGGGCAACGCGACGCCCGGCGCGGTCCGGTTCCTGGACCTCGATGGGCGGATGATCGCCGACGTCACGGTCGGCCACGGGCCCGACATGTGCACGTTCACGCCGGACGGCACGATGCTCGTCGTGGCGAACGAGGGCGAGCCCGTGGGGGACTCCGACCCGGAGGGATCGATCAGCATCATCGACCTGCGCGACGGCCCGGCGAAGGCCACGGTCCGCACGGCCGGCTTCCGCGCATTCGAGGCGGAACGCACGCGTCTTGTCGGCGAGGGCGCGCACCTGCCGGTTCCGGGTGCATCCGTCGCGCAGCAGAGCGAGCCCGAGTACGTGGCCATCTCGCCCGATGGCCGGCACGCGCTCGTCACGCTGCAGGAGTCGAACGCGCTCGCGCGGATCGACCTCGAGGCCGCGCGCGTCCTGTCGATGACCGGCCTCGGGCTCAAGGACTTCTCCGCCAGCGGCCTCGACGCAAGCGATGCCGACGACACGATCAGCCTCCGGCCCTGGCCCGTCCTCGGCCTGCGCCAGCCCGACACCGTGGTGACGTGGGAATCCGGCGGAACCACGTGGTTCGCCACGAGCAACGAAGGCGAGGCGCGCGAGACGAAGTCCTTCGACGAGGTGGTGCGAGTCAAGGACCTGACGCTGGACCCCCGCATGGCACGCGACGCCATCGCCGACCCGACGAACCTCGGCCGGCTGCAGGTGAGCCGCCCGGCCTGCGACCCGGACGGCGACGGCACGGCCGAGCGGATCGTGGCCTTCGGCGGCCGCGGCATCACGGTGTGGCGGCTGGTGGACGGCGGGCCAGCCCTTGCATGGGACTCCGGTGACCAGGTCGAGCGCACCGTCGCCGAACGCATGCCCGAGGCGCACAACGGCGACGGCAGGAAGGCGAACTCGAAGGATGCGCGCAGCACGAGCAAGGGCCCCGAGGTGGAAGGCCTGGCACTCGGCACGGTGGGCGCCCGGCGGCTGCTCTTCGCCGGGCTCGAGCGCTCCGGCGGCGTGATGACGTGGGACGTCACCGACCCCACCGCGCCGCTGCTCGTTGACTACGTGAATCCGCGTGACCCCGCGGCGGCCCCTGCCTCCGCGGGCGACATCGCCCCCGAAGGCCTGCTCTTCGTCCCGGCATCGACGAGCCCGAACGGACGGCCGCTTGTCGTCGTCTGCAACGAGCTCAGCGGCACCACCACCATCTGGGAGGTGCGCGAGGGCCCGGCGCCGGATGTGCGACCCGACCGCGCGACCCGCGCACCACGCTGAACCGCATCGGTACCTTGGCGTGCATGCTTGCCGCCGCCGTCTGCATCGCCGCGCAGGTCGCCTCGCTGCCGCCCGCGCGGCTGATTCCGCCGCCACCGCCCGCGGACCTCGACGCGCTCGTCGCGAAGGACCTGGCCGCGGACCTCGCCGCCGCACGGCGCTGCCTGCTCGAGAACGGCGTGGCCGCGGCGCGACGGCGCGACGCCGCCGCCGCGCTTGCAAGGGCCGCCGGCACCGGCGAGGCGGGTGCGATCGCGGCCGTGATGGACGCCATCGTCGAATGCGCCGGTACCTGCGGCGCCACGCGCGACCTCGCGGACCTCCTCGTGTCGATGGCTGCCGAGGCATCGAAGGACCCTGCGGCGATCGAGCGGCTCTCGACCGCCGCGCGCGACGCCGCCAGCCCGCTCCGGATGGTGGCGCTGCGCACCCTGGCCGCCATGGCACCCGAGGCACGGCCGGACGCCGTCCGCTCCGTCGCCGTGCGCACGATCGCGCTCAAGGCCGTGCCCGGCGCGATGAAGTACGACGTCACCGAGGTACGTGCCGCACCGAACGAGGTGCTCGAGTTCGTGATGGAGAACCCTGACTCCATGCAGCACAACCTGCTGATCACGGCGCCCGGCAAGATGCCCGAGGTCGGCGTGGCATGCGACAAGATGGGCGAGACCATCGAGGGCAAGGGCAGGCAGTTCGTGCCGGACCTGCCATCGGTGCTCGCGGCGATGGGACTCGTCGACCCCGGCAGGACCGGGCGCGTCTTCTGGGTCGTGCCCGACAAGGCAGGCACGTACCCGTTCGTGTGCACCTACCCGGGGCACTGGCGCACGATGAACGGCAAGATCAAGGTGACGGCGCCGGCGCCCGGGTGAGCGCCGGCGCCGGGATTCCCGCGGAAGCGGTGGCCGTCAGTCGTCCGTGGCGGGGCCGAGCGGATCCCAGACCAGCTTCTGGGTGTTCCAGTCGCCGCCCTCGCAGCTCGGGTTTCGGTTGCCCTGGATGTTGGTGGTGGCCTCCTCATTGAGGACCCAGCCCACGTGGCCGTCGGCGTACAGCATGTGCCCGCCCTTGAAGTGGCGCGCCGCGAAGCGCTTCCAGTCGGTGCGGTGGCGCGACAGGTCGCTGCCGTAGAACGGGTCGCTCGGCGGGAGCTCGTTGCGGTTGGCGCGCATCTCGAGCATCAGCACCGTCCTGTCGGAGAACTGGATGTTGGCCAGGCGCATCGCGACGCTCGGCGAGTACTCGGCGATGTTCGCATCCTTGAGCAGCGTGTTGTTCAGCTGGCTGTTGGGAACGTAGTTGAAGTAGAACTGCCGGCGGAATCCGCCCGGACCGGGCTGCCCATAGCCCCAGGGCTCGGTGTTCTCGGGTTCCGCCGAGGGATCGACGAAGATCGAGTCCGGGTCGTCCCAGGCGGGGACGTTGCGCTGCTCCTGGAATGCGCGCTCGTTGATCTCGCGGTACGGGCGCTGGCCGACCATCGGCGGCACGGCGTTCGCCCAGTACTGCGGCACGGTGAGGTTGGTGGCCATGCCGGAGAGGTCCTTGAGGCCCTCCCACGGCAGGCGTTCCTCGTTCATGCCTGCCCACGCGATGGTGCCCATGCCCCACTGGCGCAGGTTGGACTGGCTCTTGGTGGCACGTCCGGAAGCACGCAC
>VEQS01000111.1 GCA_018883105.1 Phycisphaerales bacterium
GGCCGGGCGGCGCCCGCCGCGGCTCAGGCGCAGGTTCCCCAGGCGCCGAGCATGATGCCCAGGTCGTCGGCGTTGACGAATCCGTCGGCGTTCAGGTCGGCGGCACTCCCGCTGGCTGGCCCCCACGCGCCGAGCAGGATGCCCAGGTCGTCGCCGTTGACCGCGCCGTTGCCGTCGAGGTCGGCGGGGCAGGGCGCGTCGACGTTGATCCGGAAAACCATGACCACCGGGTCGCCGCTCACGGTGAAGTCGTAGCCGCGCACCACGATCAGGTTGCTGTCGCTGATGGCAATGGGAATCGAGAAGTCGTTCGAGAAGTAGAAGCGGTTCGGGTCGACGAGCGCAGCGATGTTGAAGAGCTGCCCCTCGGGGCTCCAGACCGCGGGCACCGTCTCGAACGGCATCGCGTCGATCCAGCCGACGATCCAGCCGGCGTTGTTGATGTCGTAGGCGGATGCCTTGAACCCGAGGTCCGGCAGTCGCAGCCAGCCGTTCGTGGGCCGCCAGACGTACGCCTTGGTGGCCGGGCTGGTGCCGACCACGACGCCCGCGTCGTTGATGTTGAGGCCGTACGAACCGGTCGCACCCTGCGGGACGCCGAGGTCGGTGATGGCGCCGTTGGGCGCCCACGTCACCGCGCGCACGCCGCCGCCGGAGGTGACCGCCGTGCCGACGACCGTGCCCGACGCGTTGATGTCGCGGCAGATCGACTCGATGCCGCCGAGCTGCGGCAGCATCTCGTAGCCGCCGGCTTGCGTCCACCGCCACGCCTGCTGCGGGTCGGTGCCGACCAGGGCGAGCGTCGCGAACCCGCAGGCGAGGCCCGTGTCGTTGATCGCGACGCCGGTGCTGTAGGTCCAGTTGCCCGCCGGGTTCGGGAGGGTCGTGATCGCGCCGGCCGGCGACCACATCGCGGCGACGGTGCCGGTGCTCGGCGCGGTGATGCGGCCCATGCACGTGCCTGCCGAGTTGATCCCGATCGCGATGCTCTGGGTCGTCCCGGCCGGCACGGCGAGCGGCACCGGCCCGACGCCCGGGTCATGGCGCATCGCCCGCGTGATCGACTGGTACTGGAAGTCGCCCGAGATCTGCCCCGCCGCGTTGATCCGCTGGATCACGCATGGCGGGATGGATGCGACGTGCTCGACGGTGAGGGTGCCGCCGGCCGACGCTGAGGCAACAAGGAGGGCGACGGCACAGGCCGGGAGGATGGTCATTCGCCACAGTGTCTCACCCGATGCGCGCACCAGCATGCTCCCCGGGGAGGACGCTCTGGTTATCCGGCCATGGTTCGCCAACGTCTGCTTCCGGTACTGGCGTGGCCTCATTTTCATTGATTTCGCCCGCATGGCGACGGGCATCGCCTCTCTCTGTCAGTCGACACGTTCCGTCATTCGCGCTCGCCCGGAGACTCGATCCATGGTTCAGCACCGCCTTCCTGCCTTCATCGTCCCGATCGCCTTGGCGCTTGCCGCGGGTTCCTCCGGCGAGACGATCAGGGCCTGGGGCACCAATTCGTATGGTCAGGCCGCGATCCCGGCGGGCATCGGCGCGATCGAGCGCGTGGCGTCGGGATCGTCCGGACTGCATTCGGTCTGCGTCCTGCCGGATGGATCGGTCGCAGCATGGGGAGCTGGGCTGTCCAACTCCGGGTCGTCCTCCGGCGTCCAGCACGGCCAATCACTGGTCCCTGCGGGCCTCGGGCCGGTGCGGTCGATCAGTGCGGGCGGCTACCACACCCTCGCACTGCTGCAGTCCGGCGCAGTCGTCGCGTGGGGCGCGGGTTCGCAGGCTGCGGTGTCCGGCGTGCACCAGCGACAGTCGATCGTCCCCGGCGACCTTGGATCGGTCCGCTCGGTGTCGGCGGGCGGTCGCCATTCGGTGGCCGTCCTGTCGGATGGCCAGGTGCGTGCATGGGGAGACCCGGCCCAGGTGTCCGTGCCTCGATGGGTAACGAACGTCGTCGCCGCATCGGCTGGAGCGGCGCACACCGTCGCGCTGCGAGCAGATGGACGCGTGGTGAGCTGGGGATCCACCACGGACGAACGCAACGAGATTCCCTTCGGCCTGCCTCCCGCCGTTGCCGTCGCAGCAGGCGGCGCGCATTCGCTGGCGTTGCTCTCGTCAGGCGAGGTGCGTGCCTGGGGATCCAATGCCTCCGGACAATGCTCTGTGCCGGCCGGGCTTGCCGAAGTGGTTCAGATCCAGGCAGGCAGCGCCCATTCCGTTGCACTTCTGAACGATGGATCGGTGCGAGCCTGGGGTGCCGCTGCCCCGTCCGCAGTCCCCTCCGGATTGTCCGCTGTGTCGTCGATCGGCTCAGGATCGGTGCACGCCGTTGCCGCGGAGCACGATCCGCGGATGACGCTACGGGGACCGAACTTGGCCCCGTTCTCGTTCGACGTGCCACGGGCGTGGGCTGCGAGCGGCATCATTGCCCTCGCAGGCCGGGATGCAGAGGTCATCGTGTCGGCGCGCGCGCAACTCGGATCAACGACCCGATTCCTGACCGTGAAGGCCGACGGAATGGTGATCGGATCGGGCGTGTTTGGTGCCGCATCCGGGGCGGGCCTATGCACCGTCGAAGCAAGTTCCGCCGTGCTGACGATTCCCGCGCAGGCGTTCGACAAGATGTCGGCGGATGGCGTGGTGACGATCCGTATTGAGCCTTCCCTGAATGCGACCAGTGCCGGATGTGTCGATGCGTTGCTGGCCGTCACGCTGCGCTACCACGCCCAGCCGGTCGACTGCGATGGCAACGGCACGGCTGATACCTGCCAGCTGCTGATGGATTCAGGTCGGCTTGATTGCAACGGAAACGGCGTGCTGGACTCATGCGACATCGGATCAGGCTCGAGTTCCGATTCCAACGGCGACGGGATTCCTGACGAGTGCGAGCCGGATTGCGATGGCAGCGGAATCCCGGACGCGGTCGAGATCGCGAGTGGCGCGGCTTCCGACTGTGACCGAAACGGCCGTCCGGATTCGTGCGACATCGCTGCCGGATCTCCGGATGTCGACGGGGACGGCATTCCGGATCGATGCGCGCCGGACTGCAACCGCAACGGGATTCCCGACCCTTGGGAGTGCGTCCAGGGGCTGGTGGCGGACTGCGACGGGGACCGGGTGCCGGATTCGTGCGAGCTCGCACTGCCCCTGGCGGGCGTGACCGATCCGGTCTCGGGCCGTCGCTACGTGGCATTCGCATCCTCGACCCGCAGCCACGCGAAGGCGCAGGCGGATGCCGTGGGAGGGTCGCTGGCGACGATCACGTCCTTCCAGCTCAACACGCTCCTCCGGACCGCCTTCGGGTTCATCAACGGCACCGGGCGCCTGATGTGGATTGGGTTGTCCGACCGAGACGGGACGGGCGATTTCCGTTGGCCGGACGGGACGTCGCCGAACTTCACCTCATGGCAGGACGGCGAGCCGAACAACACGTTCGGCGACGAGCGATTCGTCGAGCTGAACCCCGCCGGAGGGTGGAACGACGTGTCCGACGACGGGGTTCCCGGCGCTCCCTACGCCGCGATCGTCATGCTCGGTCCGAACGGCTTGCCGGACTGCAATTCAAACGGCCTTCTCGATTCCTGCGAGATCGCCGGAGGCGCAGTCCCCGACTGCGATGGCAACGGCATCCCGGACGGCTGCGACATCTCCCGGGAACCATCGATCGATTGCAACCTCGACGGCGTGATCGATGCATGCCAAGGCGGTCCGGGTGGGCCCGACTGCGACGGCGACGGCACGTTCGACGTCTGCCAGATTGCCGGGGGTGCGGAAGACAAGAACGGCAACGGGAAGCTCGACTCCTGCGAGTACGGCTGGGGAGACCTCAATCTCGATGGAGTGGTGGACGGAATAGACCTCGGCGGCCTGCTCGCCATCTGGGGCCTGCGCAATCCGCCCTACGCCGACCTGAACGACGACGGGTGGGTCGACGGCAACGACCTGGGCATCATGCTCGCCCACTGGGGGCCGGTGCCATGATCGGCTTGTCCGTCGGAAACTCCTCCCACCCCTCCCCCGGCACGTAGCGGCGGAGCACGTTGCTCGCAGGGTCGAGGGCAAAGAGCCGCAGCCAGCCGCCGTCGACGAGGTCGCGGGTGTGCGGGCAGGTCTCGAGCACCTCGTCGACCTTCGCGGTCGGTGCCTCGATCACCGCCTGCAGGCGCAGCGGATCGTGCACGCTGCCGCCGTCCTCGCCGCGCACGGACTGCAGCGGCAGGCCGGGGCGCAGGTCGCCGCCGTTTCCGAGCACGACGCCCACCGATCCGATCCGGTTGTGGAGGAGCTTGTCGCCGGCACCCAGGCGCGTGTTGTCGAGGGTCGAGGCGTAGTACTGCAGGTTGATCCACGAGGCCACCACGAGCGGTGCCGAGAGGATGAGCCGAAGCACCGAGCCGTCCTCGTCCTTCGACGCGTCGTAGTCGTGCAGGAAGGAGCGGCCGCCGAGGTCGACGCCGCGGGTGCGCTCGCGCCGCGCCGCGATGAACGCGGCGTTGCCGGCCAGCGCCCACTCCGGACGCACCTGCGACCAGTCGTTCGAGCGGCGGCGCAGGAGTCGCATCAGGACGCCCGGTTCGCGCTCGTCGATCCCGAGCCGCGGCCGGCGCTCCTCGCGCGTCGCCTCGGACGCCGCCGCGAGCCACGCCTCGAGCCTGTTCACGTCGGTCGCGTGCGATGCCGGGATGCGCTCGCGGTCCAGCATGCGCACCTCGTCGGTCGAGGTGTCGTGCACCCCGGCCACGAAGTGGGTGGCGGGCGGGATGGCCATGCCGCGGCGCGCGAGCCCGGTGCGCACCGAGGCATCGTTCAGGATGGCACACGCCACGCGCGCATTCAGGGCGCCGCCGTGGCCGCCGCACGCGCCGCACTGCAGGCCGGCGTCGTGGGGATTGTTGGCGCTCTGGCCGGCGTGCCCGCACAGGAGCACGAGCCTCGCCAGGTCGGTCCCGAGGCTCGTGAATCGCAGGATCGACTCCGCCACGTCGACGCGATGGGCGGCGCGTTCGTCGCCGCCGTCGCGCAACGGCAGCGCGAATCGCATCGTTTCCTCGTGGTGGTCTCCGCAGGAGGTGCACCCGGTCGCTTCCGCGGCCATGCGCAGCCCGAATGCGGCTCCGGCGAGCTCGACGGACGAGAACGCCGCGCCCGGCGCCGACATCGCGGCGGTCATTGCGTGGCCGATGCCCGGCCCCGCGTCATCGAGCGTCCTCACCGGGAGCGTGGGCTTCAGGAGCACCGGGCACCGTCCGCTGCCGACCGTGGCAGGCGCATCGCCCATCCCATCAAGCCGCAGCGACACGCCGAAGAAGCCGGCAAACCCCACGGTCTGCACGCGCCCTGACTGCGCCTCCAGGTGCCGGCGCAGCACTTCCGACCGCACGTCGATGCAGAAGACCGCCTGCACGTCGGCCTCGGACGCCCGCGCCGCACGGGCGGAGCGCGTCCCGCGCCCGGCGCCGCCGATCCGTCCCAGGTAGCGACGCGCGAAGCCGTCCTCGAGCGCATCCTGCATGGCCAGCCGGAGCCGCTCGTCCTCGGTGGCATCGATCGGCGCGGACGTCGGCACGGCCGGCGTCATCACCTCGGATCGCGGCGCGAGCGATGCGACGGCCGCATCCATGCACGCCAGGATCGCCAGGAGGTCACGCACCGGCGTGACGTCGTCTCGGTCGCGCTCCCACGCGGTGCGGCGGAACCACGACGCCCAGCCGTGCATGCCGCCGAGCAGGCGGTAGAGGTACTGCTCGCGCTCGGTGGCGTCGACGCCCAGGATCCCGAGCATCGCCGCGATGGCGGCATCGGGGTCTTCCGGCAGCCGCGTGGCGCCAAGCCGGAACCCGCGCAGGCCGGCGACGTCGAGCGTGCGGTCGTGCCGCGCCGCCGCGCGCCAGCGCGACCAGAGGCCATGGCCCGACGGAAGCCGCCACGTGCGTTCTCCGTCCGCCGCGTGCACCGCACACCAGCGCGAGACGATGCGCACCACCGTGCGCTGCCAGGCAGTGCCGTGGCGCCAGTCATGCCACTCCGCGAAGGTGCGCACCGGAAGCCGCCATCGCGTCGCCGGTGGAAGCGAACCATCCAGGATGCCCCGCAGCTGCCGGTCGGTGGTGCCGATTCGACGCGCGGCGGATGCGAGGTCCGCATCGTCGAACTCCCCCGCACGCCAGCGGCGCGCGAACTCGGCGAACGTCGGCAGGATGTCGGCGCCCAGTCCCTCGGACACCGAACGCGCGGCCGCATCGACCGGCACGGAGGCAAAGCCGAGGAACGGGTTCACCGCCACGAAGGAGCGCAGGTCCCACAGCGGCGGGATGAGCGCACAGGCGCGCGCGGCGTCCTGGCGGACGGCGTCGGGGATCTCGATGCGTTCGGGAAGCTGGAGGAGTTCAAGCATGGGTGGTGGTCCGTGCGGGTCGGAGCGAGGTGGGCCAGAGGGTGTCGACGAGCCGCTCGGAGGCGGTGCCGAGGTAGAAGCCGTTCAGCGCGTGCACGTGGAGCGCGAAGCCCCATGGCCGGCGGTCCAAGACCGGGAGCGCCAGGTGCATCACCGCGAGCGCGGCCATCACGGCCAGCGGGATCGCGGCCATCGTCCAGCCGAGGGCGGTCGGCGCGATCGACGGCGTGCCGATGACCGGTTCCAGGAAGGCGGACATGCCGACCCATGCCAGCGGGCCAGCCACGGCGACGGTCGCGAGGACGGCGACGCCCGCGGCCGCCGCGCGCGCGGTGCGGCGGAGATCCGCAGTGCGGCCCAGAAGCGCCGCCCACGCCTGGCCGACCGAAAGCGCCAGCACGCACGCGAGCGCGCATTCACCGGGGGCGTGCAGCACGTCCATGCCGAGCCACCACGCGCCTGCCGCAATCGCCGGGGCGGCAAGCGCCGTGCCGAGCGCCAGCATCGCGAGCGACCGGCCGAACGGCGCCGGCGCCGGGGCGGGCGCCGGGACGTCCCCGGCGCGCAGGAAGCTCCAGGCCTTGTAGCAGCCGTGTCCCACCACGTGGAGCGCGGCGGCCGGGAAGGCGGCCAGCCCGCACTGCACCATCATGAACCCCATCTGCGCGATGGTGGACCAGGCGAGCTCGCGCTTGACCTTGACCTGCGCCCACATCGAGGGCATGCCGATGGCGATGGTCGCCGACCCGGCAAGCACCATCAACAGGCACGCGGCGGGCACCTCGGCCACGATCGGCGCGAAGCGCACCATCAGCACGCCGCCCGCGTTCACCATGCCGGCGTGCATGAGCGCCGAGACGGGCGTGGGCGCTTCCATCGTCTCCGGCAGCCACGCATGCATCGGGACCTGCGCGGACTTCGCCGCGGCGCCGAGCGCCAGCAGCACCGCCACCGGCGCGAGCGTCGCTGGATCGACGGCACCAGTGGCGGACGCGACGATCTCCGACACCCGCACCGCGCCCCAGTCGCGCCATGCGAGCGCGAAGGCGGTCACGAGGAGCAGGTCGCCCACCCGGCCGATCGCGAACGCCGTGCGCGCCGGCAGCACCGCCTGCGGCCGGTCATGCCGGATCGTGAGGAGCCCATGCAGCGCGATCGCCTGGACGATCCATGCACCAACCAGCACGGGCAGGAGGTTCGCGGTGGCGCTGACCCATGCGGCACCGGTGGCGACCGCCATCCGCACCGCGAAGCGCTCGCGCGACGGGTCGCCCGCGAGCGCGCGCAGCGAGTAGCGCATGGTGACCGCACCGATGCCGGCGACGAGCAGTCCGAAGAGCGCCGTGGCTCGGTCGATCCGCAGTCCGGCCACGTCCACGGGCTCGGGGCGCGCCGCTTGCCAGGCCAGCAGGGCGAGCGAGGCGACGGCCAGCGCGTCCATGGCCCCGCGAAGACCGAGGAGTCGGGCATCGGCCGGGGCGGGCGGCGAGGACAAATAACGATTCGTGATACGCGACATCATTGTCGCGTATACAGTAGCGCATATCAGTTCCAGCCGTCAAGCCCTGATTTCCAGGCTTTCAGCGCAGGTCGAACCGGTCCAGCTCCATGACCTTGGCCCAGGCGGCCGCGAAGTCGTGGACGAACTTCTCCTTGGCGTCGGCCGCGGCGTAGACCTCGGCGAGCGAGCGGAGCACCGAGTTGGACCCGAACACCAGGTCGGCGCGGCTGGCCATCCAGCGCGCCTTGCCGGTGGCCCGGTCGCGGCCCTCGAAGTGCTCGGCGTCCGGGGAGGTCGGCTTCCACGTGGTGGCCATGTCGAGCACGTTCACGAAGAAGTCGTTCGTCAGCACGCCGGGCCGGTCGGTGAGGATGCCGGTCGGCGAGCCGTCGAAGTTGGCGTTCATCGCACGCATGCCGCCGAGGAGGACGGTCATCTCGGGAGCGGTGAGCTCCAGGAGGCACGCCCGGTCGACGAGCAGCTGCTCGGCCGTGCGTGCATTCCCCTTCGCGAGGTAGTTGCGGAATGCATCGGCCCTCGGCTCGAGCACCGCGAAGCTCTCGGCATCGGTGTGCTCGGCCGTGGCATCGGTGCGCCCGGCGTGGAACGGCACGGTGACCGCCACGCCCGCGGCCTTCGCCGCGTGCTCGACCGCCGCGCATCCGGCGATCACGATGAGGTCGGCAAGCGACACCTGCTTCCTGCCGGCGGCCTGCGCCGCGTTGAACTCCTTGCGGACGCCCTCTAGCACCTGCAGCACGGCCGCGAGTTCCGCCGGGTTGTTCGCCGCCCAGTCCTTCTGCGGCGCCAGGCGGACGCGCGCGCCGTTGGCGCCGCCGCGCTTGTCGGTTCCGCGGAACGTGGAGGCCGAGGCCCACGCCGCGCGCACGAGCTGCGGCACCGTGAGTCCCGAGGCCATGACCTTCGCCTTGAGCGCGGCCACGTCCTGCGCGTTCACCAGTTCGTGCGTCACCGCCGGCACGGGGTCCTGCCAGACGAGCCGCTCCTTCGGCACCAGCGGCCCGCGGTAGCGGGACACCGGCCCCATGTCGCGGTGCGTGAGCTTGAACCACGCGCGCGCGAACGCGTCGGCGAACGCGGCCGGGTCCTGGTGGAAGCGACGCGAGATCTTCTCGTACGCCGGGTCCATGCGCAGCGACAGGTCGGTGGTGAGCATCACGGGCGCGTGGCGCTTCGACGCATCGTGCGCGTCCGGCACCGCGGTCGCGGCGGCGGGATCGGTCGGCACCCACTGCCAGGCGCCGGCCGGGCTCTTCGTCACCTTCCACTCGTAGCGGAAGAGCGTGTCGAAGTAGCCGTTGTCCCACTTCGTGGGGTTCGGTGTCCAGGCACCCTCGAGGCCGCTGGTGATGGTGTCCTTGCCGTGGCCGGTGCCGAAGGCGTTCTTCCAGCCGAAGCCCATCTCCTCCATGGGCGCGGCCTCGGGGTCGGGCCCGAGGTGCGATGCGGGCGCGGCGCCGTGGTTCTTGCCGAAGGTGTGCCCGCCGGCGATCAGCGCGACGGTCTCCTCGTCATTCATCGCCATGCGGCCGAAGGTCTCGCGGATGTCGCGCGCGGCGGCCAGCGGGTCGGGGTTGCCGTTCGGACCCTCCGGGTTCACGTAGATGAGGCCCATCTGCACGGCGGCAAGCGAGTGCTCCAGGTTGCGGTCGCCTTGGTAGCGCTGGTCGGCGAGCCAGGTGCGCTCGGCGCCCCAGTAGGTCTCGTCGGGCTCCCACATGTCGGCCCGACCGCCGCCGAAGCCGAAGGTGCGGAATCCCATCGACTCGAGCGCCTCGTTGCCGGCGAGGATCATCAGGTCGGCCCACGAGATGCGGCGGCCGTACTTCTGCTTGATCGGCCACAGCAGCCGCCTCGCCTTGTCGAGGTTGACGTTGTCGGGCCAGCTGTTGAGCGGCGCGAAGCGCTGCATGCCTGTGCCGCCGCCGCCGCGGCCGTCGCTGATGCGGTACGTGCCGGCGCTGTGCCAGGCCATGCGGATGAAGAGCGGGCCGTAGTGGCCGTAGTCGGCCGGCCACCAGGGCTGCGACTTCGTCATCAGGG
>VEQS01000112.1 GCA_018883105.1 Phycisphaerales bacterium
TTGCCAGGGGCGGTCAGGCCTTCGCCTTGCCCGCCGTCGGGCGGCCGACCGAGTGGTACTCGAAGCCGGCGCGCTCCATCTGGTCGAGCTTGTACAGGTTGCGGCCGTCGAAGATGACCGGGTGCTTCAGGCGCCGGCGGATGTCGCCGAAGTTCGGCGAGCGGAACTCGTTCCACTCCGTGCAGATCACCAGCGCATCGCAGCCGTCCAGCATGGCGTACATGTCCTCGCTGACGGCGATGTTCGGCTCCTCGCGCGAGAGGTTGTGCATGGCCACCGGGTCGTAGGCCACCACGGACGCGCCCGCGGCCATCGCCTTCTTCATGATGGCGATCGACGGCGCCTCGCGGATGTCGTCGGTGCGCGGCTTGAACGCCACGCCCCAGAACGCGAACTTGCGCCCCTTCAGCCCGTCCTTGCCGAAGCGCCGCTCGATCTTCGACCAGAAGTGCCGGCGCTGGTCCTGGTTGACGACGTGCACCGACGCGTTCAGCTTGCAGTCGAAGCCGTTGGCCCGGCCCATGCCGACCACCGCCTGCGTGTCCTTGGGGAAGCAGCTGCCGCCGTAGCCGAGGCCGGGGTAGAGGAACTGGTTGCCGATGCGCCGGTCGGCGCACATGCCCTCGCGCACGGCCGAGACGTTCGCGCCCATGTACTCGCAGAGGTTGGCGATCTCGTTGATGAAGCTGATCTTGCAGGCCAGCATGGCATTCGAGGCGTACTTCACCATCTCGGCGCTGCGCACGTCCATGACGTAGATCGGGTTGCCATTGCGCACGAAGGGCTCGTACAGCGCGCGCATCGAGGCCTCGGCCTCCTTGCTCTCGACGCCGCAGACGATGCGGTCGGGCTTCATGAAGTCGTTGATCGCGTCGCCTTCCTTCAGGAACTCCGGGTTGTCGGCGATGTTGAAGGGCACCGAGGTGCGGCTCTTGATGAGGTCGCGCACCGCGTGGCTCGTGCCGACCGGCACCGTGCTCTTGACCACGACGGTCTTCGCCGGGCCCGCGGGGCCGATCTTCTCGAGCGCATCGGCGATGTCCCGCGCCACCGCGAGCACGTACTGCAGGTCGGCGCTCCCGTCCTCGTCGCTCGGCGTGCCGACGCAGATGAAGATCACCTCCGCCTCGCGGTAGGCCTCCATCTTGTCGGTGGTGAAGTGGATGCGCCCGGCCTTGATGTTGGCGGTGAGCATCTCGCTCAGGCCCGGCTCGTAGATCGGGCTCTCGCCTCGGCGCAGCATCTCGATCTTGCGCGCATCGATGTCGAGGCACGTGACGTGGTTGCCGGTCTCGGCAAAGCACGCCCCGGTGACGAGCCCGACGTACCCGGTTCCGACCATCGTGAGCTTCATGTCGTAGGTGTCCCTTGGGGAAGAAAGGGGTGAAGGGGAAGGAGTCTATCGGTCGCTTCCGCGCTCCACTTTCTGCAAGTGCCCCTTGAGGACCAGGGAATCCTCCCCGCAACTGCCCGAGAACCCGCCCGGACGCCCCCCGGCGGCCACCACGCGGTGGCAGGGCACCACGATGGGAAGGGGGTTCCTCCGCATGGCCTGCCCGGCGGCACGCACCGCCGCCGGGCGTCCTGCCGCGGCGGCAAGCCAGGCGTAGGTCCGCGTCTCTCCGCGCGGGATGCGCCGGCAGGCGTCCCAGCACGCCACCTGGAACGGCGTGCCCGTGGGCGTCGGCACGTCATCGAACGACTCGTCTTGGCCGGCCAGCCACCCGTTCACGCGGGCCCGCAGGCGATCCGCCTCGACGCCCGGCGGCACGGCCAGGTCGAGCGTGCCGGTGCCGACCCGCACCCGGATCGTGACGTTCGCCATGCGTTCCGCCGACGCCGCGCGCATGGCCCGGATGCTAGGCCGTCGCGGGCTACGATTTCGTGCCATGACCACCGCTGCCGCCCCCTCCGCCCTCGCGCCCGCCTCGCTCGACCCGATGTCCCGCGAACTCGTCGAGCTCGTCGCCGCGCAGGACCCCGAGGTGGCGTGCTTCATGGCGCAGGAGGCCGAGCGCCAGGCCACCACGCTCGAGCTGATCGCGAGCGAGAACCACGTGACGCCCGCCGTCATGCACGCGGCCGGCAGCTGGCTCACCAACAAGTACGCCGAGGGCTACCCGGGCAAGCGCTACTACGGCGGCTGCGAGTTCCACGACCGGATCGAGGACATCGCCCGCGAGCGCGCCAAGCAGCTGTTCAAGTGCGGGTTCGCGAACGTCCAGCCCCACTGCGGCGCCAACGCGAACATCGCCGCGTTCATGGCGCTCCTCGATCCGGGCGATACGGTGCTCAGCCTGCCGATCAAGAGCGGCGGCCACCTGAGCCACGGCCTGAAGCCGAACTTCAGCGGCACCTTCTACAGGATCGCCGAGTACGGCCTCGACCCGAAGACCGAGCTGCTCGACTACGAGGAGATCGCCCGCATCGCCGGCGAGACGAAGCCGAAGCTCATCATCTGCGGCTACAGCGCCTACCCGCGCACGATCGACTTCGCGCGCTTCCGCGCGATCGCCGATTCGGTGGGCGCGTTCCTGATGGCCGACATTGCGCACATTGCCGGCCTCGTGGCGACGGGCGTGCACCCGAGCCCGTTCCCGCACGCGCATGTCGTCACCACGACCACGCACAAGACCCTGCGTGGCCCGCGCGGCGGGCTCATCCTCTCGGATGACC
This sequence comes from Phycisphaerales bacterium, assembly GCA_018883105.1. GTDB lineage: Bacteria > Planctomycetota > Phycisphaerae > Phycisphaerales > SM1A02 > UBA966. Next base: position 2,677 of record VEQS01000112.1, read on the forward strand.
CGGAGATCGCCACCAAGGTCGACCGCAAGGTGTTCCCGGGTAGCCAGGGCGGCCCGCTGATGCACATCATCGCGGCGAAGGCCCTCGCCTTCGGCGAGGCGCTCAAGCCCGAGTTCACCGCCTACAGCCGCCAGGTGGTGGCGAACGCGCGCGCGCTGGCCGCGGAACTGGTGAAGCGCAGCTACCGCCTGTGCTCGGGCGGCACCGACAACCACCTGATGCTCGTCGACCTGCGCACCCGCGACGCCGACCTGACCGGCGCCGACGCGGAGAAGTGGCTGGAGTCCGCCGGCATCATCGTGAACAAGAACGGCATCCCGAACGACCCGCGGCCTCCCATGGTGACGAGCGGCCTGCGCCTCGGCACCCCCGCGCTCACCTCGCGCGGGCTGCGCGAGGCGGAGATGGCCAACGTCGCCGGCTGGCTCGACCGCGTCATGGGCGCCAAGGGCGCGGCCGCCGAGTGCGCCGCGGTCCGCTCGGAGATCCGCGCCTTCTGCGGCCGCTTCCCGATGCCGCACTGAGCCTCAGAGCCGCGCCAGCCGCTCGGCCACGTCGCGCGCGCGCAGCGAGTCGATCAGTTCGTCGATCTTCCCCTCGAGCAGTGGGTCGAGCGCGAACGACGCCTCGATCCGGTGGTCGACGGCCACGGCTTCCTTCCAGCGGTAGGTGCGGATCTTCTCGGCGCGGCCGCCGGAGCCCATCATGCCGCGCCGCTCGGCGCTGCGCTGCGCCTCGGCCGCCGCGCGGCGCGCCTCGTGCACGCGCGCGCGCAGGAGCCGCCATGCGCGCTCGCGGTTCTGCAGCTGGCTGCGCGTCTCCTGCATGCGCACCTCGATGCCGGTGGGTTCGTGGATCAGGTGCACGGCGGTCGCCACCTTGTTGACGTTCTGCCCGCCGGGGCCCTGCGCCGTGGTGAGGATCTCGCGCACTTCCTCGGCATCCACCTCCTGCTCGACTTCCTCCGGCTCGGCCAGCACCGCGACCGTGGCGGTGCTGGTGTGCACGCGGCCCTGGGCCTCGGTCTTCGGCACGCGCTTCACCTGGTGGGTGCCGGCCTCGTAGCCGAGCGCGCTCCAGACGCCCGTGCCCGACACCTCGACGATCGCCTGCGTGACGCCCCCGGCGTCGCCCGGCCGCACGTCCATCTCGTCCCACGACCACCCGCGGCGCGCGGACGCGCGCCGGTACATCTCCAGCAGGTCGCCCGCCCAGAGCGCGGCCTCGTCGCCCCCGACGCCTGCACGGATCTCCAGGATCACGGCGCCGATCCGCTCGTCGTCGCTCGTCACCAGGCGCCGCTCGAGGTCCGCCATCACCGCCGCCGCGCGCGCACGCAGGTCCGGCAGCTCGCCTCGGGCCATCGCGGCGAGTTCCGCATCGGTGCCGGCGGCGATCGACTCCAGTTCCCGCGCCTCGCGCTCCATCGCGCACCAGGCATCCCAGCGCGTGACCACGGGCTCGAGCGCGGTGCGCTTGGACGCCAGCGCGCGCATGCGCCGGTGGTCGGCGAGCACCGCGGGGTCGAGCATCGCGTCGGCGGCGGCATGGAACTCGCGCGCCATGCCGTCGAGCGTGCGTCGGAGGTTGTCGGGGAGTTCCTGCAGCATGCATCCTCGCGTCGCGGGGCGGGGCAGGCGGGCCCACGCACCATGGCCAAAACGAACAACCGCGCCCGTGGACGGGCGCGGTCGGTCGGTGGCTGCTCGATGGCTACTTCTTTGCGGGGGCCTTGGCCGCCGCGGCCGGCTTCTTGTCGCCGTCCTTCTTGAAGTAGTCGCCGCTGAACTTGCGCTGGAAGCGCTCGACGCGGCCGGCGGTGTCGATGAAGGTCTTCTGGCCGGTGAAGAACGGGTGCGATCCCGACCACACCTCGACGTTGAGTTCGGGCACCGTCGCGCCGACGGTCATGACGTGCTGGCCTCGGTAGAAGACCTTGCACTCGGGGTACCACGTGGGATGGGTTTCGGGCTTCATTTGGCGGTTCCTCGCCTCGGCTGGAGGCAGACCCGGAAGGATAGCGAAGCCCGGCCCCCTGCGGAAGCGCTGCCTCGGCCGGCGACTGAATCGATTATCGGCAGCGGCTCAGCCCGTGAGACCAAGCATCCGGGCCGCCAGCGTGAAGTAGATGAGCAGGCCGCTCACGTCGACGATCGTCGTGATCGCCGGCGTCGCCACCACGGCCGGGTCGATCGAGAGCGACCGCGCGCCGATCGGAAGCAGCCCGCCGACCACGGCGCTCGTCACCGTCTGCGCCGCCACCGCCAGCGCCACCACGCCCGCCACCGCGCCCAGGCCGATGTTGGCGGGGACCTGGTCCGGCGCGGTGAAGAACCACACCTTGAGGAACGCCACGCCCACGGTCGCGATCCCCAGGAGCGACGCGATCGAGAGCTCCCGCAGCGCCACGCGCCACCAGTCGGACGGCACCACCTCGCCCAGGGCGATGGAACGGATGAGCACGGTCGAGCTCTGCGCGCCGATGTTGCCGCCGGTCGCCATCACCATCGGGATGTACGCGGCAAGCACCAGCGCCGAGCCGATGGTCGCCTGGTACGAGCCGATCACCCACGTGGTGGCGACCTGCACCACGGCGAGCGCCACGATCCAGCCGGCCCGGCGCCGCACGTGGGTCGTGACGGGCGTGCGCAGGTACGGCTCGCCGTCGACGGCGGCCGCCACGGCGCCGATCTTCGCGATGTCCTCGGTGGTCTCGGCCTGGATGATGTCGGCCACGTCGTCGTAGGTGAGTATGCCCACGATCCGGCCCTGGTCGTCCACCACCGGCAGCGCCAGCAGGTCGTAGGAATTGAGCACCTTGGCGGCGAGTTCCTGGTCGTCGGAGGCGCGCACGGACACCAGCTGCGTCGACATCAGCTCGGCGACCGGCGTCTCGGGCTTGGCGAGCACCAGTTCCTTCAGGCTCACCACGCCGAACATGCGGTCGGAATCGTCCACCACGTAGGAGTAGTAGATGGTCTCCTTGCGGCTGGCCTGCTGTCGCAGCCGGCCGATCGCCTGCGACGCGGTGAGCCCAAGCGGGATCTTCGCGAAGTCGGTGTTCATCCGCGCGCCGACCGTGCCCTCGGCCTGCGCGAGGAGGCGCTTGACGTCCTCGCGCGCCGCGCGCTCGAGCAATGGAAGCACCTGGTCGCGCACCGCCGGGTCGAGCCGCTGCACGAAGTCGACTCGGTCGTCGGCGAGCATCTCGTCGAGGAACGACGCCAGTTCCCGTGCGCTCGCCTCGCCGGCAAGCTCTGCCTGCTCCTCCAGGTCCATCTCGCTCACCACGTCCGCACGCAGCGCCGCGGGCATGAACGAGAGCACCTTCAGCCGCTCGGGAGGGTCGAGGTCCCCGAGCACCTCCGCCACCGTGCGCGGGTGCATCTCCGTGCAGAACCCGACCAGAGTGGCCGAGTCTCCTGCCTCGAGCAGCTCGCGCAGTTCAGGCGTCAGGACCGGGTTCTTCAAGCTGCGGCAGGCTAGTCTCCCGGCCATGAACCCGCGCCTTGTCGCCGTCGTCTTCGCATCGCTCGCCGTCCCGTCCCTCCTCCTCGGCGGCTGCGCCTCCGCACCCGCGCGTCCGGCCGCGCACGGCGTCGAGCCCGCGGTCGACGCGGCCATCGCGCCGCTGGCCTTCATGCAGGGAAACTGGATCCTGTCCCAGCCCAATGGCGCGACGATCGAGGAGCACTGGCAGGCGCCGCGGGGCACGGCGCTGCTCGGCTCCTTCCGGCGCATCCTCGGGAACGGCGTGACGCCGTTCTACGAGTTCACGCAGATCGTGGCGGAGAAGGACCGGGTGGTGCTGCGGCAGATCCATGTCCACGGCAACTTCGACACCGACCCGCGCCGTGCGGAGCCGATGGTGCTCGTGATGGAGAAGTGCTCTCCCTCCATGGCGACCTTCGTGCCCGCCAAGGACGGCGCGAACGCCGGTGCGCTGGCCCGGGTCACCTACTCTGCGCCCGACCGCAACACGCTGCTCCTCGTGGTCGAGCCGCGGCAGGAGGCGGGCAAGCCGGCGGAGAAGCCGCTTGAGTTCCGGATGCGACGGGTCGGGTAAGCCGTCCACAATGGCTGATAACCCCGATTCTGTGCGCCGAAATTTCCCTAAGTAAGGTTGCGGTGACGTCATTTGGGATTACCTTCAGGGTGCCGCCCGGCGCCAACTCGGCGTGGCTGCCCTCTGTCCCTCGATCGATCCGCTCGAAAGGCCTTCCCGACATGAACCACCACAAGCTCGCGATGTCCGTGCTGGTGCTCACCGCCGTCCATGGTGCCCACGCCGACGGCACGTGGCAGAACGTCGTCGCTGCCGACGGCGTCACGCCCGGCAACGTCCCCGGATTCCCGCAGGCCGTGTTCGTGCCGAACGCATTCTCGAATCCGCTGATCGGCGCGGATGGCACGGTCTACTTCAAGGCGCAGTGCGCCGGCGGCCCGACGTCCGGCCCGAACGGCGGACCGTGGATCGGCACCGGCGGCACGAGCACCGCCCCGCAGAACTCGCGCATGTTCATCGCCGCGGGATCGTCCGGCCTTTCGATCATCGCGCGCGACGCGGCCCCGCTCCCCGGCGGCCTGCTTCCCGGCTTCCAGTTCAACAACTCTTCGTGGGCCACCGGCGTCACGACGAGCAACCCGTTCCTGAACGGAAGCGGCGGCTACATCTGGGCCTGCAACGTCAACACGACCACCGGCACGCCGACCACCTCCACCACGATGCCGCGCATCCTGACCCGCAGCGCTGCGGGCGTGGATGCCGTGCTCTACTCGCCCAGCATGCCGTACCCGGCCGGCTCGGGCGTCACGTTCACCACGAGCCTCGGGTCGCCGACGTACTTCAACAGCAACGGCCAGGCGCTGCTCTACGCGACGCTGGCCGGCACCGGCGTGGTCACCTCGGGTGCGACCGCCAACAACAACGCCTGGATCCTGCTGAGCGCCTCGGGTGCCACGGCCGTCATCCGCAAGGGCGACGCCGCGCCCGGATTCACCGACGGCACCACCATCACCCCGAGCGGCTTCGGCGGGCAGATGTGCGGCAGCAACTTCGTGCTGTCCGGCGACCTCGCCAACGGGCCGACGATCACCACGTCCAACAACAGCGTGCTCATGACGAATGCGGGCGCGACGGCGGGTTCGCTGCGCATCATCGGCCGCAAGGGCAGCGAGCTGAACAGTCTCCCGGGCCTGCTCGCGGTCAACCAGACGACCCCGACCAGCAACCCGTTCACGCTGATCGGCCGTCCGGTGACCTCGGACGGGGCGATCTACGCGCAGGTCCGCGTGCAGGGCACCTATCCGGACGGCACCGCGGCGGTGAACAACGTCAACGACTCGGCCATCATGCGCGAGCTCAACGGCTCGTGGACGATCCTCCTGAAGGCCGGCGACCCGATTCCGGGCTTCGAGGGCACCGGCCTGGTGTTCAAGCTGGCCAATACCGGCGGCACGCTGCCGAACTCGAACGGCTACATGCTGATCGCCGGGGCAATGATGAACCCGGACGGCACCTCGCCGACGAACTCGGGCTTCATGGCCATCCGTCGCCCGGATGGCTCGATCACCGTCCTGCAGAAGCAGGGTGACCCGATCCCCGGCATCCCGGGCGCCACCGCCGACAACATGATCTCGAGCGCGAGCTCCTGCCTCAACGAGCAGAACATCGCCGTCTGGAACTGCAACTACACGAACGGCTCCAGCTTCGGAAGCGCGATCATGGCATGGGACGCGTCCCAGGGCGTGCGCGTGATCGCGAAGACCGGCGACACCAACTTCACGGGCACCCCCGTCAACCAGATCACCCTGGTCGGCGGCACCGGCATCAACGGCGACGGCGGCAACTCCGGCCTCAACTCGACGGGCAAGCTCGTGCTGCGCGCCGGCGACACGGCCAACGCGATCTACGCCATTGCCACGATCCAGCTCGGGCCGACCGAACCGGATTGCCCGGCGGACCTGAACGACGACGGCAACGTCGACGGCAACGACCTCGGCCTGCTGCTCGCGGCGTGGGGCCCGTGCCCCGCCTCCGGCAGCTGCGTCGCCGACCTGAACGATGACGGCAACGTCGACGGCAACGACCTCGGCCTGATGCTCGCCGCCTGGGGAGTCTGCCCCTGATGCGCGCATCGCTCCTTCCGATCGTCCCGGCGCTCGCGGCGGCGGGCCTGGCGTCCGCCGGCGAACTGCACCTGCTCGGGCTCGTCCCCTTTGCGTACGCCGTGGACGTCAGCACGGACGGCCGCGTGGTGACCGGGTATGACCAGGGCAGGTGCTGGTACTGGACGCTCGACACGTGGGTCGTGCTGATCCCCGGTGCCCTCCCGCCGGGCAACGGCGTCGGCGGCAGCGTGCTGGTCACGGGTGACGGCACCCGCGTGGTCTGCAGCACGCTCCAGGGCGACCCGCAGAAGACCGAGCCGACGTTCTACGACATCGCGACGCAGCAATTCGACCCCGCAGTCGGCAGCCTGGGCTTCAACTGCGACATTTCCCGCGCCAGCCCCTGGGACATGACTCCGGACGGTCGGTTCGTGTGCGGCCTGACCTACGACGGCCCGTGCGCGGCGATCGGATACGTCTGGGACGCGCAGACCGACTCCTTCTCGACGCTTCCGGCGCTCTACTTCTACAAGCCCACGCGTGCGAACGCCGTGAGCGCGAACGGGGCCCTTGTCGCCGGCTGGAACGACGACTACACGGGCTACCGCCAGGGGTGCGTCTGGCGCCGCAACGCCTCCGGCGCCTTCGTCGGCACGCTGCTCAACGGCGGCACGTCCGTGATCAAGATGCGCGAGGCAAGCGCCTGCAGCGGCAACGGCCAGTGGGTCTATGGGTGGGGACGCAGCGACTGGAACGGCGGTGCGCCGTACCGGTGGAACTCGTCGTCCACGAACGGCACGGTCCAGCCGATCACGCCCGCGCCCGCGGGCGAGGGCAGCGTGCAGGCGGCCAACCACGACGGCTCGATGCTGCTGACGAACTTCTCGAGCGGCATCCACCTGTGGATCGCCGGTCGCGGCTACGTGCCCATCGATACGTGGGCATCCGAGCACGGCGTCACGCTGCCGGGAGAGTGGTTCCTGCGTGGCTTCAACATGACCGACGACGGCCTCACCATCGTCGGCCATGCGATCCGCACCGCCGACGGCGGCCAGTCGCCCTTCGTCCTCGACCTGCGTCCGACGCCGCCGGCCTGCGTGGCCGACCTGAACGGCGACGGCGTCGTCAACGGCGACGACCTCGGCCAGCTGCTCGGTGCGTGGGGTGC
>VEQS01000231.1 GCA_018883105.1 Phycisphaerales bacterium
CGCAACGTGTTCGAGGAGCGCGCCGACGGCACGCCGGTGCGCGTCGAGACCGAGCGCGGCACGGGGCGCGACGTGGTGCGCGGGCGCTGGGCGTTCACGGCGAAGGGCATCGAGGTCACGCAGGAGCAGGGCGGGCGGACGTCGACGCAGGTGGTGCCGGCCCCTGCGGGGGGGTGGCTGGCGCCCGCGGCGGCGGACCGGTTCGTGCGCGCGCGCGAGGCGGCGGGCGAGGGCGCGGTGCGGTACGTGACGATCGACCCGGAGAGCGGGCCGGCCGCCGTGACCGTGGAGCGCACGCGCATCGGCGATGCGACGGTCGACGTGGGCGATGGGCCGGTGAAGTGCGTCGAGTGGCGCGTGTTGATCTCGCTGCTTGAGCGCCCGACCGGCGAGTGGGTCCGCGCCGACGGCGTGGCGGTGAAGTCGACGGTGGACCTTGGTGTGGGCGTGCTGGAATCGGTCCTCTCGACGCGCGAGGCGGCCACCGCGCCGATCCGCGGCGCCGAGGTGATGGCGCGCACGTTCATCGAGCTGCCGCGGGATGCGCGCGCGGTTTCGTCGGCGCGCACGGCGGAGCTGCGCGTGCGGGCGCGGGACGGGACGCTGGCGGACGTGCCGACCGCGGGTGCGCAGGCGTTCGTGCGGACGGGGGCGGGCGAGGGGCGCGTGACGATCGATGCGTCGCGCGGCTCCGCGGTGAGCGAGGCCGAGCGCGCGGACGCGCGCTTCACGGCGGCAAGCGCCATGGTGGACTGCGGCGATGCGCGCATCAAGGCGCTGGCGGCGCGGGCGGCGGATGGCGTGGGCGAGAACGCGCGTGCGCGTGCGCAGGCGCTGCGGCGCGCGACGTACGCGCACCTGCGCACGAAGAACCTGGCGAAGGGGCTGGCGACCGCCAGCGAGGCGGCCGAAAGCCGCGCCGGCGACTGCACCGAGCATGCGGTGCTGCTGGCGGCGATGCTGCGCGCGCAGGGGATTCCCGCGCGCGTGGCCACGGGGCTCTGCTACGTGGCCGACGCGGGATCGGTGCGCAACGCATACGGCTGGCACATGTGGACGCAGGCGATCGTCGGGAACGAATGGGTGGACCTCGATGCCACGCTGCCCCCGGACGGCCCGGACTTCGTGGCATCGCGGCTGATGACCGGGTGGAGCGCGGCCGACGGCGGGTCGATCGATGCCGACCTCGCGCGCATCGTGAACATGATCGGCGACCTGGAGATCGACGTGGTGCGGATCGACGGCGACGAGGTGGGGGCGCGCGGTGATTCTCCTGCGAAGGACACCACCCCGTGAGCGGCGCGCGCCCGCTTCCCGCGCTTCCCGCACGTGACCCCGCGGGGCACAAGGGCACCTTCGGCACGGTGTGCGTGATCGGCGGGCATGCGGCCGAACCCACCGTGATGCTCGGAAGCGTGGTGCTGGCCTCGCTCGGTGCGCTGCGCGCGGGGGCGGCGCTCTGCATCGCGGCGGCGCCCGAGCCCCTGGTGCCGGCGATTCTGTCCGCGAACCCGTCGGCGACCGGGCTTCCGCTCCCGGTCGACGGCGAGGGCCGGCTGGTGCCGCACGCGGTGGCTGCGGCGATCGATGCGCATGCCCTGCGCGCGGGGGCGCTGGTGATCGGCCCGGGCCTCGGCACTGGCTTCGCGGAGAGCCAGGTCACCATGCGCGTGCTGTCGACCGATGACGGCCGGCCGGTGGTGGTCGACGCGGATGCGATCAACAACCTGGCGGCGACTCCGCGGTTCGACCTCGACCTGCGTGCGCCGATGGTGCTGACGCCGCACCCCGGGGAGTTCGCGCGGCTGGCCGAGGCGCTTCGCATCCACGCGGACCCGACCGACCCGGTGGCGCGGCCCTACGCGGCCGAGCGACTGGCGCAGCGGCTCGGGTGCGTGGTGGCGCTGAAGGGCCACGGCACCGTGGTGAGCGACGGACGCGAGACGTGGACGTGCCGCCGCGGCAACGACGTGCTGGCGGTCGGGGGAAGCGGCGACGTGCTTGCCGGCGTGGTGGCCGGCATCGTGGTGCAGCACGGGCGGGCGCTTGGGCTCTACGACTGCACGCGCCTGGCGGTCGAGGCGCACGCGATCGCGGGCGAGCGCTGGGCCGAGCGCGCGGGCGGCACCGCGGGCATGCTGGCGGCCGAACTTGCGGCGGAAATCCCGGCTGCGCTTGCCTCGATGCGTACACTCGTCGGCCCATGACGCAGGCGCCATCGCAGCCATCCGGGTCCGGGCA
>VEQS01000232.1 GCA_018883105.1 Phycisphaerales bacterium
GACCTCCGTGGCGATGGGCCACGAGATCGCGGTCACCCCGATCCAGATGGTGCGCGCCTTCAGCGCCTTCGCGCGTGACGACGGCACCATGGTGCAGCCACGCCTGGTGATGCCGCGCGGTGGCGGCGAGCACGGCGTCGATCGCACCGGCGCATCCGCGCAGGTGATCGACCCCAAGGTGCTGGCCGTGGCGCGGGATGCCATGCTCGGCGTCGTCGAGGAAGGCACGGCACGCAAGGCGCAGAGCGCCCACTACCGGATGTTCGGCAAGACCGGCACCGCGGAACTGTCCGTCCCCGGCCAGCGCGGCTACGACCGCGACCGCTACGTGGCAAGCTTCATCGCCGCGGCGCCCGCCACGAACCCGCGCCTGGTGGTCCTCTGCGTGATCGACGACCCCGACAAGCGCAAGGGCCACTTCGGCGGCTCGATCGCGGGCCCGGTGGTGCGCGACGTGGTGGACGACGCGCTCCAGTACCTCGGCGTGCCGTACGACCAGGCCGAGGACAAGGCCGGCACGCCGAAGGTGGCGCGGTCACGCTGATGGCGTGCGCGCGCCGAGCGCCTTGTAGAGCCGAACCCACTCCGCAGGCGTGAGCGTCTCCGGCCGTCGCACGGGGTCGATGCCCGTGGCGCCGACCGCGTCGCGTCCGAGGATCGCACCAAGCTGCTTGCGCCGGCGGCCGAAGACCTGCTGCACGAATGCCGTGAAGGGTGCCCATGGCTCCACGGGACGCGGTTCGTGCCGCGGCACGATCGCCACCATGGCGCTCGTCACTTTCGGGGCCGGCCAGAAGCACCCGGGCGACAGCACGGCGATCATCGACACTTCCGCCAGCATCCGCATGGTGACCCCGATCGGCCCCCACGCGTCGGTATCGGGCGCGGCCGTGAGCCGGTCGGCCACCTCGCGTTGGATGGTGACGAACTGCCCGCGGCATTCGGGGTGATGCTCAAGGAGCGTCGCCATCAAGGGCGTGGCGGCCTGGTAGGGCAGGTTTGCGACCAGGACGAACGGCCGGCCACCGAGTGCAGCGCGCAGGGCCGGCGACAGCGCATGCTTGCCGTCGAGGCAGTCGTCCTCAACCACCATCACGTGCGCGGCACCCGGGCCAAGACGATGGCGGTTGCGGGCCCGCACGATCTTAGCCATGTCAGGGTCCAGTTCGCACGCCACCACCTCGCACCCGGCGTCGAGCAGCGTCTCCGTCAGCGTCCCGGTCCCGGGCCCGACCTCAAGCACCAATTCCCCCGGCCGCACCGCCGCCGCGGTCACCAGCCGGCGCAGCTGGTTGTGGTCATGCAGGAAGTTCTGCCCGAAGCGGTGCTTCGGCCGGATGCCGCGTGCGTCGAGCTCGGCCCTGATCTCGGAGAGGGTCTGCGGCATGTCACCGCGCGGTGGCCTCGGCGCGCACCTCGCGCAGCACCGTGACCTTGATCTCGCCGGGGAAGGTCATTTCCTTCTCGACCTCCTTGGCGATCTCCTGCGCGATCTGGAAGGCGTAGGCGTCGTCCGCCTTCTTCGCATCGACCACCACGCGCACCTCGCGGCCGGCCTGGATGGCGTACGCCTCGTCCACGAAGCGGTGCTTCCGGGCGATGCCCTCGAGCTGCTGCAGCCGCTTGACGTAGAGCTCCATGCTCTCGCGCCGCGCGCCGGGCCGCGCCCCGCTGATCGCATCCGCCGCGGTCACGATCGGGGTGTACGGCGTGGTGGCGGGAATGTCGCCATGGTGGCCGCCGACCGCGTTCAGCACCGCCTCGCTCTTCTCGCCGTACTTGCGCAGGAATTCGACGCCGATCGCCGGATGCCCGCCCTCCATCTCGTGGTCCATCGCCTTGCCGATGTCGTGCAGGAACCCCGCGCGGCGGGCAAGCGTGCCGTCGAGCCCCAGCTCGTCGGCGATCATCTGGCAGAGGAACGCCACCTCGATCGAGTGCTTCAGCACGTTCTGGCCGTAGCTCGTGCGGAAGGTGAGCTTGCCCATGGTCTCGATGACCTTGGGATGCAGTCCGCGCAGGTTGGTCTCGAGCACCGCGGCCTGCCCGTCCTTGGCGATCCGCTCGTTGACGTCGCGCGTCACCTGCGAAACGACTTCCTCGATGCGGCTGGGATGCACGCGGCCATCGGCCACCAGCCGCTGCAGCGTCTCGGCCGCAATCGCCTGGCGCACGCGGTCGAAGCAGCTGACGGCGATCACGCCCGGCGTGTCGTCCACCAGGATGTCGGCGC
>VEQS01000233.1 GCA_018883105.1 Phycisphaerales bacterium
GGTGGCGTGGCCATCACGGTGTCGCCGGCCGAGATGGCGGTGATCGGCGGCGAGCTGACCGACAGCGCGCGGGCCGCGATCCAGAACGCGATCGTCGCGCGCATCAACCGCGAGGGCGTCGGCGGCATCGCCTGCCTCATGGATCCGGCGGCATCGCCCGAGGGTTCGAACGTCATCAAGGTGGTGGCGGTGCAGGTGGCGCGCGTGCGCACCGTCGGCACGGGCGTTCGTGCGGGCGAGTCGGGGCAGGACGTGGATCACCCGCGGCACTCGACCATCGCGGAGCTGTCGCCGATCGACCCGGGCGACGTGCTCGAGCGCGAGGTGCTCGAGGACTACCTGTACTCGCTGAGCCGGTTCCCCGGCCGCACGGTGAGCGCGGTGGTGACCAGCGAGCCGTCCTCGGCGCAGGTGGTGCTCGACTTCCTGGTGCAGGAGAAGAACGTCTTCGACGTGTACGTGGCGGTCTCGAACACCGGCACCAAGGAGACCAACTACTGGCAGGAGCGGGTGGGCATCTTCGCCACGCAGCTGACGAACAACGACGACATCCTGTCGCTCGAGTACACGACCACCAGCTTCTCCGGCTACGACTCCTTCAACGGCTACTACGACGCCCGGGTCGGGAAGATGCAGGACCTGCGCTGGCGGGTGACCGGGCAGTGGGGCCAGTACAACTCGTCCCAGATCGGCCTGGCGAGCGAGGAGTTCAACGGCAGCTTCTGGGGCGCCCAGGGCGACCTGATCTGGAACCTGCACCAGCGCGGGAACCTGTTCCTCGACCTCGATGGCTCGGTCCGCGGCTGGAACTCGCAGACCAGCAACACGCTCTTCCTCTCGGACGGCGACGCCACCTTCATCACGCTCGACCTGACCCTCGACGCCCTGGCGCTCGGCGAGACCTGGGCGGCACAGGGAAGCGTCGGCGGCGCGTGGAGCACGACCGGCGCCGACCAGGAGTCGCTCGACGACCTCGGGCGCGCGGACACCTCGCCGACCTGGGCGACGATCAACGGCTCCGTGTACGGGTCGGTCTACCTCGACCCGTGGTTCGATTCGGGGTGGGGCAAGCGCAACGAGCTCTACAAGCCGCTCGTCCACGAGGTCTTCGGCTCGATCCGCGGCCAGTACGCCTTCGACTACCGGCTGACGCCGATGGCCCAGTACGTGATGGGCGGCCTGTACACGGTGCGTGGATTCCCGCAGTCCGTGAACGCGGGCGACAGCGCGATCGTCGGCACCATCGAGTACCGCCTGCACCTGCCGCGATCGTTCTCGGCGGCGCCGCAGTCGACGTTCCCGTGGATCGACAAGCCCTTCCGCTGGGTGCCCGACTCCGGCACCGGCGCCGGACCCGACTGGGACTTCATCGTCAGCGGCTTCTTCGACGGTGGTTCGATCGGCAACAACGGCGACTTCCTGTTCGAGGTCGACACCGGCATGCTCAGCGCCGGCGTCGGGCTCGACCTCACCGTCGGCACCGCCTTCTCGATCGGCGTGGACTGGGGCTGGGCACTGAACTCGGTGCCGCAGCTCGAGGTCGACGCCGGCAACATGCAGTTCTGGCTCTCCGCCTCCTTCGTGTACTGACCACGCCGCCGGCACGCCGCCGGCAACCTGCCCCGGACCGCCCGTGACGCGACGACCGAGCACAACCCCACGTCGGCTGCGCGGCGCGCTGACGCTTGCGGCGGCGATTGCCACGGCAGGGTTGGCCGTGCCGGTGCTCGCGGGCGGCGGCGTCGACGTGGCCCGCGTGCGCCGCGGCGACGTCAAGTTCGAGCGCCACGGCAACCAGCTCACGGTCACCGCGAGCAACGGCGCCATCATCGACTACAACCGGTTCTCGATCGCCGCGGGCGAGGTGGCGCAGTTCGTGCAGCCCACCGCGAACTCGCGCGTCCTGAACCGCGTGACCGGCCGCGAGATGAGCCGCATCGACGGCGCGCTCCTCTCCAACGGCATCGTCTACCTGGTGAACCCGCAGGGGGTCCGCATCGGAGGCGGTGCGTTCATCGACGTCGGCGGGTTCTACGCGGCCGCGGGCGCGATGAGCGACCGCGACTTCGTGCAGGGCATCGACCGATTCACGAACCTCGCCGGGCAGGTGACGAACGAGGGACTCATCCGCGCCGAGTCCGTGACGCTGGTCGGGCAGTACGTGGCCAACCGAGGGGTCATCGACGCGCCGGACGGCGTGGTGGCGATGGCGGCGGGCGACAGCGTCTACCT
>VEQS01000234.1 GCA_018883105.1 Phycisphaerales bacterium
CCGGCGCGCGGCCCGCCGACCCGGTGCGCAAGGCGGCGTTCGAGCAGGCCATGGCCCGCACGGCGGCGGTGCGCGGGCGCGGGCCGCTCATGCCCTACCTCGGGGCGGGCATGGGCAACGGCCCCCTGGTCGAGCTTGCCGACGGCAGCGTGAAGTGGGACATGATCAACGGGATCGGCGTGCACATGTTCGGCCATGGCGACCCGCGCATGATGGCGGCGGCGCTGCGCGGGGCGATGTCCGACCTGTGCATGCAGGGGAACCTCGCGTCGAACGCGGACAGCGTGGCGTTTGCCGAATTCCTGGTGCAGGAGGCCGCGCGTGCCAGCCGGCTCGCGCACTGCTTCGTGACGAACTCCGGGTGCATGGCCAACGAGGCCGCCCTCAAGGTGTGCATGCAGAAGACCGGCGGGGCGCCGCGCGTGCTCGCCTTCCAGGACTGCTTCCTCGGCCGCTCGGTGACGATGTCCCAGATCGGCGATGCCGCGGCCTACCGCCAGGGCATCCCGCTCTCGACGCTCGTCGACTACATGCCCTTCTACGACCCGCAGCTCGGGGCGCGCTCCATCGAGATGGCGGTGTGGCACCTGAAGCAGTACCTCCACCGCTACCCCGGGCAGCACGCCTGCTTCGTGATGGAGCTGGTGCAGGGCGAGGGCGGATTCAACGTCGCCCCGCGCGAGTTCTTCATGGCGCTGATCGAGACCTGCAAGGCGGCGAAGGTCCCGGTCTGGGACGACGAGGTGCAGTCCTTCGGCCGCACCGAGCGCATGTTCTGCTTCGAGACGCTCGACCTCGGGCAGCATGTCGACGTGGTGACCGTGGGCAAGATGAGCCAGGCGTGCGCATGCCTCTTCGCCGCCGACATGAACCCGAAGCCCGGGCTCCTGAGCGGCACGTTCACCGCAAGCACCTCGGCCTTCGCGGTGGGCCTCGAGGCGCTGCGCACCATGCGCGACGGCGGCTACTACGGTCCCGAGGGGCGCAACGCGCGGCTGCACGCGGCGTTCCGCCAGCACGTGGCGCGGCTGGCCGAGCGCAATCCCTCGTGCTTCGAGCCGGTGCGCCTCGCCTTCGGCCGCGAGCACCGCGAGTGGGCGGGAGGCACCGGCGGCATGTGCCGCTTCACGCCCTACGGCGGGAACAAGGACCGGATCATGAAGCTGCTGCACGCCATGTTCGAGGAGGGCGTGATGGCCTTCTACTGCGGGCACGACCCGTACCACGTGCGCATGCTTCCCCCGGTCGGCGTGATGCAGCCGGAGCACTGGGGTCCCGTGTTCGAGATCGTCGAGCGGGCGATGAGGAAATAGGTGCCGGGGGCGATATAACCCATTTTCCTGCAGGAAAATGGGTTATATCGCCCCCGGCACCATTTTCCGCCGATACTGGTGTTCCGGTGTTCGTGATCCGCCAGGCCATCCCCGACGACGTCCAGACGCTCCTCAAGCTGGCGCGGATGGTGCACTTCATCAACCTGCCGGCCGACCGCGACATCATCGCGGCGAAGGTCGCGCGCAGCCGCCGGAGCTTCGCCGGCGAGGTGGACGACGACCGCCAGCGGCAGTTCATGTTCGTCCTGGAGGACACCGAGACCGGCGGCGTGGTGGGCACGAGCTCGCTGATCTGCCGCATCGGCTGGGAAGGCTGGCCGCAGATCTACCTGCAGGTGCGCCGCCGCGAGCACTTCAGCCGCGACCTGAACACCGGCGCGGTGCACATGACCATCCAGGTGATGACCGACGAGCGCGGCCCAAGCGAGCTCGGCGGCCTCATCCTCGCGCCCGGCTACCGCGGCCACCGCGAGAAGCTGGGCTCGCTGCTCTCGCTCGTTCGCTTCCACTTCCTGGGACTCAACCGCGCGATGTTCCAGCCGCGCGTCATCGCCGAGCTCATGGGCCCGCTCACGCCCGACAGCAACACGCTGTTCTGGGAGTTCTTCGGCCGGCGCTTCATCAACCTGAGCTACACCGAGGCCGACGCCTTCTGCCAGCACAGCAAGGAGTTCATGACGAGCCTCCTGCCGCGCGCGGAGATCTACGCCAGCACGCTGCCCCCGGAAGCGCGCAACCTGATCGGCAAGGTCGGCGAGGAGACCAAGCCGGCGAAGGCCATGCTCGAGAAGCAGGGCTTTCGCTACCACGACCGGTGCGACCCCTTCGACGGCTGGCCGTACCTCGAGGCCGAGGTCGACGCGATCCCGCTCGTG
>VEQS01000113.1 GCA_018883105.1 Phycisphaerales bacterium
CAGCACGGTCCTACCGCGCCGCGCCGCCAGTCCCTGCAGCGCGAACCACCAGGTCGCCCGCATCCATTCCTCTCGTGTCGAAGCCGCCCGCGACGACGCCGTCGCGGATCACGAAGACATGGCGGCAATGCGCCGCCGCGGCCGGCTCGTGCGTGACCATCAGGACCACCATGCGCCGCTCGCGCGCCAGCGCGTCGAGCATCTTCCACATGCGCTCGCTGTTGGCGCTGTCGAGGGCGCCGGTGGGCTCGTCGGCGAAGAGCACCGGCGGCTCGAAGAGGAGCGCGCGCGCGATGGCCACGCGCTGCTGCTCGCCGCCGGAGAGCGCCTCGGGCCGGTGCGTGGCGCGCTCGGCGATGCCCAGCATGCCCAGCAGCTCGCGGGCCCGCGACTCCAGTCCCGCGCGCGGCCGCCCGTCGAGCACGCCCGGCAGCATCGCGTTCTCGAGCGCGCTGAGCGTGGGAAGCAGGTTGTACTGCTGGAAGACGATGCCGATCCGCGTGCGCCGGTGCGCGGTCAGCGCGCGCTCGTCCATGAGGTCGACGCGCGCGCCCGACACCTCGATCTCGCCCGAGTCGGCGCGGTCGAGGCCCGCGAGCAGGTGGAGCAGGGTGCTCTTGCCGCTCCCGGACGCGCCCATGATGGCGTAGAAGCCCGGCTCGGCGATCTCCAGGTCGGCCCCGCGCAGCGCCTCGACGGCGCGCGTTCCCGTGCGGTAGGTCTTGCGGACGCCGCGGGCGCGGACGAAGGCGGCCTCAGTGGCCATTGGCGCGGTCGTACTCGGCCGCGTCCATCAGCCCCGAGGCCTTGGAGAGGTCGCAGCCGGAGAGCCGCACCAGCCAGCCCTTCCCGTACGGGTCGGAGTTGAGGAGCGACGGGTCCTTGTGCGCGGCGTCGTTGACGGCGGCAACCGTCGCGCCCACGGGCACGTAGATCTCGCTGCTGGTCTTGACGCTCTCCACCTCGCCGACGCTGCCGCCGGCGGAGACCGCCGAACCGGCCGGCTTCATCTGCACGAACGTGATGTCCGTGAGCGCGTCGGCGGCGTGCTGGGTGATCCCCATGGTCACGGTGCCGTCGGGCTCGGGGCGGAACCACTCGTGCGTCTCGCTGAAGCGGCAGTTGGCGGGGGTCGGCATCTCGTTCGTCTCCTGAGGGAGGGGAGATGATAGCCCGGCAGGTAGCATCCATGACGCCGACGCCCACGGAGTTCCAAGCGCCATGCTGCTCACGATCACGACCCGGTCCCTCCAGCACGTCAAGCTCCGCGACCGCGGGCCGCTGAAGCCGATCGAGGTCCCCGACTTCGTCGCCGAGCACCTGGGCATCAAGGGACTCAACGTGAACGCATCCTTCC
The DNA here is from genome assembly GCA_018883105.1 of Phycisphaerales bacterium. GTDB lineage: Bacteria > Planctomycetota > Phycisphaerae > Phycisphaerales > SM1A02 > UBA966. The sequence continues at coordinate 1,358 of VEQS01000113.1, forward strand.
TGAAGGGGATGGCGGTCAAGGACCTCGAGCTTCTGCGCGACCGCGCCGACCGCGCGCGCTGCCCGATCCTGGTGCTGGTCGAGGAGCGCGTGCTCGACTTCGAGAAGTCGCCGCAGGACTGCATCGCCCGCGTCGAGCGCCTGGGACTCGCCGCCAGCAAGCTGGGCGCGCCCGCGGTGGCCGTCGAGCTGGCGTCGATCCCCGTCGAGGGCTTCGACTCCGTGGCCGCGAACGTCAAGCGCTCGCTCGCGGCGATCGACCGCTTCGACACGCACCTCCTGGTCCGGCCGGGCGCGGGGACGGCCGGCGAGGCCAACCGCATCGCCGACCTCATCAAGAAGATCGGCGGCTTCCGGATCGGCAGCATGCCGACCTTCGCGCAGGCCTCGACCCAGAAGGACCCGGTCGACGCGCTGCGCCGCCTCGCGCCCTATGCGCAGGCGGTCGAGGCGAGCGTGAAGGCGTTCGCGAAGTCCGGCCGCCATGAGGCCTGGGACATCGGCGCGTTCTTCGGCGCCATCCAGGCGGTCGGCTACCAGAGCACGATCTCCATCGACTACGCCGCCAAGACCGACCCGCTCGGCAACATCGAGTCGGCGCGCGACCTGATCGCCGCCCTGATCGAGCCCGCCGAGGCCGAGGAGGAAGAGGTGGGCGCGGAGGAAGGCGATTGACCGCCCCTGCGGGCGTCATCGTCACGATGGACGGTCCCGCGGGGACCGGGAAGAGCTCGGTGGCCCTCATGCTCGCCGAGCGCCTGGGGCTCGAGATGCTGGACACCGGCGCCATGTACCGGGCCGCGGCGGTGGTGGCGATCGACGAGGGCGTGTCGGCCGACGACGGGGATGCGCTCGCGGCCCGCATCGCCGAGGAAGGCCTCGCCTTCGACTGGTCCCGCAAGCCGCCGCGCCTCCTGCTCGGCGGCCGCGACCTGACCGAGCGCATCCGCGATGCCGACGTGAACACCGTGGTCAGCATCGTGGCGCGCCAGGCACCGCTGCGCGCGGCGATGGTGCGCGCGCAGCGCGAGATCGGCCGCGCGCACCCGCGCCTGGTGACCGAGGGCCGCGACCAGGGCTCGGTGGTCTTCCCCGACGCCGCGGTGCGCTTCTACCTCGATGCGCACCCGGAGGTCCGTGCGCGCCGCCGCGTCGAGCAGATGCGCGCACAGGGACGCCCCGCCGACTACGAGGCGGTGCTGCGTGCCATCCAGCAGCGCGACCGCCTCGACGAGACGCGCACCGACGGCCCGCTCGTCTGCCCCGCCGAGGCGCAGCGCGTCGACACGAGCGGCCTCACGCTGCGCCAGGTGGTCGACGAGCTCGAGCGCCGCGTGCGCGCGTGCGTCGCCGCCGGCCTGCTCTCGCCGCCGCGCACGGCGCAGCCGGCATGACGGCCTTCCTCGATGCCGCGCGCCGCGCGCCCGGGCGCGGCAACATGAGCGTCGCGTGGTTCACCGCGTGCGCGTCGACGCTCCTGGCGGGCTTCCGCGCGGCGTACCGCCTGGGCATCACGGGCCGCGAGCGCCTGCCGCGCGCGGGCGGCATCCTGGTGGTGAGCAACCACCAGAGCTACCTCGACCCGCCGGTGTGCGGCAGCGTCATCCTCGACCGCCCGTACACGATCATCGCGCGCGAGAGCCTGTTCCGCTTCGCGCCCTTCGGCGCGCTGATCCGCAGCTTCGGCGCGGTGCCGATCGAGCGCGGCTCGGGCGACATGGCGGCGCTGCGCACGGCGCTCAAGCACCTCGGCGCGGGTCGCGCGGTGTTCATGTTCCCCGAGGGGACGCGCAACGAGGACGGCCGCACCAAGGCGTTCAAGCCCGGGATCGCGCTGCTGGCTCGCAAGGCGAACGTGCCCATCGTCCCGATGGCGATCGAGGGCGCCGGCGACCTGTGGCCGAAGGGACGAACGCTTCCGCGCCTGCGCGGCTGGCTCGAGGTCGAGGTCGGCGAGCCGATCGCGCCCGAGACCATCCGGGCGTGGGCCGAGGAGGGAAGCGACGTGCTCCTCGACCGGCTGCGCCGGCGGATCGAGGAGCTGCGCATGAACTGCCGCGCGCGCCTGCGTGCCCGCAGCGAAGGCCGCTTCCCGCCGCCCGGGCCCGGCGATCGCCCGTCGTGGGAGGACGCGCCGTGAGCGGCGAGCCGATCGCGCCGCGCGAGGCGGCCGCCTGGGTGGCGCGCCGCCTGCGCGAGTCCGGATTCCGCGCGCTCTTCGCCGGTGGCTGCGTGCGCGACCGGCTGATGGGGCTCGACCCTGCCGACCACGACGTGGCCACCGACGCCACCCCCGACGACATCCGCCGCACCTTCCCGCGCGCGATCGGCGTGGGCGAGGCGTTCGGCGTGATGCTCGTCCGCCACGGCGGGCGCACCGTCGAGGTGGCCACGTTCCGCGCCGACGCGCACTACGAGGACGGCCGGCGCCCGACCTCGGTGCGATTCAGCGACGACCGCGAGGACGCGCTGCGGCGCGACTTCACGATCAACGGCCTCTTCGAGGACCCGGAGAGCGGCGAGGTGATCGACCATGTCGGCGGGCGGGAGGACCTGGCGGCGCGCGTCCTGCGCGCGATCGGCGACCCGGCCGCGCGCCTGGCCGAGGACCGGCTGCGCACGCTGCGCGCGGTGCGCTTCGCGGCGCGCTTCGGCCTGCGCGTCGACCCGGCCACGGACGCCGCGGTGCGCGCGGTGGCGCACGACCTCGGCGGCGTGAGCCGCGAGCGGATCGGCAACGAGCTCCGCCGCATGCTGTCGCATCCCACGCGCGCACGGGCCGTCGAGCTGATGGAGTCGATGCGCCTCGCGGGCCCGGCGCTCGGCGAGGCGGCGGATCCGTCGCCGGACCTCGCGCGGCTCTCGGCGCTGCCCGCCGGCGCGCCCTTCGAGGAGGCGCTTGCCGCGTGGATGCTCGGCCGCGGGGCGGGGCGCCCGCACGCGCCGAGCTGCCCCGGCGACCGGCCGCACGCCGACGACTCGGCTGCGCGCTGCCGCCGCTGGCGCGAGGCGCTCATCCTCTCGAACGACGAGTCCGCCGCGCTCGAGGCGACGCTGGCGCTGCGGCCGCGGCTCGTCGCCGAGTGGGCGGCGGCCGACGTCCCGCGGCGCAAGCGGCTGGCCGCGGCAGCCGGGTTCGCCGCCGCCCGCGCCTTGCTGCGCGCCGAGGGGCACGTGCTCGCGGCGGCGATCGAGGTCGACCTGGTGCCCTTGGTGGCCGAGGGCATCGCGCCGCCGCCCTTCGTCACCGGCGACGACCTGGTGGCGCTCGGGCTGCGGCCGGGGCCGCGCTTCCGCACGCTCCTCGACGCGGCCTACGACCGGCAGCTCGCCGGCGCGGTCCGGACGCGCGCCGAGGCCCTCGACGCCCTGCGGCGCGCGGCCGAGGCGCCGGAAACCCGCTGATCGGCCTCGATTCCGGCGCATCAGCGCACCCCGGGGCCGCGTTCTGCGTAGGGATCGGCGCGGAACGCCCCGCTAGACTTTCCTTCCCATGGCCCTGCTCCACACGCTCGTCCTTGCGGCTGCCTCGCTCGCGCTCGTCCCCCAGGACGACCCGTCCACGCCGCCGGCCGATCCGGCACCCGCCGATCCGGCGCCTGCGCCCGCCGATCCCGCCCCCGCCGGCGACACCACGGGCGGCAACGACCTGAAGTCCGTGGACGCCCCGGCCGCCACGCCCGAGGCGAAGCCGCTCAAGCCGTTCTCGCTCGCGCGCACCGGCGGCAACCGCCCCGGCAAGAGCCCGCACGCCGCGGACATGCAGCTGTCTGCCCCGCCCAAGGTCTACGTGATCCCGATCGCCGGCCAGATGGGCACCGACATCCACGGCAACATCGACGGCAAGCCCAGCATCTACGACAAGATCATCGCCGACGTCCGCGCCCAGAACCCGGACATCATCGTCTTCCGCGTGAACTCGGGCGACGACCGCTCCCCCGACAAGTACATGGAGGCGGTGCGGGCGCAGATGAAGGACGACAAGATCGACCCGCGGCGCCTCGCGAGCGGCCTCACCGAGTACCGCGACCTCGCGCTCAAGCTGCACACCGACCTCGACCAGTACCCGGCCGTCGTCTACGTCGAGGACGCGCGCGGCGTGGCCAGCCTGTTCGCGCTGGCGTGGCCCTACATGTACATGGCGCCGGACGGCAAGATCGCCGGCCTCGACATCGTCGGCTCGCTCGGCGGCGGCAACGACGCCGACATCCGCGCCAAGATGTTCGGCGCCTGGACCGGCATCGCCAAGGGCGTGCTCGAGCTCGGCGGCCACCCCAACCAGCTGACCGACTCGCTGGTGCGCCCGGACCGGCTGCTCAGCTGCGACATCGACGGCCGGGTCACCCGCTGGCGCGACGACACCAACGGCGACTGGTACGTCGTCGACCAGTCGCCCGAGCAGTCGGCGCGGTTCACGTCGAAGGTGGCCGAGGAGACCGGCCTCGCCGACGGCGTCGCGGTGGACCTGAACGACATGATGGGCCTCCTGGGCTACCCCGAGTTCGTCGAGGTCAAGAGCGGGCAGAAGATCTTCGACGACTACAACGCACTCTGGCGCAAGCGCTACGAGGAAGTGAAGAAGCTCATCGACGAGTACCGCCAGGAGATGGAGGACGCCCGCGAGCTGCCCAAGCGCAAGCAGATGCTCGAGAAGATCCGCCAGATGGCCAAGCAGTACCCGCCGCTGGCGCGCACCCTCGAGTGGCGCTTCGGCCTGACCGACGCCCAGCTGCAGGTGCTCATCGAGCAGCTGAACGAGCAGATCAAGGAATACCAGCGCCAGAAGCGCGGGACCGGCGGCGGTTCCGGCGGCGGCGGTGGCGGCGGCGGCCGCGGCCCGATGGGCCCCGGCCCCGGGCGCTGAACATCCAGACGGACGAACCATGCGACTTCCCCCCACCATGCGACGCACGACGACCATCGCCCTCTCCGTCTCGCTCACGCTCGCCGCGCCGGCCGCCCTCGCGGCGTTTGCGCAGGCAGGGTCTCAGCAGCAGGTGAAGCTCGCCACGGGCACGTGGTGGGGTTCACCGGGCGACCAGGTGGAGATCACCTTCAAGGACCAGCTCTCCACGCGCACCATGCAGGCGACGGTGCGCTCGATCGACGCGCAGAAGGGCATCCTCACCATCGAGGCGCAGTTCGACGGCAAGAAGACCTCGACGCGCCCGGTGTTCACGTCGAGCATCGTGTCGATGAAGACGCTCGGCGCGGGCGAGGCCCCCACCGCCCCGGCGGCCGACGCGCCGAAGGCGCCCGCGGCCCCGAAGGCCCCCGCCGGCGCCGCCCCGAAGGCCGGCGGATCCCCGTCGCCCGCCGCCCCCGCGGCGGCCGCGCCCGGCGGCACCGGCAAGCCCAGCGGCAAGACCGACAAGGATGGCTACCAGCTCGACGAGAACGGCTACCGCATCTCGCCGAAGAAGGGCGCCTTCGTCCTGCCGTGGAAGGGCCCCGTGGGCCAGACCGCGCGCAACGAGGAGATGGAGGCGGTCGCCAAGGAAGCCGACAAGTGGGGCCCCGGGCAGATCATCATCCTGGACATCGACAGCCCCGGCGGCCTGGTGACGGAGATCTTCGAGATCAGCGAGTCGCTCGGCAACATCCGCAAGCGCCACCGCGTCGTGGCGTGGGTGCGCGAGGCCATCTCCGCCGCGGCGTGCACGTCGATGCACTGCGACGAGATCTACTTCCGCACCGTCGGCTCGCTGGGCGCGTCGACGATGATCGCCGGCGCCAACACCGTCTACGGCGAGCAGCTGGAGGCCTTCAAGCGCGAGATCGGCGACGTCATCGAGCAGAACGGCCGTCCCCGCATGGTGTTCGACGCCATGGTGCTGGCGAAGGACGTGCTCACCTACACCAAGGACCCGGTGACCGGGAAGGTCACCTGGCACAGCAAGGTCACCGGCCTGCCGGGCGAGGTGGTCCTCTCCAACGAGAAGGACAACCTGGTCTTCACCGCGAGCACCGCGCTCGATTCGGGCTTCAGCAAGGGCACCGCCGACACCGAGGAGGAGCTGGCCGTGCTGCTCGGGCTCTCCGAGTGGTACGAGGTGAGCGACTACGGGCGCAAGCTCGCGGCCAGCTGGCAGAAGCTCTTCGAGGAGTGCGAGAAGGACATCGACCTGCAGCTCAACCTGCTGAACGTGCCGAAGGCCGGCGGCGAGGTCGAGCAGGTCAATGCCGAGATCCGCACCCTGGAGCGCCTGCTCTCGTGGCTGAAGCGCTGCGAGCCGTGCGCCGAGGGCAAGGGCCTCGACAAGGAGCGCCTCGAGCGCGCCCTGAAGGATGCCCGCAAGCGCCTCGCCGACCTGCGCCGCGCGCAGCAGTGACCGCCGCGCGGGCTGCGCCCGCTCAGCCGACGTCGCGACGCTGGAAGAGGACGGTCGCCGTGCAGAGCGCGGCGGCCACGATGAGCGCGCCGTAGGCGGCCGCGGGCAGCAGGTAGTCGAGCGGCAGGTTGCGCTTCTGCTGCACGGCGTCGGAGAGCCAGAACACCTGGAAGTTCGGGATGGCCGCGTACAGGGCCTTGAGGCCCCAGTACTGCAGGTGGTTGGCGTCGAGGGCGCTGCCGGCCGCGCCCTCGGCCGCGAGCCGGTCGAGCATGTCTGCCGTCGCCTTCAGCCGCCGGCCGACCAGCCAGTCGCTCATCAGCCCGAGGACGAAGGCCCCGAACGTGACGCCGAGCGTCACGACCTGCCCGAACCGCGTGCTCACGGCGACCGCGATCCCCGCGAGCGCCATGAGCCCGGTCCACATCATGGCGACCGCCAGCCAGAGCCGGCCCTCGAACTGCGCCGTGGGCGCAAGCGGCGTCCAGTCCTTGTCGAAGAGGAGGCACACCAGGTAGGCGGTCGCGAGCATGGGCAGCGCCAGGCCCGTGGCCGCCGCCGGGAAGCTCCATCCGTACATGTAGTTGGCCCACGCCGCGCCGATGACGGCGCCGAGCGCCGCGAGGCACCCAAGCGTGATCACCGGCAGGTGGTAGGGCGTGCGCACCGTGGGCATGGTGCCGTGCATCTCCACCAGCATCAGGACGAGTGCAAGCACCAGCGTGCACGCCGTGAGCGCGAGCGCCACGCCCAGGAACTTGCCCCACACGAACGCCGGGCGGCCGACGGGCTTCGAGACCACCGTGAGCACGGTGCGGTTGTCGACCTCCCGGCCCAGCGCGCTCGTGGCGAGGAACGCCGCGAGCAGCGTGCCCGCGACGAACACCGTGCTCAGCGCGATGTCGACGAACATCCGCTGGTCGTCCATGAGCGTGAATCCCGAGAACGGGATGCTCATCACCACGAGCAGGGTGCCCGCCACCATGACCGCCAGCACCACCGGCTGGCGGAGGCACTCGAGGGCCGTGTTGCGGGCGATCGCCCAGAGCTGCGTGAGGAAGTCCATGGCGTCGGGACGCGTGCCGGCCGGGACGGCGGCAGCGTGAATACAGTACCTTGCGCCCCTCCGCGCGTTCCCCGGATCCCCTTCCGATGCCCCCGATGCGCCCAGACCAGTATGCCCACCAGCAGGCCACCCGCGTGGCCGGGCTCGGGCTCATCGTGCTGCTGGCGGTGGGGCTCGTCCTCCTCGTCATGGGCCGCGCGGTCGGCAGCACGGCGCTCGTGCACGCGAGCGCGCTGCCCTTCGTCGGCGTGCTGGCGTGGGCCATCCTCGCGGTGGTGGGGCACCAGCAGCGGCTCGCCGCGCTCGAGTCGCTCGAGGCCGAGGAGCTTCGCGCCACGCGCGGGGCGTCGACCGTCTTCGATTCCGAGCGCGCGGCCGACTCCATGGTGGCCACGCGGCGCCTCGACTGGATGCTGCGCGTCCTGGTGCCGGCGGCGAGCCTGGCGCTTGCGGGCGCGCTGGCCGCGGCCGGCACGTGGACCGTGCGCACGCTGTCGGCGCTCGACGGCGACCTGAAGGCGGATGCGGCGCTCGAGCCGCCGGTGCCGTTCTCGGCAGGCGGGGCGACGGGCTGGCAGCTCGCCGTGTGCGTCGGGCTGGCGCTCGCCTGCTTCATCTTCGCGCGCTTTGCGGCGGGCATGTCGCGCCAGCCGGCGTGGCAGAACCTGCGCGGCGGCGCGTGCATGACGGTCGGGACGTCACTGGCGCTGCTGGCGATCGCGGTTGGCCTGGTGGCGGACGCCTTCGGGCAGGCGGGGCTCCTCGAGGACCTGACCTTCGCGATCGGCATCGGGGAACTCGCGATCGCGGCGGAGGTGGTGCTGAACTTCGTGCTTGCGCTCTACCGCCCGC
>VEQS01000114.1 GCA_018883105.1 Phycisphaerales bacterium
CCCCGCATCGCCTCCGCTATCGCGGTCCGTACTACATGAGACTTTGTGCGCCCGTCAGGAGCGGACTACTTCAAGAGGCGCGCGCGAAACTGGCGCGCCGCACGGTTAAGAGTGAACGCCCTGGCCTCCCGGCCGGGGCGTTCGCGTTTTGCGGCGTGCGTACGCGCTTTTGCGACAAGGGGTTGCGTACGCGGAGGTCTCGCGGGGTGGGCCAGCGGCGAGGTGCCGCCGGTGCGCTGGCCGACCGTCGCGGCGACCTCGGCGGTTTGTCTCTCCGAGCATCGGACGGGCTCGTGCGTGTTTCTGTCTCTGGTTCAGTGTTCCCGAGGTGCGCGGACACGAACGCATAAACGTCCAAGGGGGTCGAAACGAGATTCCGCATCCGCTCGGCGAGAAAGCGGAGGACTTTGATTTCGGCTGCGGAGATAGAGGGATGGAGGCACACGCGTCCGCCCTCGCCATGACCCAGCAGCCGGACCGCCCACTCGACCCCTCGCTCCCGAAGGCCGCACGCATGCAGGCGATCGGCGACCTCCTGGCCCGCGGCATCCGCAGGCTCAACGACATGAAGCGGCGGAAGGTGCGTGAAGAAATCCACGCTCAAGTACCCACGACATGCCTTGATCTTCAGCCCGAGTCGAGCGTCACTGTGCGCCACGCTGAGTGACGGTCAGGCCTCCGCCTGCTGTTGCCAGTCCAGTGGGTCGATCTCCGGCAGCCGATCGCTAATGCCGGGCACGCTCAGGTGCCGCAGCATGTTGAGGCACTGGGCGCGGTGGTGGATGCCGTGCGTTGTCACATGGACCAGCGTGGCGCCGAGCGTGAAGCGGTGGGTCTTGCCCGCAAGCGTCACGTCGAACTCCGTGCCGAGGCCGCGTGCCCGCGCGCGATCCGCACTTGCCGAGAGCCCCGATTCCGCTGCGTCGAGGAGCGCCAGCAGTTCTGCGGGCGTCCGCCGCGCAATGCCCTCGATGGATGGGCGAAGCTCGGTCGGCGGACCGTCGATGCGATCGGCCCAGCGCAGCATGGCACCAACCGCGTGCGTCAACGCGTCGTGCAGCGACCCGGGACCGATCTCGAAGCGGCGGTGCCATTGCTCGTCGGTCAGTCCGCTGCACGCGCGAAGAACCTCGCGCGTCGCCCAGGCGTCGTGGCGCAGCAGGATGTCGAGCGGGTCGCCGGCGGCGCGCGGCGCATCGCCCACGAGTACAAGCACCATTCCGTCGTAGCCCTTGGCGCCCACGGTCTGGATGCCCGCCGCCTTCAGCCGCGGATGCCGCCGGATGGCGTCCATCATCGACCGCACACCCTCGACGCTCGGTTCGCCGGTCCCCTGCTCGATGAGGCGGCCGCGGTGCATGGCGTTGTCGACGATGATCAGCGTGCCCGGCCTGGACAGCGCGATCGAGTGCTCGAGGTACGCCAGGCAGTTCTCCCGGTCCGCATCGATGAAGACGAGGTCGAACGGCGGAACACCCGTGGCCCCCAGTGCCTCGAGCGACTGGGTCGCCGGACCCACCACGATCTCCACGGGTTCTCCGCAGCCGGCACGGTCGATGTTGGTCCGGGCGAGCCGTGCGCGCTCCGGATCGAGTTCGAGCGTGACGAGCGAACCGCCCGGGGCCAGCCCCCTGGCGAGCCAGATCGTGCTGAAGCCCGCGAGCGTGCCGATCTCAAGGATGCGCCGCGCTCCGATCGCAAGGGCAAGCACCTCGAGCAGTCGGCCCTGCGCGGGCGAGACGGCGATCCGGGGAAGTCCCTCGTGATCCGCCGACGCCATCGCCGCCCGCAGCGCTTCGTCCTGCGGTGCGAGCCACTGCTCGAGTGCCCGGTCGACGGCGTCCCACGTTGGCTGCTGCGGGTTGATGGGGTTCATGCGGGCAGTATCCAACTTCAAGTGACGCGCGCGAATCTGGCGCGCCGAACGGTTCAGATTGAACGCCCCGGCCGCCCGGCCGGGGCGTTCGCGTGTTGCGCGTGAGGTTCAGGCCACCCTTCGCGCGACATGCGGCGTCACCTCGAGCTCGATGCCCGCGAGGGCCAGCATCTCGACCAGCGCGTCGCTCGAGAACTTTTCGACTTTCGCGCGCATCAGGTCGCTGATCCGCGGCTGGCTCACGCCCAGCAGGCGTGCGGCGGCGGCCTGAGTGAGCTTGCGCGCGCGGACGATGCGGATCAGTTCCGCCATGAGCCGCGCCCGCAGCTGCAGGCTGGCCGACTCCAGCGGCGAGAAGCCGAGGTCGGCGAAGACGTTGCCGTTCGCCTTGGTCGTGCGGTGGGTGCGGGGGCGGGGGCGCTTGGCTGTCGTGGCGGGGCGGGGCATGGGGTCTCCTTCATTCGGTGATCGACCGACGGATCGCGGTCATCTGTGCGTATCGGCGCTGCGCCAGTTCGAGGTCGGACTTGGCGGTCTTCTGGGATTTCTTGGCGAAGGCGTGCAGGACATAGACCGCCTCCGCGAACTTCGCCACGTACAGGACCCGGAACTCGCCCGGACGGTGGACCCGGATCTCCATGACGCCCGGCCCGATGCCGCGCATCGGTTTCCAGTCGGCCGGGAGGTCTCCGCCCTGGACAAGCGTGAGCTCCACGCCGATGTCGCGCCGGGCGTCCTCCGGCATCCCGCGGATGTCGTCGAGCGACGAGCCGAGCCAGTGGATGGGGCGGAGCACGAGGTCAGTATATCGCAAACGATATACACGTCAAGGCCTGGCGCTCGTCCGCATCGGCGGCGAATGGCCGGCGAGGCGCGGCATCGCCGTCGGCGCCGGAACCCCATTCCGAGCGCGCCAGTCGGGTGTCTCGCTCTCTATGAGAGCCGAAACCCAACCCACCCTGTTCGAAACCTGTTTCGCTCGGACTACTTCAAGAGTGGTTGCGAACAGCAGCCCTCGCCAAACGCACGAGAGACGCGTCCTCCACGAGGGCGCGTCTCTCGCTTTCTTGGCGGCGTTTTCGAGGGGTGGGCCAGGGCGGTTGGTGCAGCGGTGTCTCGGGGTCTTAACCACGGGGTCGCCAGGCTCCCCCGCTGGCCGACCAGATGGGCCGAAAGTCTCTCCGGGTCTCTCGCGGAGCAGGGTGCTGGGTTCAGACTGGGTCGGCCCCGCTGGGGCGGGGGCGACGGCCCTCGAAACCGCGACCGCAGTCGCAAAGACTCCCCTTGACACACAAGGGAAGCCGTGCGATACTTCCCTTGTTGCTCAAGGGGAGTACGACCACAGCACCCCGAAGGAGATGCCCATGCCGCGGAACCAGACATCCGACGACCGCCCCGAGATCCCGCCCGGGACGCTCGACCTGCTCATCCTGCGCTCGATCAGCGGCGAGCCGCTGCATGGCTACGCCATCGCGCGCTGGATCAAGGAGCGTTCCGACGCGACGCTCCTCGTCGAGGAAGGATCGCTTTACCCGGCGCTCCACCGCCTTGTTCGGTTGAAGCACGTGACCGCGGAGTGGGGTGCAAGCGAGAACAACCGCAAGGCACGCTTCTACCGGATCACGCCCGCGGGCCGGAAGCGGCTCGCCTCGGACGCAGACCTGTGGAAGCGCGTGTCATCGGCGGTGACCGCCGTGCTCGACGGACGCGACCTGCGCCCGGCCGCGGGGAGGGTCGCATGGGCGAGATGACGGATGCCGGAAATGCGGCCTCGGGTGCCGCATCGGAGATTCGGGAAGAGCTTGAGCTGCACGTTGCGCAGTGCGCGGCGGAGCTCGAGCGTTCCGGCATGCCTCGGGTCGAGGCGATTGCCGAGGCGCACCGCCGGTTCGGGGACTTCGATTCGCACGTGGAAGCATGCAGGCGCGAGGCGCCGGAGGAACAGATGCGGCGAAATGTCTTGATCGTTGCTGCAGCCACGGTTGCGCTGCTGCTCGGAGTCGCAGTGTGGATCGTCACATCGCTTGTGCCCGAAGTCGCACGCCCGGCCGCCATGTCCCTTGACGCCCACCTCGTGCCTGCACCCGATCCGGATTCCGACCCCTCGGAACTGGTCATGGCTCAGATCCGAATCACCGACTCGTCCGACGCCGTGCTTTCTGCGCCGCGGATCCTCGCCAAGGTCGGCGAGGCAGCGTCGATCCAGTTCGGTTCCGATGCGAGCATGACGGAAGTGCGCGTCACCTCGCGTCGTGACGGTGCGGCCGTGGTGGTGGATGCGGAACTCACGCGGACAGACGGACCGGAACGGCTTTCCGCCCGCGCGAACGCGAAGGACGGGCCGGGGCCGGTGGCGAGATGAGCTTCGTCCCCTGGTCGTTCCCGCCCCACTCGGAATCATCTCTCGTCCGCTGCCTCCGCTCACGCGGAGGGGTCTGTGCCGGCGGTACGTCTGGGTGACCGCAGACGCCATTCGGGCCAGAATCGCCGTTCCGAGCGTCCCACGAGGGGGCATCCAGCCTGCCTCGGGAGCCGAAACCCAACTTTCTGTTCGAAGTCTGTTCCGCCCGGACTACTCACGATCGGCCCTGGTTCGTCCTGCCGTACGACCCACTGATTCGGCCTGCGCCGAAATGCGACGGGTGGCTAAATTGGATTTCATGACCAGCGCGCTCCGTGGGCGAATCACCGTCGAACCCGGCAAGTGTGGCCGCCGTCCCTGCATCCGCGGTACCCGCATGCGCGTATCGGACGTGCTCGAGCTGCTCGCCGGCGGCGCGACCACCGAGGAAGTGCTCGCCGACCATCCGTCGCTCGAACGCGATGACGTGCTTGCTGCGATCGCCTACGCCGCGGTGCAGACCAGCCACGTGGTGATCCGCGTCGCATGATGTGCGTTGCCGATCGCCCGATTCCGCCACGTTCATCCGCAAGGCCATGACAATGGAATTCACGATCGACTTTGAGCGCGAGGACGACGGTCGCTGGATCGCGGAGATCCCCTCGCCGCCCGGCACGATGGCCTACGGCGCGACGCCGGAGCGGGCTCGTGCCCACGCGCAGGCGCTGGCGCTCCGCATCATTGCCGAGCGGCTCGAGCATGAAGAAGTCAGCTCGGAAGCGCTTGCCATCACCTTCCGCGCCGCGCGTTGATCGTGAAATCGGCACATGGACGATCGTGCACTCGGCAAACGGCCGCTTCGGCCGCACCTGAGATTGCCACGCCCCGGCTGCGATTTCCCTCATGAGCCCGTATGCCACCGCCGACCTTGACGCGCTGCTGGCGGCGATCCGTGCCGAGCTGCCGGCGCTGCGCCGCATGGGCGTGCTGCGGATCGGCGTGTTCGGTTCGCGCGCGCGCGGTTCCGCCCGGGCCGATTCGGACGTGGACCTGCTGGTCGATTTCGAGGATCATCGCGACCTGCTCGACCTGATCGAGGTGAAGCAGCATCTCGAGTCCGTGCTCGGGCTTCCTGTCGACGTGACCACCCCGAGCGGGATCCGCCAGTCGGATCGTCCGGCAATCATGGGGGACCTGCGGTACGCCGCGTAGCGAGGCGCAGCGGCCGTCTTCGGTTGCACTTGGCGGAACAAACACTTACAATCCGCGGACATAAAGGTTACAATCCGCGGATGCCGTCGAACCGCCTCCTTCCGCGCCTTGCCACCGGCCCCCTCGCTGAGGCCATGCAGGACTCGCCCGTCGTGCTCATTCACGGCCCGCGACAGTCGGGTAAGTCGACGCTCGCGATGGAGTACGGCGCTCGCCGCGGCTACCGCTCGCTCACGTTCGACGATGCGGGCGTCCTGAATCTCGCGCAATCCGACCCCGCGGGATTCGTCGCCGACCTTCCCGACCGCGTGATCCTTGACGAGGTGCAGCGCGTGCCCGGGCTGTTCCTCTCGCTCAAGATGGCGGTCGATCGCGATCGCTCGCCGGGGCGGTTCCTGCTCACCGGTTCGTCGAACGTGCTGCTGCTGCCGACGCTGTCCGATTCGCTGGCCGGCCGCATGGCGATCGTGCGGCTGCACCCGCTGGCGCAATGCGAACTGGCACGGTCCCGCCCGGTCTTCCTCCCGCGGCTGCTCGCGGGCCGTTTCCCCATGGAGTCGGCGAACCGCCAAGGCGCGAAGCTCGCGGAGCGCATCGTGCAGGGCGGCTTTCCCGCACTGCTGCCGCTGCCGACGCCTGCGCGCCGAGCACGGTGGCATCGGGACTACGTCGAGACGCTCGTGCAGCGGGACGTTCGGTCGATGGCGCGGATCGCGTCCCTTGACGCTCTCCCCAGGCTGCTGGAACTGGTCGCGGGGCAGACCGCCCGCACGCTCAACGTGAGCGACCTTTCCGGTCCGTTCGGCCTCAGTCGTCCGACCATTCGCGACTACGTCACGCTGCTCGAACGGCTCTTCCTCGTGGAGGAGCTGCCGGCGTGGCACACGAACCGCATCAGCCGGCTGGTGAAGGGGCCGAAACTGCACATCGCGGACACCGGCCTTGGATGCGCTTTGCTCGGGCTTTCGGCCGATGCCCTCTGGGCCGATCGGGACGCGCTAGGGCAGATGCTGGAGACGTTCGTGTACCAGGAGCTGCGCAGGCAGGCGTCCGGTCTCGACGAGCGAATCACGTTCAGCCACTTCCGCCATCGTGACGGCGCGGAAGTCGACATCGTGCTCGAGTACGGCGCGGGTCGCGTGAGCGGCGTCGAGGTGAAGGCGTCGTCGACCGTGCGTGCCTCGGACTTCAACGGCTTGAAGGTGCTGCGGGAGGCCTGCGGCAAGCGATTCACCTGCGGCGTGGTGGCGTACGACGGCGAGCTCACCGTGGGTTTCGGCGACGGCATGTTCGCCGTGCCGATCCAGCGGCTGTGGATCTAGGCGACGAACGGTTCAGCGTGAACGCCCCGGCCCCACGGCCGGGGCGTTCGCGCCTTTGTTCGGCGTGCGTGCCTTGACCTTCCGGCCCAGTCGAGCGTCACTGTGCGCCCCGCAGCGTGACGGTCAGGCCTCCGCCTGCAGTTGCCAGTCCAGTGGGTCGATCTCCGGCAGCCGATCGCTGATGCCGGGCACGCTCAGGTGCCGTAGCATGTTGAGGCACTGCGCGCGGTGGTGCATGCCGTGCGTCGTCACGTGGACCAGCGCGGCGCCGAGCGTGAAGCGGTGGGTCTTGCCCGCGAGCGGCACCTCGAACTCCGTGCCGAGGCCGCGTGCCCGCGCGCGATCCGCGCTTGCCGCGAGCCCCGATTCCGCTGCCTCGAGGAGCGCCAGCAGTTCCGCAGGCGTCCGCTGCGCAACACCCTCGATGGATGGCCGAAGCTCGGTCGGCGGACCGTCGATGCGGTCGGCCCAGCGCAGCATGGCGCCCACCACGTGCGTCAACGCGTCGTGCAGCGACCCGGGACCGATCTCGAAGCGGCGGTGCCATTGCTCTTCGGTCAGTCCGCCGCACGCACGAAGCACCTCGCGCGTCGCCCAGGCGTCGTGGCGCAGCAGGATGTCCAGCGGGTCGCCGGCGGCGCGCGGCGCATCGCCCACGAGTGCAAGCACTATTCCGTCGTAGCCCTTGGCGCCCACGGTCTGGATGCCCGCCGCGGCGAGGCGGGGGTCCTTGCCGATGCGGTCCATCATCGCGCGGACGCCTTCCACGCTTGCATCGCCGGTCTCGGTCTCGATGAGCCGCCCCCGCCGGATGGCGTTGTCGACGACGATGAGCGTGCCCTCGCGCGAGAGCGCGACCGCGTGATCGAGATATGCCGGGCAGTTCTCCTTGTCGGCGTCGATGAAGATGAGATCGAAGGGCGGGGTGGCAGCCGAGCGAAGCGACTCGAGCGAGGCGAGCGCCGGACCGACCATGACCTCGACCTTCGCGGTGAGCTTCGCACGGTCGATGTTGGTCCGGGCGAGCCGTGCGCGTTCCGGATCGAGTTCGAGCGTGACGAGCGAACCGCCCGGGACCAGCCCCCTGGCGAGCCAGATCGTGCTGAAGCCCGCGAGCGTGCCGATCTCAAGGATGCGCCGCGCTCCGATCGCGAGGGCAAGCACCTCGAGCAGTCGGCCCTGGGCGGGCGAGACGGCGATCCGGGGAAGACCCTCGCGATCCGCCGACGCCGTCGCCGCTCGCAGGGCTTCGTCCTGCGGCGCGAGCCACTGCTCGAGTGCCCGGTCGACGGCGTCCCATGTTGGCTGCTGCGGGCTTGCGGGGCTCATGCAGGCAGTATCGCGGACCGCGGATCGCCGCGTTTGACGCACCCGCTGGTGAAGAGTGAACGCCCCAGGCCTCCCAGCCGGGGCGTTCGCGTTGAGCGCCTATCCGCAGTGGACTCCTCGCGCGTGGCTAGCCCCGTACCTCACTCGCATCGGTGGAACCCTCTATCGGCTCCGCCCTGCACATGCGCAGTCGTGCGCAGCGAGGGCATCGCATCAGCCTGATCGGGCGTCCCGCTGCGCCCAAGCGGATGCCCGGGTACGGGAAGGCCGCATCGCACGTCAGGCACCGCGCCTGCCACTTGCGCTGCGTCAAGTCAATCAGCTTCGAGAGGACCCGGCGCATGCCCAAAGGGTACTTGGACATCCCTTGAACTCAGGCCAAGTCGGACTGTGGCATCAGACGCCCCTTGCCCACCGTCACGAGCGGCAGACGCGCGACCCGATCGTGCCGATCACGCCCCGTCAGTCACGGCTCCTCGGGCTCGACGACCACCAGCGACACCGTTGTGACGACATCGCAGACCTCGGTGCACTCGGCCCTGATTGTCCGCCGACATCGAGTGGCCGGTCTCTCGCGCGCCTCGTCACCGTCTCACTAGCCCGCCTCCCCCGTCCAGGCCCAACGTATGCGCACGTCTGACGGCGTAGGCGGGCACTCGAGGTCGATTCGGTAGGTGCAGAAGTCCTCGAGCCGCAACCCCAGGAGCGCAGCGCTGCCCCGAAGGAGTTCGTCCCACCCATTCCTGATTGCCGCGAACGGCGCCGGCAGTGACAGGCCCGTGGCGTGCTGCACAGCGATCTTGACCGGATACCTCAGAAACTCGGGGTTCGCGGAGTACACGACGTCTGGCGCGCTCCGAAAGTAGAGCCCGGCTCGCACGTCTGCCAGCGTCATGGAGCGGTGGAACATCACGTCAAGACACACATGCCGAAGTGGGAACGGCAGGAACGCACCCGTGAAACCCTCGGTACGCGGCTGCATGGGCCGGAGGGTGGATACGCCATGGAACATCTCGCGGAATGCGAGATCGACACGACTCACCAAAGACGTCGGTGGGTCGTAGCAGAGCACCTCGACTTGCCCGAAGTCCACGGGGGAGAGGTGATCGTCATGGACCTCGGGCGAGCAGAGGTGCCTGACCACAAACGGCAGGCTCCCAGGAAGGATGTCGCGCCGCACGCATGTGGTGGCCATCGCGTCTGGCGCTCGCTGCGCCGACTTGGCTCGGTAGTAGACGGACATGGGGCCGGTGGCAACCGTCCGCATGAGCCTGTGGAGCATGGTCGACCCAATGAGCGTGACCGAGTGCTCAACAGACGATGGCACGAGCATGAGCGCGGTCGCGCCCCCACCGATCGATCTGCCGTGAATGGCTGCAGTCGCCTCGTACGCACGCCGGTGCAGCTTGCGCACTGGCCCATCGTCGAACCGGCGCTCCGGATGCGCGTAGGCC